>CAJWZU010000008.1 GCA_913050115.1 uncultured Cellvibrionales bacterium
TAGCTGTCGCCAAGAATATTACCTTCGGGGCCACCCAATGCAGGAGCGCGACTAAAATCAAATTCGCCCTGATCGAGCTTGGCAATAGTCGTAAGGCGCTCACCTAGGGCATCCAGACGTAACAACCGCGCCTGTAATTCAGCCATGCGCAGGGTTAGTGCAGCGACTTTGTCGGTGGCATCGCGCTTAATTTTACCCACATCAGACTGCTGCTCGGCTAAACGATCTTTCCAAGCATTGGTGGATTCCTCGCTAAAAATATCATTCTCATTGCTGGCAAAACCACCTTGAACAGCAATAAAACCGAGTCCCACTGGAAGACCCAACAAACACGCCGACAAGAGCGCACGAGCCCACACACCCAGCGTAAAGCTGCGCGTGCGACCGTGGCGTTTTCTGACCAGAATGATTTTCATGAAATGCCTTACTGCGGCCTAATACTGGAGGCTTCTAGCGAAAAGCGCTCTAATATTGATTAGGCCGATTATTGTTATTATTCTAAGCTTTAAGGACCATATGGACTTAAGTTTAGTCAGCGGAAGTTCCACGTAAATG
The DNA here is from genome assembly GCA_913050115.1 of uncultured Cellvibrionales bacterium. GTDB lineage: Bacteria > Pseudomonadota > Gammaproteobacteria > Pseudomonadales > Cellvibrionaceae > UBA1124. The sequence continues at coordinate 556 of CAJWZU010000008.1, forward strand.
GCTCTTCGGACAAGCATTATGCGCCGGCACAAGGCACTTAAATCAACCCTATTGAATAGTAATTAAATCGCCAACAAAGGCTTAATGTAAGAAATCGGAGCCGCTTCTTCATCGTCAAAGGTCACCACTTCCCAGGCATCAGGCTGAGCGATTAATTGACGCAAAACCTTATTGTTGAGGGCATGACCTGACTTGTGCGCTTTAAACTCGCCAATCAAACTATTGCCTAACAGATATAGATCGCCTATGGCATCGAGAACCTTGTGCTTTACGAACTCATCTTCGTAGCGCAGGCCGTCCTCATTCAGAACCCGATACTGATCAATAACGACGGCGTTATCGAGGCTGCCGCCTTTAGCTAAGCCCTTTGAGCGCAAATATTCGATTTCATGCATAAAACCAAAGGTACGGGCGCGACTGACTTCCTTAACAAAAGACGTACTAGAAAAGTCGAGCGAGGCATCAAGAGTGCGATCGCGAAATACGGGGTGATCAAAATCGATGGAAAAGGAAACTTTGAAACCATCAAAAGGCAGAAAACTGGCATGTTTATCGCCATCTTTTGCTGTCACGGATTTTTTAATACGAATAAATTTCTTCGGGGCATTCTGTTCTTGAATACCTGCCGACTGAATCAGAAAGACGAAAGGACCGGCACTGCCGTCCATAATCGGTACCTCATCAGCACTGACCTCAACAACGGCATTATCGATACCTAAGCCCGCCATAGCAGAAAGCAGATGCTCAACGGTAGAAACGCGAACATCACCTTTCATTAGAGAGGTCGACAAAGTGGTATCGCCAACATTTTCAGCCTTAGCTGGAATGTCAACAGCAGGCGTTAGATCGGTGCGACGAAACACAATACCGGCATCAATGGGTGCGGGCAGCAGTGTTAAATAGATTTTTTTACCCGTATGCAAACCAACGCCTGTGGCGCGAATGGGATTTTTCAGTGTCCGCTGTTTAATCATAGCGTTTGCCTAACCCTTTTGAGGTGTATATAAAAGCCGTATCTGATCCTAAAGCGGATCGCTGAGTTCCCGCGCATGCGCGCCTCACCGCTCTCTATATCAAACCTTTTAGGCTTTTATAAACGCGGTAAGAAAAACCGAGCCATCCCTGTCTCGTGGTACTAATTGACAACAATATTGCCCATTAGTTCGCACGGCCTACCCTATAGAGGAAAGGGGCAAGCCGGAAAAGGCGCGCATATTAACAAGAATCAAGCCTTGAAACCAGTAACGGGTTCCATCAACCATCAATTCAGCTAACGTATTTAGTCAGCCTGACGACGCAAGAACGCAGGAATATCAAGGTATTCCATATCGCGTTCTTCTTCTATGGCCGGAGCTAAAGCGGCAGCCGCATTGCCAGACTGACCTCGACTTGGAGACTGCGGCTGAGACATGTTTTGCGCTGGATTCTGAGTCTGCGCCTTACGCATAACGGTAGGCTTGTCGTAATCCACAGGGCCAGAGTTTGCGCGACGAGTATTGTCGATCACTTTTGTGGCTACCGGCTTAGGCGCGGAAGTAACATTGGTCGCCAGACCTGTGGCAACAACCGTGACCCGAATCTCTTCGCCCATTTCCATATCAATGGCATTGCCGACCACAACAGTGGCATCGTCAGAGGCAAATTCACGGACCATTTCGCCCACTTCTTCAAACTCATCCATAGTCATATCCATACCGCCGGTGACATTCACCAGCACACCGCGCGCACCGTTAAGATTAACATCTTCAAGCAGCGGGTTATTCAGTGCCGCTTCGGCGGCGGCTATGGCTCGGCCTTCGCCACTTGCAATACCGGTGCCCATCATGGCAACACCCATTTCAGACATCACTGTGCGCACATCGGCGAAATCTAGGTTAATCAAGCCGGGGCGCATAATGAGGTCAGCAATACCCTGTACGGCTTCCAGTAATACAGTGTTACCCGCTTTAAAAGCATCAATAATAGTGGCGCCTTTACCCAATACCGACAACAACTTTTGATTGGGTACAGTAATCAAAGAATCAACACATTCCTCGAGTTCTGCAAGGCCATTATCAGCTAGAGAGGCACGCTTCTTGCCTTCGAAAGAAAAGGGCGTGGTAACCACGGCCACGGTTAAAATACCCATGTCGCGAGCAATTTCTGCTACGACTGGAGCGGCACCGGTACCGGTACCACCGCCCATACCCGCTGTAATAAACACCATGTCGGCGCCATTGAGAGCCTCGGCAATACGCTCGCGATCTTCCATCGCGGCTTGACGACCGATTTCAGGGTTGGCACCTGCGCCCAAACCCTTGGTCATATTATTACCCAACTGCAATACAGTACGCGCATTTATGCCCTTTAATGCCTGTGCATCGGTATTGGCACAAATAAACTCAACACCACCGACATCATTGTCGATCATATTTTTTACAGCATTACCGCCACCGCCACCGACACCAACAACTTTAATTACGGCATCATCTGGTGCACTATCAACTAATTCGAACATGGTTAATCCCTCTGATTTCCCTGAATACTGCAGTTAAAAATTTTAATTTTATTTCAGCAACTTTTAATCTAAAAGTTACCATTGAACCAAGATTTAACACTGTCCCACCAACTATTATTCGCGTCCTTACTACTAATATCAGACCTCCCCTCTTTCTGCTGCTTAGCCCCATATTTCAACAGGCCAACGCCGGTGGAATAAATAGGGTTGTTTACAATATCTTTTAGACCACTAATATTTTGCGGCGTACCAAGACGAACCGGCATATGAAAAATCTCTTCAGCCAATTCGATAACGCCCTCCATTTTGGCGGTGCCGCCCGTTAAGACAATGCCCGCTGCAATCATATCGACATATCCACTGCGGCTCAGTTCTGCCTGTACCAGAGTGAATAATTCGTCATAGCGCGGTTCCACTACCTCGGCCAATGCCTGACGCGATAAGTCGCGCGGTTCACGATCACCGACACTTGGCACTTTGATGGTTTCTTCCGGGCCAGTCAGTTTGGCCAGCGCGCAAGCGTATTTAATTTTTAAATCTTCAGCATGCGGCGTCGGTGTGCGCAGCGCCATAGCAATGTCGTTAGTCACCTGATCGCCGGCAATAGGTATGACACCTGTATGGCGAATAGCGCCCTCCGTAAAGATGGCGATATCGGTGGTTCCACCGCCGATATCGACCATGCATACGCCCAGTTCTTTTTCATCTTCGGTCAGCACCGCATAACTAGAGGCGAGCTGTTCCAAAATAATATCGTCAACCTCTAAGCCGCAGCGGCGTATACACTTCTCAATATTTTGCGCGGCATTAACGGCACAGCTGACCAGGTGCACCTTGGCCTCTAAACGTACCCCCGACATACCCAGCGGCTCTTTCACCCCTTCTTGTTCATCGATCAAATATTCCTGCGGCAAAATATGCAGAATTTTTTGATCAGCAGGTATGGCGACAGCTTGCGCGGCATCGATCACACGGTCCAAATCTTGAGAAAAAACTTCTCGGTCTTTAATCGCGACTATGCCATGCGAATTCATACTGCGAATATGACTGCCAGCAATACCAGCATAAACCGAATGGATCTGGCAGCCAGCCATCAGCTCGGCCTCTTCGATCGCTCGCTGAATGGACTGCACAGTCGATTCAATATTCACCACTACACCTTTTTTTAAACCATTGGAGCGGTGTGAACCAATACCAATAATTTCCAGGTCGCCCACAGGCGTCACAGAGCCGACAATAGCCACAACTTTCGAGGTGCCTATATCCAAGCCGACGATCAACTTGCTTTCACTGGAATCTGTCATCCGTTAAACCCTTTTAGTCAGCCTTGTGACCATTAACTATTTTCAATATTTAAGTCGCGCCAGCTAACAGTTATGCCATTGCTGTAACGCAGATCAATTTTTTCAATTTGCTGCCTGTTTGCCTTCAATGCTGTGTCAAAAACCAGCAGCATTCGCTGTATTTTTTCTATTATTTGGTCGCGCCCTAGCGCTACCTGTATGCTGCGATCAGCGTCCTTAAGTTGCATACGCCACACCCCTGTAGCCAATAGCTGCAGGTGTGTAATCGACAGATCTCGCGATCGCAATAAACTCGACAACCGTTGATATTGCGCCATTACATCTTGCTCATCACCCGAGGCCCCTTCTAACACAGGCAAAGCTTGCAACTCTAGTGCTGTATTTGCGCCAATAACTTCGCCGCGAACGTTCAAAAAACCTTGTTGGCTCCAGCGAGCAATCGGTTGATGTTCTTGCACCCGCACAGTCAAAACATCTGGCCAGCGGCGTCCCACTTGAGCGCGATCAATCCAAACTTCGCGCTGTAAATGTTGCTGTAGCTGCTGTAAATCTAAAGCAAAAAAATTACCACTCTCGCCCTGCGCCAGCAATTCAGCCAACACTAAATCTGACACCCGCAATTGATCAACAAAGCGAAAATCCCCTTCGACCATAACTCGCCCTACTGGCCGGTCCAGCGATGTGCGCAGCAAATACCAAGATTCCCACACCGTTAGGGGCAACATTACAGCCGCCACTAATATCAACAACGGCTTTATGTACAAGCTGCGCTTTCGAGAGGCCGAACCGGCCTTGCGAGTTGCGCCGCGGCTCAGTCGCACGTTGAGATCGTTGTTTATGGCCACAAGGGGTCCTATTTTAAAGTTGCCAAAAGTACATTTAAAACCAACTTTTCGAAACTAATATCAAATACTTTTGCGGCCATAGGCACCAAACTAGTGGCTGTCATGCCCGGCACAGTATTCACTTCAAGCAGAGTAAAGTGACCCTTGGCGTCTGCCATAAAATCTACTCGACCCCAAGCACGGCAGCCAATGCTATTAAATGCCTGCAGGGCCAAGGCGCGCAGCTCTTGTTCGCGCGCAGCGCTCAAATCACATGGGCACATATAACGGGTATCACCGCTAATATATTTAGCCTCATAATCGTAAAACCGGTGGTCCGTTTGCAGCTCAATAGCTGGCAGTGCCTGGCCATCTAAAATAGCAACTGTGTATTCTGCGCCAACAATTAAGCGCTCGGCCAAAACCTGTGAATCGTATTGAGCGGCATCGTTATAGGCTCGTTGTAATTCGGTCACAGAAGCAACACGCGACATGCCAATACTAGAACCTTCATGTGCTGGCTTAACCATAACCTCACCACCGAGTTGCTCTAACACTTGCTGCCAATCACAATCGGCGTACAGCTCAACAAAGTCAGGTGTAGGTAAACGCATACCACGCCAAATTTGCTTAGTACGCAACTTATCCATAGCAATCGCCGAGGCTTGTACGCCACTGCCGGTATAAGGTATGTGTAAAAATTCTAACAGCGCCTGCATTCGGCCATCTTCGCCACCAACGCCATGCAACGCGATAAAAGCACGATCGATTTTTGCTGCGCGAATTTGCTCAACAACATCATCACCCAAATCTAGGGCCACAACATTTACTCCGACACTACTCAGCGCGGCACATACCGCCGCACCACTTTTTAACGAAACGTCGCGCTCGGCAGAGGTTCCGCCGAATAGCACGCCGACACGGCCAAGTTGTTGTATGGTTTTGTTGTCGAGAGAAAAACTCATCGCAATTTTCTCTTCGCTAACTCAACTGCCAGCTGACCAACATTACCGGCTCCCTGAGTAATAACTATGTCTCCGGGCTCGACAATGTCCTTAATAATTTGTGGTACACCATCTATTCCCTCGACAAAAACGGGTTCTAAATTGCCACGAGCACGAATGCTGCGACTTAAATTCCGACCATCGGCACCGGCAATTGGCTCTTCCCCTGCGCTATAAACCTCCAGCAGTACCAAACGATCTACCGATGACAGCACTTCAACAAAATCTTCATATAGATCACGAGTACGAGTGTATCTATGCGGTTGATACGCCATCAACAAGCGGCGTTCAGGCCAGCCTTCGCGAATAGCTTGAATCGTTGCAGCCACTTCTCGCGGATGATGGCCGTAATCATCTACCAACATTGCGGTGGGCTTATCGACGGCTACTTCAAACTCTCCGTATATCTGGAAGCGACGACCCACGCCGCTAAAATTTGCCAACCCCTGCTGAATTGCGCTGTCTTTAATACCTTCGTCCGTCGCAACCGTTACCACTGCAGTCGCATTTAATACATTGTGTAAACCGGGCATATTCACTTTAACGGCTAAAGGATCATCAAAACCTTTACGCAATACATCAAAGCTCACGGTACTCTCGGTTTGCACTACATTGACAGCGCGAAAATCGCAATCTTCAGCAAAGCCATAAGTCAACGTAGGACGTGAAATCGACGGCATAATATCACGTACAACGGGGTCATCTCCGCATACTACAGCCAGGCCATAGAAGGGTAAATTATGTAAAAATTCAACGAAAGTTTTCTTTAAACGAGAGAAATCGCCTTCGTAGGTTTCCATATGGTCAGAGTCGATATTAGTGACCACTGCAACCATCGGCTGTAGGTGTAAAAATGACGCGTCGCTTTCATCGGCTTCGGCGACTAAGTAGCGACTTTCACCCAGGCCAGCATTACTGCCCGCACTGTTAAGTAGCCCACCAATGACAAAGGTTGGATCGCAGTCACCGGCGGCAAACACTGCCGCCATTAGACTGGTTGTTGTCGTTTTGCCATGAGTGCCCGCGACCGCTATTCCGTGACGATAACGCATCAGCTCTGCCAACATATCCGCGCGATGTACCACCGGAATTCGTAATTCACGGGCACCGATCATTTCCGGATTGGAGGTATTTACGGCAGTAGAATTCACTACCACATCAGCACCTTGAACATTATCGGAATGGTGACCAATAAAAATTTTGGCTCCCATATTGTGTAGGCGAGCCGTTGTTGATGTTTCGCGCAAATCGGAACCAGAAATATTGTAACCTTGGTTCAACAGCACCTCAGCAATACCACTCATCCCAGCACCACCGATACCGATAAAATGGATACGTTTAATGCGACGCATTTCAGGGATGATGAAATCTTTACGGCTAGGCATTGTTCATTAACTCCAAACAGGCATTGGCAACTTTATTAGCCGCATCAGGCTGCGCCAGTTGACGGGCACTTTCGGCCATTCGCAACAATTGCGCTTTATCGTTTATAAGACCCGCAAGAATATTTTCTAAACTCTCGGCGGTCATTGTTTCTTGCCGACACATGTATGCAGCACCGGCATCGACTAATACTTCAGCATTTTTTGCTTGATGATCATCGATAGCCCAAGGGTATGGAATCAACACCCCTCCCAAACCCGCCGCGGCAAGTTCAGACACAGTTAATGCACCAGCGCGACAAACAATCACATCTGCCCATTGATAAGCTGCGGCCATGTCATCCACAAAAGCATCAATTCGAGCATCTTGTAGATGTAAATCTTGATATAACTGCGCTGTTACATCGACATGAACAGCACCTGTTTGGTGCCAAACATTTGGCCGCGATACTACCGACATAAGCGCTAGGGCTTTAGGCAGCAACTCGTTAATAGCCTTAGCACCGAGACTGCCACCAATAACTAATAAGTTCACCGCCGGGTTCGCGAAATTAATACGCTCGGCCGGCGCTGGCAATGCGAGGATTTCGGCACGCACAGGATTACCCACGGTTTCGGCTTTAGGTAAGGCGCCAGTAAAGGCCTGCATAACAGTTGAGGCGAGGGGACGGAGCAATTTATTGGTCGTCCCGGCGATAGCATTCTGCTCATGGATCAACAGAGGAATGCCCAAAATTCTGGCCATGAAACCACCGGGGCCGGATGCAAAACCGCCAAAGCCGACAACAACATTAGGTTTTAACTGGCGCAAAACCTTACCCGCCTGCCATAGAGCTTTTAGCAGCTTGAATGGCGCCAGCAATAAACTACGTTTGCTTTTACCGCGCACACCTTCAACCTGAATACAGTGCAGAGGAATATTAGCGGCAGGCACAAGCTTTGATTCAATGCCTCGCTTAGTTCCGAGCCAATGAATATCTACCGACTGTGCGGATAAAGATTTAGCCACTGCCAGCGCAGGAAACACATGCCCTCCGGTGCCGCCAGCCATAATTAAGGCGCGTAGAGACTTACTCACAACGCACCCCCAAGATTCTTACTGAGCTTAGCGGGGGGCAAATCTCCAACACCGCTGATGTCTCCCAAATCATTACGCAATTCCCAATCCATACGCAACAACAAACACATCAAAGCACAACTCACTAACAAGCTACTTCCGCCATAACTAATAAAAGGCAGGGTCAGGCCTTTGGTGGGCAATAAACCTGACGTAACACCAATATTTACGAAAACCTGAAAGGCGATCAGTATTGCTGCACCGAAGGCAACAAAGCTTTCAAATAGTTTGCGCTGCACTATGGCGCGACGAGAAATGCACAAAATACGCCAGATCAGAACAGAAAATAGCCCGACAACCAATACTACGCCGACCAAACCAAACTCTTCGGCGTAGATGGCAAAAATAAAATCCGTATGTGCTTCGGGTAAATAAAATAGTTTTTGCACACTATTGCCAAGACCCGCACCAAACCACTCGCCACGCCCAAAAGCGATAAGCGACTGAGTCAATTGATATCCGCTGTTAAACTGATCGGCCCATGGATCTAAATAGGCAGAGAGACGTTTCATACGATAAGGCGATATCCAAGCCATTAACGCCAGACTACCCACACCCGCCAAGACCAACAGCGAAAACTGCCAGAGGCGTGCTCCAGCTAAAAACAACATCGAGAAAACCATCACCGAAATTACTACGGTGGAACCAAAATCAGGCTCTAGTAGTAACAATAAAGCCAGCACAGCCATTACGGCTACAGGTTTACTAAAACCCCACCAGCCATTACTGAGCTCTTTTTGGCGGCGAGCAAAGAAACTGGCAAAGAATATCAGCGCAGCAAACTTGGCAACCTCCGAAGCCTGTACTGTTATAGGGCCCAGTGCCAACCAGCGCTGCGCGCCATTCACGCGGCGACCAATACCTGGCACTAGAACCAACACCAATAGAATGAGAGCAAAAATTAATAAGTAACTGCTGTAACGCTGCCACCATTTTGTTGGAATCAACAACACGCAGAACCCAGCACTGAGACCGAGGACCAAATATATCAAATGGCGTTTAACAAAAAACCAAGTATCACCATAGGTGTGATCGGCAAAAGTAATCGAGGCTGACGCTACCATCACCAACCCCAAAGACAACATTAAGAGCCATGAGCATAAAAGCGTCCAATCCAAAGCATCGGCATCAAAATAGCGGGCTAACCCCGCGATGCCGGCGCGCTCGCTTGGGCGATTAAAAGGCAGCGTCAAACTAATCATTCGCATCGCCCATTATTTTAGTGAGCGCAGCAATAAATGCATCGCCGCGAGCTTCGAAACCTGCAAACATATCGAAACTAGCACAAGCTGGGGACAGCAACACAGCATCACCGGCCTGTGCTAATGTTCGCGCCTGCTGCAGCGCTGTTAACAGTGAATCAACGGCTAGAACAGGAAAATCATCGGGGGCTATAGCCGCCAATAAATCGGCATCTTCACCCAGCACTAACATTGCTCGGCAAGATTTCAACAATGGCTTTGTTAACGCAGAAAAATCGGCGCCTTTGCCGACACCGCCAGCAATTAAAATCAATTTATTGACGCATCCCGCCAAACCATCAAGCGCTGCCAATGTTGCGCCAACATTGGTGCCTTTAGAATCGTTGTAATAGTCTACTCCACCAAAGTTACCCAGCCACTGGCAGCGGTGCGGTAAACCCGGAAACTCACGCAAAGCTTCTAGCATAGATGCCATTGGTAGCTTTACAGCCTGACCTAGAGCAAGCGCAGCCAGAGCGTTTTCAATGTTATGCCGACCTTTAATTTTTAATTCACTTACCGCGAGCAGTGGCTCAAATTGCCAGGCCAAATAATCCCCGTCAGCCTGCGTAATGACCCCAAATTGTTTGAAGTCCGGGGTAGTGGCAGCAAAACTAATGCGGCTGCAATTGTCTATCAGTGGCGGCTGAGTTAATACATCGCCGCGATTAATCACAACATGCTCTGCACCAAAATAGACGCGCTGCTTGGCGGCATGATACTGCGGCAGACCATCGTAACGATCCATATGATCGGCACTAATATTTAAAATTGTAGCTACTCGTGCCGATAATTTTTGTGTTGTCTCCAGCTGAAAACTCGACAATTCCAGCACGTAGAGCTCGATATCGGCAGTAGCTAATAAATCCAGTGCAGGGATACCAATGTTACCGCCGACGGCGACTTTAACGCCGGCACACTGGGCCATAAGACCCACCAGAGTGGTTACTGTGCTTTTCGCATTCGAGCCGGTAATCGCAACAATCGGTGCGCGGGCTGCGCGCGTAAACAACTCAATATCACCAATAGCAGGAACGCCGGCTTCGATGGCAGCAGCAATAGCAGTGGTGGACAGCGCTACACCAGGACTCACAACCATCTCAACTGAGGCGGTCAGAGTTTCAACATTTAATGGACCCAATTCAATGGCTGCGGTCGGGAACTCTTTCTTAAATTGCGCTAGCATCGGCGGATCTTCGCGCGAGTCAACCATCACAAAGGCACTACCTTTGTTATACATATAGCGAGCCACAGACAACCCTGTCAGACCGAGGCCAACGATTGCAGTAACGCTATTAGTTGCGATGAGTTGAGTCATAACTTTTTATATCTTCTTTTATTAATTAACGTAATTTTAAAGTGGCCAGACCAAATAGCACCAGCATCACAGTGATAATCCAAAAACGTACAATCACGCGTGGCTCAGGCCATCCTTTCAATTCAAAATGATGATGAATAGGCGCCATGCGAAAAATTCGACGTTTGGTCATCTTGTACGAGGCCACCTGCAGTATGACGGAGACCGTTTCCATAACGAAAATCCCGCCCATAATAAAAAAGACAATCTCATGACGCACTATCACGGCGATAATACCCAGCGCTGCACCTAAAGCTAGCGCGCCCACGTCACCCATAAAAACTTGAGCAGGATAGGTGTTAAACCAGAGAAAACCCAGCCCAGCGCCAGCCAAGGCACCACAAAAAATTACCAGCTCGCCAGCACCTGCTACATAAGGAATATGCAGATAATTGGCAAAATGTACGTTGCCAGCCAAGTAGGCAATAATGCCCAATGCCGAACCGACCATCACAGTAGGCATAATAGCCAGACCATCGAGGCCGTCTGTTAAATTAACCGCGTTACTAGAACCCACTACCACAAAGTAGGTCAGCACAATAAAAGCAGGCCCAAGATCTAGCGCGACGCTCTTAAAAAACGGAATAATAAGCTGAGTTTCTGCCGGACTAGTCTGGGTATAATACAAAAATAAGGCAGCACCAAGACCACCCACTGACTGCCAGAAATACTTCCACTTAGCAGGCAATCCGCGCGAATTTTTTTCCACTACTTTACGGTAATCATCAACCCAACCTATAGCGCCAAACACGGCCGTAACAACCAATACCACCCAAACATAACGATTACTTAAATCTGACCAGAGCAGTGAGCTAATAAAAATGGAGGCCAAAATCAAAGTGCCACCCATAGTAGGTGTACCGGTTTTACTTAAGTGCGACTGGGGGCCGTCATCGCGCACAACTTGACCCACTTGCAAATTATTTAGCTTGCGGATCATCCATGGCCCCAGCAATAGCGATATAGCCATGGCAGTCATGACACCGAGAATGCCACGCACAGATAAGTACTGAAAAACAGCGAAGGCACTGTATTGCTGCTGAAGATTTTCTGCTAACCAAAATAACATTATGCTTGCGCTCCACTATTATTACTCGTCAATGCCTGCGCAACTTTTTCCATATGGGCACTGCGAGAACCTTTGATGACTATTACCGTCTCGTCTGTGACGATTGATTTAAGATGTTTAATTAATTCTGACTGCTGCCCGAAAGACTGAGCGAATGAACCAAAACTCTTGGCCGCTAAAGCCGACAATATACCAACACTGTAAAGTGAATAAAAACCTGCTGAATGTGCATAATCACCCACACTGGCATGTGCCAATTTAGCCTCAGAGCCTAACTCAGCCATATCGCCCAGCACTAAAATTTTATTGCCATGAATATTTTTCACTGCATCAATGGCCGCACAAACAGAACCAGGGTTAGCGTTATAACTGTCGTCAATGACGGTACAATTATTGATACCTCGAACAATATTTAAGCGGCCATTAACCGCTTTAAACTGTTCAAGACCTTTAGCAATATGTTCTAAAGTCGCACCAACGGCTACAGCACAGCAAGTCGCAGCTAAAGCATTGGCTAAATTATGCTGACCGATAACATTGAGCTGAATATCGCACCGAGCACCGGCTACACAAAGCGTAAAATGAGTACCCCGAGCCTGCGTTTGAATATTATCAGCATGTACGCAGGCACTCTGATCGAACAAACTAAAGGTCAGGTGATTTTTTGTCGGCAGCTCGCACATCATGTCATTGGCATAACGATCATCGAGATTAATCACCGCCACACCATCGTCACTTAAACTCTGATATATTTCGGCTTTAGCGCGGGCAATAGCATCGACGGAACCAAAGCCCTCCACATGTGCAGGCATAATATTATTGACCAGCGCCACATTCGGCTGAGCCAGCTGGGTTAAATATTCAATTTCACCCCCGCTACTAGCACCCATCTCAATCACGGAAAAATCATCATCTGCTGACAATTGCAATAGCGTCAGCGGCACACCTATGTGATTATTAAAATTGCCAGCCGTAGCGTGAATTTTACCGCAGCGAGATAAAATCGCTGCCAACATTTCTTTCACTGTGGTTTTACCGCAACTCCCGGTAATAGCAATTAATGGTCCGCTAAACTGCTCTCGTACCAACTTTGAGATGTCTCCGAGCGCACGCGTTGTATTGGCAACCATTAGCTGAGGAATTGTAATATCGCTGCACGGACTATCCACCACTACTGCACAGGCTCCAGACGCTTGCGCCTGGTTTAAAAAATTATGCCCATCGAAATTATCGCCGCGCAGCGCAACAAATAGCGAGCCCGACTTGATCGCTCTAGAATCGGTACTAACACAGTCAAAATTCACGCTATTGCCGACTAAACGAGCGCCAAGACATATTGCGACATGCTGTAAAGATAACGGAGCAATCATTTTGTCGCCTCCAGTAAGTTTGCCGCGCGATTTCGTACAGCAATTTCCGCCTGTTCAACATCACTAAATGCAATGCTATGTTCGGCAAAAATTTGCTCGCACTCATGTCCTTTGCCGGCAATCAAAACAGTATCTCCAGGGCTCGCCTGCGCTATGGCAAACTTTATTGCCTGTTCTCTATTTGTTTGTAGATGCACCGATTTAGCGCCCCGCATTCCTGCGGCAATTGCTGCGATTATCATCTCAGGATTTTCGCTGCGAGGGTTATCACTAGTCAGCACCACTATATCTGCCAATGCCGCCGCAATTTTCCCCATCGGAGCGCGTTTGAACGAGTCGCGATCACCACCGCAACCAAAAACACAAATCAGCTTATTGTTGCTTAATGGACGCAAAGCCTGCAGAGCATTTTCCAACGCATCGGGGGTGTGCGCGAAATCGACAACCACGCTAATATCCTGCTCTGACGAGACAGTAATACTTTGCATACGCCCCGCCACTGGTTGCAATTGAGCAACAAGGGCTAATACTTCAGTTAATTTCAGACCCTGCTGACAAGTCGCTGCTATAACAGCCAATAAGTTGGAAAGGTTAAAGCGTCCCAACAGCGATGACTGTAATTCCCCATCGCCCCAAGGTGTATGCAGTTGAGCTCGCACACCTTGAGCGCTGAATATTGCGTTTGTGGTAAATACATCGGCGGCATTATTCTCGAGCGAATAAGTAATCACCGTCGCCGCTCGTACTTTAATGCACTTTGCTAATTCACAGCCAAACTCATCATCGATATTCACGATGGATGCGCGCAAACCTTCAAATTCAAATAAACGCGCCTTGGCCGCCGCATAACTTTTCATATCGCCATGATAATCGAGATGGTCATGGCTCAGATTGGTCAATATTGCGCAGTCAAAAGTCAGCGCGGCGACACGCCCCTGCGCCAATGCATGAGAAGACACTTCAATTGAAACTAGCTCAGAGCCAGCCTGCCGCAACTGCTGAAGCAAGCACTGAGTCGTGATGGCATCGGGCGTTGTAAAACCTGTTTTGGCCAGTAGAGGCTGCTCGCTATTGGCCGCCCATACACCCGCACCCAAAGTTCCGATTACACCGACATTTTTTCCGGCCAGAGCAAATGTCTGCGCCAAGAGCTGACCACAAGTGGTCTTACCATTGGTCCCGGTAATGGCAATTAAAGGTAACCGTGCAGAAGGACTTTGGTACAAACGGCCGGCGATGGCACTAATTTCCAACGCTAACCGCGGTATACCAATTCGCGCGACCCCATCATGACTAACGCTGTTAATTGGGGCCTCAAAGATAATAGCCGCGGCACCGGCAGCAATCGCAGCATCAATAAATTGATGCCCACTTTGGTCACTATCACCCCAGGCATTTAATGCAACAAATACATCGCCCTCTGCCACTTTACGACTATCGAGCTGCAGGTTATTCACCGGCAACCGCGCACAGGTCAACGGCAGCGCCACTGTGGGGAGCAGCCGTTCTAAAGTCATACTGTCTGGCATTGGACGTATCATCCAGCGCTCTCACTCGCCCGCGTTTTATGCTTGCTGGAACTCAGCCGAAAACTGTCTTTACGCGGCGGCTCTTGCAATAACCTTAGCGCACCGGCTGCAACTTTTGAAAAAATTGGCGCTGCCACCAGACCTCCGTAATACTGACCTCGACTGGGCTCATTAACCACTATGGCCATGGCAATGCGCGGATTATCTGCTGGAGCCAGTCCGGCAAAAATCGATGAATAGCGATTTTCATCGTAACCGTTAGAGCCCACTAGGTGCACTGTTCCGGTCTTTCCCGCCACACTATAATTAGGTAAAGCGGCCAGTGTTCCTGTGCCACCTTTTTGCACCACGGTTTGTAGCATGGCAATAGTCTGCCGAGCAATACGCTCATCAACTACGCGCTCAGACAGTGCTAACTGGTCTAATTTCAACAGTGATATCGGATACCGATCACCGCCAGAGGCAATCACACTGTAGGCTTGAGCCAACTGCAAGGTGGTAGCTGTCATGCCATAGCCAAAAGAAAAAGTCGCCCTCACAATTGGCTGCCATTTTCTATAAGTCGGCAAATTTCCCACTCTTTCGCCTGGAAAACCACTGCCGGTCGATTGCCCCAAGCCCATACGAAAGTACATATTTCGAATCGCTTCAGGCTCTATCTTCAGAGCGATTTTAGTCATGCCCACCTGACTCGATTTCGTTATTACTTTAGTGACATCGA
This sequence comes from uncultured Cellvibrionales bacterium, assembly GCA_913050115.1. Lineage (GTDB taxonomy): Bacteria > Pseudomonadota > Gammaproteobacteria > Pseudomonadales > Cellvibrionaceae > UBA1124. The sequence goes on from CAJWZU010000008.1 coordinate 15,971, forward strand.
TTAGACCGTAATTCTTATAATCTTTGAGTGTTTTCTTACCGACTTTAATGTAGCCAGGGGCGGTATTAATTTCTGTTCCTGGCGAATATTTACCCGACTCCAATGCCGCCATAACGGCGAGCGCTTTCATTGGCGAACCAGGTTCAAATTCATCGGTCACGGCACGATTGCGCGTTGCAGCACTACTTATACGGCGACGATCATTAGGGTTATATGATGGCTGATTAGCCATTGCCAAAACTTCTCCGGTCTGCACATCCAGCATTACCAGTGAACCCGACTTAGCATCATGCGCTTTGACAGCCGCTTTTAATTCATGATGCGCTATATGCTGCAGGCGCAGATCTAAACTCAAACGTAAATCCTGACCTGGCTGCGCGACACTAATCTGGCCGTAATCTTTAGCAATACGGCCTTTCAAATCTTTCAATACCCGTTTAGCGCCCTCCTGACCTTTGAGGTGATTGTTATAGGCCAGCTCCATACCCTCTTGACCGGCATCATCAATATCCGTAAAACCAACCACGTGAGCAGCGACCTCACCGGCGGGATAATAGCGTTTATATTCACGCTTGCCATAAACTCCGGGGATTTTTAAGGCCAGTACCATAGCCGCATCTTGCGGCGGCATGTGGCGCTGTAAATAAACAAATTCTTTAGCTCGATAACGCTGTAATTTTTCAATCAAGTCTTGCTTACTGACTTGCAGCGACCGAGCCAGTTCGCCCCAACTCTCGGGAGACAACGCCAAGAGTTTGGGATTGGCATATAGCGTTGTAACTTCTGTGCTTACCGCCAGTGGTTCGCCGTTGCGATCAGTAATAACACCGCGATAAGCCGCAACAGACTCAACCCTCAACGAGCGCGCCTGACCCTGACCCTGCAAGAAAATATGACCCTGCTGTGCCTCAGTACCGGCGGGCAGAACTTGCAACACTAACACTCGCCAAATAAGCGCCACCACCAGCAACAACAGAACAACAACAGCAGCACCAAAACGCCAACGTGAGACACAGGCAGGCATAGCACTTGCGTGCACAACCGATACCTTGTTTGCCCCAACTTTAGTCATGTATATCTTGGCCTAATTTCTATCGTCGATAATTAATGTTATCTGCTCATCACTCGGCACCTGCATCTGCAAGCTTTCGACCGCGATTGCTTCTATGCGTTTATAAGAGCCCCAAGTGCTTTGCTCTAACAAAAAACGACCCCATTCAACTCTTAAATTACTGGCTTCGCGCTGCAACTGCGCCAACTCATTAACCTGACTACGCACTTGATAAGTGCTTAACACTACGGCAAAACTTGACAATACCACCGCCGCCCACAGCGCAAAAACCATCAAAAAAACTAGCGGGCTGAGCCTATGCATTTTATTTTAGTTTGCGCGCCACGCGCATAATGGCGCTGCGTGAGCGAACATTTTCATCGATCTCGTCACTACTGGCACGCTGTGCTTTGCAGATATTTTTCAATCGTTTATTCAACATGTCGTCAGTAATCGGCAAACCCTTAGGCAGGGTATCGCCTTTTTCGTGATGCTTGATAAAACGCTTAACAATACGATCTTCAAGCGAGTGGAAACTAATTACCACTAGCCGCCCATCGACCGCCAGCATTTCCAACGCTTGTTCCAGCGCCGCTTCTAGATCACCCAGCTCGTTATTTACACAAATACGAACAGCCTGAAAAACTCGAGTTGCTGGGTTCTTGTTTTTTTCCCAAGCAGGGTTAGCCTCAGCCACCACTTTTGCAAAATCCAGTGTGCGCTCGAAAAGCTGCTCTTCTCGACGCTCAACAATTGCGGTAGCAATGCGCTTGGCAAATCGCTCTTCGCCGTAATCCCTAAAAACGCGAATCATCTCCGTTACATCAACGGTGTTAATCCACTCTGCAGCACTTACCCCTTTAGAGGTGTCCATGCGCATATCAAGCGGACCATCGTTCATGAAGCTAAAACCACGCTCAGCTTGATCCAACTGAGGAGATGACACCCCTAAATCCAACAGTATGCCACTGAGCTTGCCCTGCCAGTTGCGAGCAACACACAGCTCCTCTAACTTAGCAAAAGAGGTGCGCGCGATTTCAAACCGCGACTCATCGGCGAACAACTCATTCGCCGCGACAATTGCCTGCTCATCTTTATCGATGGCCAGCAGCTGGCCCTGCTCGCTCAAACTCTTCACAATCAAACTACTGTGCCCACCGCGACCAAAAGTGCCATCGATGTAACGGCCGCCCGCGTCTACCACTAAGGCATCGACCGCCTCCTGTAGCAATACAGTGAAATGTAGGTCGCTATTTGGGGATGACATATTTTTCTCAACTTAAAAAACTAGAACGACAAATCCTGCAGATGTGCAGGTAACTCTTCCACTACGGATGCCTGCATCTGGTTATTCCAGCGCTCTTCGCTCCAAAGCTCGTATTTATTACCAACGCCGATCAGCATTAATTTTTTCTCCAACCCTGCAAATACGCGCAGAGTCGGCGGCAGCAATAAGCGGCCATTCGCATCAAGGTCAAGCTCGGCAGCGTGACCAATCATTCTGCGCTGAATGTGCCGCGCCGCTTTATTAGTATTGGGCAATGCCAACAACTTAGGTAACTGCTCCTGCCACTCGCCCTCGGGGTAGACTAATAGACAATCATCTTCGTGATGCGCGGTTACCACCAAACGCCCACCGCAACACTCAGCCAGCAACTCACGCTGACGAGCGGGGACGGCCATGCGGCCTTTGACGTCCATATTAATGGCGTAACTACCGGTGTACACGAGTGTTGGCAATCCCTGTTAGCATCATTCTATGCAGACTTAGCCTTTTCTGCCTCAGCCTCCAAAACCTGCCTTGGAGACCAAAAAACCACAAAAAACCACTTTTACCCACTTTCTTCCACACACTATAAATTGACACACTGCAAAGTCAAGCAATCAGGCAGCGATAAAGAGGCTAACTAACGCGAACATGTAGACAAACTCAAAAAACCACATAGAAACGAAGGGTAAAATAAAGAGTTTTTTTATAAAAAACAGACAGATAGGTTTAACACTTAAAGTAATACATTAAGTGTTAAACAGATTGCGAATAACAGAGGAAGTAGATATATATATAGCGAATATAGAGCGTTGAACAATGCACGAACAACATGTCAGCACATAAAACTGAGGCCGCTAACCATTAGATCAAATTATTGCAGCAAACTTTTATACCGCGCTCTATTGCCCTTAATTGTCTTTAACGCATTTAGCGTTTAAAACCCATCAGAGCAGGCCTGTAAGCCATGCTCTAATGTCAAAAGCCGCCGTGAGCGCCTTATAACGTTTAAGACAAGTATTAGAGTAGGCCTGTAAGCCATGCTCTACCGTCAAAAGCCGTCGTGAACGCCTTATAACGTTTAATATAAGTATTAGAGTAGGCCTGTAAGCCATGCTCTATCGTCAAAAGCCGTCGTGAACGCCTTATAACGTTTAAATAAGTATCAGAGTCGGCCTGTAAGCCGGGTTCTGTCGTGAACAGTCATTCATCTGGGATGTACGTCGCCATACACCTCAAGCAACCTACCCGAATCCAACGCGGGTCACGCCATACGGATTCCTATTTGGTCTTGCTCCGAGTGGGGTTTACCATGCCACAAGCTGTTGCCAGTTGCGCGGTGCGCTCTTACCGCACCCTTTCACCCTTACCGTTGCACCCCAGAGGGCGCCCTTAGGCGGTCTACTCTCTGCTGCACTGTCCGTAGGCTCACGCCCCCCAGGAGTTACCTGGCACTCTACCCTTTGGAGCCCGGACTTTCCTCCCTGAGTATTGTCATGACCGAAGCCAAAACAAAACTCAGAGCGACTGTCCAGCCGACTCTGATTTAACGAGAGTAACGCCACCAGCCGCAAGAGGCAACGCTAAAAAGCCTCGTCGTCGTTTTATTTTGCTATTTTTTCTGTTCGAGGGCCCATTGATACAATACTTTCTTTTTTAAGCCAGTGATTTGCGCCGCCAGTGTCGAGGCCTGTTTAAGGGGTAATTCTGCCATTAGTATCGTCATGGTGCGCTCGGCTTCGGCATCTAGGGTTGATGCGGGCTTTTTATCGGCGCCACGCAACAGCAGCACAATTTCACCGCGGCGCTGATTGCTATCGCCGGCGACTATTTCCAGCAGCTCCTCCGCCGTACCCGACAATAGCGTCTCAAAGGTCTTGGTAATCTCCCGCGCCATCACCACCTCACGCTCGGAACCCATAACCTCAACCACATCTTGCAACGTATCAAGAATACGGTGCGGCGCCTCATAAAACACTAAGGTTCGGGTGTCGTTAGCAATATCCGCAAGAGCCGCCTGGCGGGCGCCGCGCTTGGGCGGCAAGAAACCTTCAAAGGTAAATTTATCAGAGGGCAACCCCGCCACAGACAAAGCGGCAACAAAAGCACATGCCCCGGGGATAGGCACCATCTTAAAACCGGCGTCGCGCACCGCACGCACCAATTTAAAGCCGGGGTCCGATACCAGCGGTGTACCGGCATCCGAAATAAGCGCTAAGTTTTGCCCAGCCTGCAAGCGCTCAATTAACTTCTGCACGCGACGATCATCGCTATGATCGTGATAGGCTGTAGTCGGGGTTTCTATGCGAAAGTGTTCCAGCAAACGTGAGCTATAACGAGTATCCTCACAAGCAATAAGATCAACCGATTGTAGAGTCTCCACCGCACGGGGTACCATATCCGCTAAATTACCAATGGGTGTGGCCACCACATAAAGAACACCGCTAGACTCTGACACGAACATATACCTCTCAAATTTGCGACAACGAATGAACATTCATTCATTAAATTATTAACATCAGCGAACATACAGTGCCAATGACTTTATATACGTATTCAAAAATAGCCCTTGCAACATTATTGATAAGCACAGCTCTGCTAACGGGCTGCAACTCCACCCCCAGCAAGGACAATAGCATCCAACCTGAAGCGCAAGAGCTGCGCGATCATGCACCGCTGATCGAGTCAGCACTGCGCAGCGATTCACCTCTCAAAGAGCAATACCTACTGACTGCCGCCGAGATTCTCGCCAACAAAGGCAATAGAGTTTGGGCCAGAAGCCTGCTTGCGTCTATCGAGACAGAACAGCTCATTGATAGCAATTTTTATCAGTACACCGAGCTCTACAGCAGCCTAGCGCTGCTCGATGACGCCTACTTTTTAGCTCAGAGCATTCTAACCGAGCCCCGCCTTGAGCAACAGTGGAAGCAACTCACTATCGTGCAAGCTATTGCACTGCGCGAGCGTCGCGCCCAAGTATTTATTATTCTTGGCGAAATTGACCAGAGCGTAAACGAGCGACTATTGTTGGAACGGATGCTCACCGATGAAACTCTGCGCAGCACCAACCATAATGCCATATGGCAAGCTTTGATGACCCTGCCACAGGCGGTATTGCAAGAGCGCGCTAAGCAAGAGCAAAATAGTGAACTAAAAGCTTGGTACCAGCTCGCCAACCTCAACAAAAACAATCAGGGCGATCTCGGTCTGCAACAGCGTCAGATACAACAGTGGATGCAAAATTGGCCGCAACATCCCGCCAGCTTAAAACTACCCAGTGATTTAGAGCTGATCGGCGTCCTTATTGAACAAACACCTAGAGCAGTCGCTCTTTTATTGCCGCTAAGTGACAAACTCGGTAAAGCCGGCAGCGCAATTCGCGATGGTTTCTTTAGCGCTTACTACCAGGCCATGCACGACGGCTCATGGACGCCGGCGGTACGCATCTACGACACCAGTAATGCCAACGAGAACATCGAAGCACTCTACCTGCAAGCTATTAGCGACGGTGCCGACATGGTTATAGGGCCGCTTAACAAAGGCGCCGCCAAAACGCTTAGCGAGCTAACAAAGCTACCCGCGCCCATTTTAAGCCTAAATTATATAGAGGAAAAAACCCCAGTAGAGCCGCCCAACCCATCGTTAGACGCACTGGCGAGTGATACTCTGCCCAGTAGCGATGCTCTCATCGCCACAATCCTACAGCCAAATTTTTACCAATTTGGCCTCGCCATTGAAGATGAAACCGCACAGGCCGCCAACCGCGCTTGGCTCGAAGGCCACAGGCGCGCCATGATTATCACTCCAGATGCCAGCTGGGGTGAACGCAGCGCTGATGCTTTTGTCCGTCAGTGGCAGACGTTAGGCGGTGAGGTTGTCAGCATAAATCGCTTTACTGGCAAAAATGATTATTCAGCGGTGCTTGCCAGTGCGCTACACATTGATCAAAGCAAGCGGCGCGCAAATGAGTTGCGAGGTCTGTTTGGCCACAGTTTTGAGTTTGAACCGCGTCGCCGCCAAGACTTAGATATGATATTTCTCACCGCTCGCCCAGGCCAAGCCAGGCAAATCATTCCAACATTGGCTTTTCACTACGCTGGTAAAGTACCTGTATTTGCCACTAGTCACATCTATGCCGGCACAGAGGATCGCAAGAACGACCGCGACCTTAACGGTATCAAGTTCAGTTCATCACCGTGGATATTCGACCAAACCAGCCCTGAAAAGAAAGCAATTGACGCGCACCGCCCCTCTAGCGCCAGCTACGGCCGCCTCTATGCTCTGGGGGTAGATGCATACCATATATACCCTCGCCTAACGCAGCTACAGCAAGTTCCAGGCACTCGCTTTTATGGTGCTACCGGCGCACTAACTATGAGGCAAAACCAACGCATTGAACGTCAGCAAACATGGGCCCAAATTGTCTCAGGGCGAGCTATACCAATGCCCGTAGTCGTACCCAGCAACCCTTAGCAGTAAGGACTCTCAAGGATGAGCTTACTCGATTATTTTCAGCGTCCGTTACAACGCCACATTTTACACTGGAAAAAAGGCCAGCAAGCACCAGCCAATAAAGGCCAGTGGGCCGAAAAACAGGCTGAAAAGTATTTGGCCCGGCAAGGTTTGCATATTTGCGCCCGCAACTATGGTATTAAAAGCGGCGAAATCGATCTAATTGCCTTCGACCGAGAACAGCTAGTATTTGTAGAAGTTCGCTATCGCCACAACGATATGTTCGGCACGGCCGCCGAAAGCGTCACCACACACAAACAGCAAAAGTTGCGCCGCGCTGCATTACACTATTTACAAAAACACAAGCTTAGCGAGCAGTGCCCCTGCCGCTTTGATATAGTGGCTATGTCTGCAGGCAACCGCATTGATTGGATTAAAAATGCTTTTTAACAATTTGTTAAACAATGTGCCCTAATCTTTGCTAAATCATGAAAAGAAAAACATCTGATGTTTACTTTTCTAACCCGCTCGAAAAGTACTAAGGCACGGAGTTAACAGCCTGTCCTAGCAATCTTTAAGCGCGCCGAAAGACCTAATGCGGTCATGGGTGATCGACAGTCGGCGAATAACAGTAGCCCGTGATACACCCACAACATTTACACTTGCCATAAAAGTCTCAATATCATGGAACACACCGAAGATCAGCTTGATCCTTTAGAACAGCGAGTTATCACGCTTTTCCATGAAAGTATCGAAGCCAAGATGCACGCTGGCGAAGCACTGGCACCACTGATTAGCGAAGCCAGCCAAATGATTGTACACGCACTTTTGGGGGAAAATAAAATCCTCACTTGCGGTAACGGAACCTCTGCGGCTCAGGCACAGATATTCACCAGTAGCTTGGTCAACTGCTTCGAACAAGAGCGCCCCAGCCTACCCGCCATTACCATCGGTACCGACATCACCACCCAGACTGCCGCAGCCATAGAGCAGAGCTTTAACGAGGCCTACGCAAAACAAATTCGCGCCCTTGGCCACAGCGGCGACATACTGTTAATTGTGACCATTAGCGGTAACCCCAGCAACTTACTGCAAGCCATTCGCGCCGCCCATGACCGTGATATGAGTGTTATCGCCCTTACCGGCAATGACGGTGGCGACATCGCCGCCCTGCTCGACACCAACGACATTGAACTTCGCGTGCCTGTTGCGTCTAAAGCTCGCATCCATGAAGTGCATATGCTGACTCTATTTAGCCTTTGCGATTTGATTGACGGGCAACTGTTTGGCGGAGAGTATTAAGCCTACTTGTAGAAATACACTTTTCCGCGATAACTTCGTCGGTGCTTTGCTTATGTGCAGGACCAACGAAATTTCGCGATTACACGGATGCGAGAGCGGCCGGCGTGTATGTACTTTGCGCGCGGCGCTGCCTTGCTCTGACATAAAAAATCATCATTTCTTGAAGTACCCAAATCATGCATAAGAACCCAATAAATATATTCACATTCGCCCTCATCGCAGCAGTTCTAATACTTCTCAGTGGCTGTAGCAGTTTGATTAGCGCTACCAGTGACGGCCCCGTTAACGGCGACTCTGGTGAGCGTACTTGGGGCGCAGCCATCGACGACGAACAAATTGAAACTCTGGCATTAGTCAATCTTGGTAAAGCTAGCCGCGCCCTAGACGACGCCCACATTAACGTCACCAGCTACAACGGTGTGGTATTGCTATCGGGTGAAGTCTCTAACAATGAGTTGCGCGCACTTGCTGGAAAAACCGTCGGCAAAATCAACCGCGTACGTCAGGTCTATAATGAGCTGCAGGTGCAGGATAAGACATCTTTTTTTAGCCGCACCCATGACAGCTGGCTGACGTCCAAGGTCAAAAGTAAACTGCTCGCCAATGGCGATATAGACAGCGGCCGTATTAAAGTCGTTACCGAAGACAATACCGTATTTATGATGGGCCTACTGAGCAGCGCCGAGGCAGACCAAGCGGTAAAAGTGGTCCGCGATACCGATGGTGTACAAAAAATAGTAAAGGTCTTCGAATATATCGACTAAATTGGGCGCTATCTACTTATGCTCAGGACGAAAAATATGGCGCGGTCACAGGGATGTAATAGTGAGACCCGCTAGATAGCAGTTTTTGCGCCTGAAAATACTGCATGCGCGCCATTTTGGCGCTATAAACTGCCTGTCTGCGCGCAGAGGCTCCTTGTTCTCAGATAAAACCCACTATTTTTCATACCCTCAAGCATCCTGCCAATTCGAGTACCTACTGGCCTAGTCCACTCTTCGAGCGCTTTTAAAGCGGGACTTATTGACTCTGAGCAGAAGGTACCGCGCGCAAGGCGGGAGCATACAAGAGTATATTACCAACTGGTCACTCTCTTACATCCTGTAATCGCGACATACGACCACCACAGATGGTGGAAGTGCGATAACGCAGGAGTGGCTTTCTGCCCGTTCATCCTGACCATATAAGCACGTAACCGACGCAGCTAGAGCCAATAAAGACAATTTAGAAACGCTCGAAAGCCATCGCAGTGGCTTCACCGCCACCTATACACAGCGCAGCGACACCTTTTGACTTATTTAAGCGCTGCAATGCAGCGATTAATGTCACTACTATGCGCGCGCCAGAAGCGCCAATGGGGTGACCCAGCGCGCAAGCACCGCCGCTGATATTCAACTTACTCTGATTAATTTCGAGCTCATCGCGCGCTACCATGGCCACACAGGCAAAAGCTTCGTTAATCTCGAACAGATCAACGTCATCTTTTATCCAAGTCGACTTAGCTAATACTTTTTTAATCGCAGCCACTGGGGCCGTAGTAAACCATTCTGGTGCCTGTGCATGCTGGGCTTGTGCCTTTATGACCGCGAGAACATTCAAGCCCTGCGCTATAGCATCATCTCTGCGCATTAGCACCAGCGCAGCGGCGCCGTCAGAAATAGAGCTGGAATTAGCAGCAGTAACCGAGCCATGCTTTTTAAAAGCCGGTTTTAGTTGCGGGATTTTCTCAGGTTTAGCGCAACCCGGTGATTCATCGACGGCAACCACGGTATCGCCATGGCGACCGGTCACGTTTACCGGCGCTATTTCACGAACAAAATCACCACTGGCGATGGCTTGTTGCGCACGCACCAACGACTGGAGGGCATAGGCGTCTTGATCAGCGCGACTGTACTCGTATTTATCGACACAAGCTTCGGCAAAAACACCCATCAGTTCACCCGCTGCAGCATCCTGCAGGCCGTCATAGAAAACGCTATCAAGAAGCTCGCCATGCCCCAGTCGATAACCCTCTCGTGCTTTGGGCAACAAATAAGGCGCGCCACTCATACTCTCCATGCCTCCGGCCACCACCACATCAGCGTCACCCGAAATAAGCGCCTGGCGCCCCTGCATGATCGCTTTCATACCCGAACCACACACCTTATTTAAGGTGGTACTGGGTATAGATTCAGGTAAACCGGCCGCCAGCGCCGCCTGCCTTGCCGGCGCCTGTCCCAAGCCGGCGCTAAGCACGCAGCCCATCAATACCTCGCTCACATCTCTAGCCGCAACGCCCGCATTCAGCAGCGCCGCTTTAATCGCCACTGCGCCCAACTCAGTGGCACTCAAAGTGCTCAGCGCGCCCTGAAAAACTCCCATAGGAGTCCGCGCTATTCCAACTACCGCCACCTCAACCACCATTAGCGAACTCCAAATGTTCTTTTGATTGCAGTAATTCTAACGCGATAAGATCACTGTATTTGGATTTTATTCCAGAAACCGGATCATTATGGATATCTCGACCATAGCCTCACTCGTTATTATCGCCGCACTGATTTTTTATGTGATCGACATTTCTAATCAGTTGGCCGCCTAATCAATGACTATCGGAATAGTTGTTAAAAAATTAAAGTACGGCTTAATCACGAATTTGGTTGAGACGGCTAAAGACTATTTAAAACACATATACAAAACCCTGGAAACCGTCATTGAAGCGCACAACCAAGCCTAAAATGGTTTAAAAGAGCTTGGCCCTGCCGCTACTAAGGCCAACGCATTGGTGCCGAAGCCCGTTTAGGTAGCGCCGTGAGTAAACTTAATATCGTGGTGGAGCCCATCCAAGATTTAACAACCAACACAAATATGATGCAACTTTCAAAACAACCAAACAGCACCAACAACAAAGTTACTGTCTCGCGTAAGCATTTCAATGATGCTGTGACATCCTATATAACCTACCAGCAAACCTTTGCAGCGGTATTTTTTACCGCCAGCTTCTGCCACTGCTAAGAGGCGTCACTACTGAACTTTGCCGACAACGCCGAGAGACAAGCCGCGCCAGCTGTTAAGCTCTAACCAAGGCATCCACAATTCCATTGAAATAGTTAACCAATCACAAATTAAAAGCCTATCAAAGGCTCTAAAGTTGCTGCCAGCTACGCCTTATTTATAACCATTGCCGTAACCATCTACCTTTCAGAAGCCCTGTTACGACTTACCTTTACAGCAAAAAGGGCTAGAGCTTGAGCTCTAACCCTTTTTAGTAAACCCCGAGCATCTAGGCTCCACCGTCAATCAATATAAACTGGACCAAAGCCCATGCCCCAGGCGATTACTGTCGAAATCATTACAACTACAGACAACACCAAACCGATAGTGACTATAGAGCTGGAATAAATGAAAGCCTGCCCCTTGGGTATGTTCATCAGAATCGGCGTACCTTCATAAAGCAGGTAAACGGCGTAGGCAATGGCGGCAAAATAGACCGACACGACAACCCAAGGCTCGGGGTAAAGCATTATCACCCCGGCTAACATTAGAGGCGTTGCCGCATATACCGACAGCGCTGTGCCTTCGTAGTGACGCTGAGCACCCTCCTCCTTAACGCCAAAACTATGTGCCATCCAATTGATGTATTCTCCCAATACATACACTGCAACCAACTGTGCAAGGTAGGTAAAGCCACATAGCACCAACGCGCTCTCAGGCGTCAACTTGACGACGTCACCACCGGTTACCGACCAGCCAACTTGAGTAACACCGTAATAAGCCGCGAGTACCGGTATTAGAGCCAGTATCGGCATATGGCTCATAAAAACTTGAATAAAAGAATGCCGTTCGTTGCGAATTTTTCTCCACTCTTCATCTGGGTGAAGAAAAAGCCCTAGCGTGTGTTTTAATACGGTCATGATGTGCCCACTGAGTGATTATTATTGAAAACTACCAAGCTATTGTTGATTTATTGCCTAACAGTAGATGCACAGATTATTAAAGAGATGCGGGCTAAGCACAAATATGTTTTTTACATAACCCAGTAACTAGTAATGCCCGATTGGTATATACCACTCAATATTTGTTCCATACCGTTTATGTCGTTTCAATCATTCATAACTAGAGGATAAAAAAATGTCGCATGTTTTAGCCGATAACTCTTTGACCATAGGCAACACACCCTTGGTCAAGCTGAACAATATTACCGATAAGAATATATTGGTGAAGCTTGAGTCTCGCAACCCAGCGACTTCAGTAAAATGCCGCATCGGCTCTAATATGATATGGGATGCGGAAAAACGCGGCCTACTCAAACCGGGGATGACCGTAATTGAGCCTACGAGCGGCAATACTGGTATTGCTTTAGCTTACGTGTGTGCCGCCCGTGGTTATAAACTTGTGTTGACTATGCCCAACACCATGAGTCTTGAACGCCGTATGTTAATTAAGGCTTTGGGCGCTGAACTAGAACTCACCCAAGGTGAACATGGTATGACTGGTGCCATCGCTAAAGCGCAAGAACTTGTCAATGCTGACCCCGAGAATAGCTTTATGCCGGGGCAATTCAGCAATCCTGCCAACCCCGAAATTCACGAACTCACTACCGGCCCAGAGATCTGGGAGGACACTGGTGGCGCTATCGATATTCTAGTGGCAGGCGTCGGTACTGGCGGCACTATCTCTGGCATCAGTCGCTACATTAAAAACATCGAGGGCAAAGCCATTCAGTCTATCGCGGTAGAGCCTGAAGCGTCACCGATAATACGCCAAGCGCTGGCTGGGGAAGAATTAACACCTTCTCCACATAAGATTCAGGGCATTGGTGCTGGGTTCATTCCCGCTAACCTCGACCTTTCAATGCTTGATGGCAGCGAACAGGTTAGCAATGAAGATGCCATTACCTACGCTCACCGCTTGATGAAAGAAGAGGGTATTCTGGCCGGCATATCTTCAGGCGCGGCCGTGGCTGCAGCGATAAAACTAGCCGACAAACCAGAAAATGAGGGCAAGGTCATTGTTGCCATCCTCCCCGATTCCGCAGAACGCTACCTATCGAGTATTTTGTTTGCCGATGAGTTTGGCGACAAGGAACTGCAGCAGTAAGCTTCAAAACCAACCAACAAAAAAGGCCGAAGTCGCTTAGCGACTTCGGCCTTTTTTGTAATCTTTAAAGAAGGCTACTTAACCACTTTCAACGATGGACGCTTACCAACGCTCGGTTTGGTAGAGCTCTTCGACTTAATATTGCCGGTATCCACTGAAGTCGGCTTAGGCGGCTCCGGATCTGGCTCAACATCTGTCTCAGGCTCTGGATCAAAAATCATACCCTGGCCATTTTCACGCGCATAAATACCCAACACAGAACTGTAAGGCACCATGATGTCGGTTGGCAAACCACCAAACCGAGCATTAAAAGCAATACAATCATTATTGATGGACAGGTCGCGCACTGCCGTAGGAGCGATATTTAAAATAATCTGACCATCTTTATTGACGTGCTGCTGCGGCACCTCGACACCAGTGCCGTGAGCATCGACAACAATGTAAGGCGTGCAGTTGTTATCCACGATCCACTCATTGAGTGCACGAATCATGTAAGGTCTACTGGATATCATAGTTGATGACACAGGCGGGTTCCCAATCTGTTTCATAAGGCGTCAAAAATGCGCTTAATAGCGCATTTCTTTTTCCATTTCAGACAAGCTTTCCTGGAAGGCTTCACGTGCGAACAAACGATCCATATAGTCTTGCAATGGTTTGGCTTGTTTTGTCTTAGGCAGAGAGATACCCATCTCCTCCAAACGCCACAAAATAGGCCCCAAGCAACAATCGACCAGTGTAAAGTCTTCACTCATAAAGTAAGGCTTTTCGGCAAAGATTGGCGCTACAGACAACAGGCTGTCTTTAAGCTCTTTCTGTGCTTTGGTGACTGAATCTTTGGACTTACCAAACATGATGATATTAACCAAGGGAGCCCAGTCCTGTTCGATGCGATGCATCCACAAGCGACTTTCGGCGCGAGCGACAGGATAAACTGGCAGTAGCGGCGGATGCGGGAAGCGCTCATCCAGATACTCCATCATCACTTTTGATTCATACAAGACCAAATCGCGGTCGAGCAATGTCGGCAAGGTATTATACGGGTTTAAATCAGCCAACTCCTGTGGCTTGGCATCGGGCTCTACCTCGATTAAATCGACAGATACGCCTTTCTCAGCAAGCACAATGCGCACACGATGGCTGTAATGATCCCGAGAGTCGGAAAAGTAAGTCATTGACGAACGTTTAGCCACAACACCCATTAAAACACCTCAATTAAGAATTCTAAATTACAAATTTATAGACACAAAAGGGCAGCCCGCATTTAAACCACGGGCCGCCCCTTAAACTCGAACTACGCCGAATTTAATGAATGTCTCTCCAGTAGTCGCGGTTCAGTAAATACACAAAAACAAACAGCAGCGATAAAAACAACAGTACATATTTTCCTATGCGCTTGCGCTCTTCAGCCATTGGCTCGGCCACGTATTCAAGGAAGTTAACTAGATCGTAAACAGCGCGATCAAATTCTTCCTCATTTAGCGAACCCTTCGTAGCACCAATTTTTAAGCTGCCACATACTTCGTCCATTACTGGCTCGCCAAGCACATCGCGTACAATATTACCGTGGTCTTTTTTTGGACCCGGTGCACACTCAGCTAAGCCTTGCAGATCGAGCAATACGTGCGGCATTGCGACCTTGTCGAACACTAAATTGTTAACTCCGGTAGAGCGCGAGTCATCTTTGTAGAAGCTGCGTAAGTAGGTGTAAAGCCACTCGGGATTACGTGAACGAGCCACTAAGGTCAAATCCGGCGGCGTAGCACCAAACCAGCCCTTGGACTTGTCTGCTGGCATAGCGATGGTCATCAAATCACCTAGGCGCTGGCCAGTAAAAACTAAGTTTTGCTGCATCTCCTTGGGTGGGATATCCAAATCAGCTGCAACACGTTCATAACGCGAAAACTTTGCCGAGTGGCAGCCCATGCAGTAGTTGGTAAAAACCTGAGCACCACGCTGCAAAGAGGCCTTATCGGTCAAATCGGCTTCAAAGCTGTCGCATTCAATGGCACCACAGGCACCGCCACCGGCACCAACGGCCTTAAGTGGCACTATAGTCATAGCGACAAAGATCAAGAACCCGCCCCAAACCAGCACAGCCGGCAGGCCTTTCTGTTGGGTACGAGTAGGCTCAGGAAGCTCGCTATCGCGATCAGTCAACCAAGGCAGGGATACAAAACCTAATCCCAATAACAGAGAAAAGATCGCTAAGAAAACATGAGCTTCTTGAGCCGTGATAGACCAGTAAGCAAAACATGCAAACCAAATACCAAAAACAATACTGACAATCCAGCTGCTTATTCTTTTTGACTGAGCAACATTCGGGTTCGACCATATTGGCATAGTCACAAAGTAAGCAAAGTAAAACAAAGTGGCAATCTGGGACAGCAGTGTACGACCTTCTGTAGGCGACTTAATGCCTAAATAACCAAGAATTACAAATATAGCCGCAAACATCATCAACAGTACGCGAGGCATGTAGCCCTTATAGCGAATAGAGCGTGCTTTACTCTTATCTAACCAAGGCAACACAAACAAGATGGCAATAGCTGCGCCCATGGCGATAAGGCCGAGGAACTTGGCGTTTAATACCGAATTGAGCTCGAAAGTAACCGCTCGCAGAATCGCGTAGAAAGGCGTGAAGTACCAAACCGGTGCAATATGCGCGGGAGTCTTTAGGTTGTTAGCCTCTTCGAAGTTAGCGTATTCGAGAAAGAAACCGCCCATCTCTGGCATAAAAAACATTACAAAAGAGAAGGCAAACAAGAATACAGTAACACCGACCAAGTCGTGCACAGTATAAAAAGGATGGAACGGAACTCCATCTTTAGGAATACCATTTTCATCTTTAGTCTTTTTTATATCAACGCCGTCAGGATTATTAGATCCAACTTCGTGCAGCGCCAAAATGTGCAGCACGACTAAAGCCAAGATAACAATTGGCACCGCTATAACATGCAAAGAGAAGAAACGAGAAAGGGTCGCCCCTGAAATCAGGAAGTCACCACGAATCCACTCAACTAGGTCAGCACCCACAACCGGTATAGCACCAAATAACGAAACGATTACCTGTGCACCCCAGTAAGACATTTGGCCCCACGGCAGCACGTAGCCCATAAAGGCTTCAGCCATCAGCGCTAAGTAGATAGTCATACCAAAAATCCACACCAACTCGCGCGGCGCTTTATAAGAGCCGTACATCAAGCCGCGAAACATATGCAGATAAATGACTACAAAGAAGGCTGAAGCTCCCGTGGAGTGCATATAGCGCAGAATCCAGCCGTAATCGACGTCCCGCATAATGCCTTCAACAGAGGCAAAAGCATTGGCAGAGGTTGGATCGTAGAACATGACCAACCAAATACCGGTTAGCAATTGGTTTACTAATACCAAAATCGACAAGACGCCAAAGAAATACCAAAAGTTAAAGTTTTTCGGCGCGTAGTACTTGGACATGTGGGTTTCCCAAGCGCGCGTTACCGGCAGACGCTGATCAACCCAACCCATTAGGCTTCCTAACATTTTATTCATCAGTTTAAGCCTCCTCACCTATGATAATGACAGTATCTTTCTCGTAAAAATAAGGCGGTACTTCGAGGTTGGTCGGCGCAGGAACATTTTTATAAACGCGACCAGCTAGATCGTACTTAGAGCCGTGACATGGACAGAAGAAGCCACCTTGCCAAGATTCACCGCCGAGATCCATAGCACCCACATCCGGGCGAAACATTGGCGCACACCCGAGGTGCGTGCACAAACCCACTAGTACCAGAAACTCCGGTTTAATAGAACGGTAAACATTCTGTGCGTATTCCGGTTGTTGTGGCTGCTCAGACTCGGGATCTTTAATCACCTCGTTGGGCGCGCTTAGCTGCGCCAAGGTTTCCTCGGTGCGGCGCACGACATACACCGGCTTACCGCGCCATTCAACGGTAATCATCTGACCTGGCTCAATCTTACTCAAACTGGCTTTAACCGGAGCACCAGCCGCCTTGGCTTTAGCACTTGGCTGCCAAGATCCAACGAAAGGTACGGCGACACCGACAGCCCCTACCGCCCCTATTACCGATGTTGCCGTCGTCAAAAAACGACGGCGCCCCAAATTTACTCCGTCATTAGTCATGACGACACTCCCCCATTAATAGCTTTAAATCACGGCCAGCAAGCAAGTCGTTAAAAAGACTCGTATATTATTGTTGGAATTTTTTTAATCATGAAATTTTAAAGAAAATAGCCAGTTTTTACAAGAACAAACGCTATAAGTGATGGTGTTTAGCCTGCATTATGGCAATAAAGAGCAGTAACGAAATCCAGTAACAAAAAAACCCAAACCGGAATCCGGTTTGGGTTCAAAATAAGCTTTAGATTAGGCGTTAGCCTGCAATAAGCTTTTAAGCGATTTTCAAAAAGAAAATTAACGCTTAGAGAACTGAGGCTTCTTACGCGCTTTACGTAGACCCACTTTCTTACGCTCAACTTCACGAGCATCGCGAGTAACGTAACCTTCAGCACGCAGAGCGGGACGCAGAGTCTCGTCATAGTTCATCAGGGCACGAGTCAGACCGTGGCGAATCGCACCTGCCTGACCGAAGCTACCACCACCTTTAACAGTGATCTTCAGGTCAAACTTGCCTTCCAGATCAGTCAATACTAGTGGCTGCTGCACTATCATGCGGGCAACTTCACGACCGAAGTACTCTTCAAGAGTACGACCGTTAATTTCGATTTTGCCTTCACCGGCGGCGATGAAAACACGAGCAGTGGAAGTCTTACGACGACCAGTACCGTAATATTGTGTAGCCATGATCAGCTCCTTAAATATTCAGTTCTTGTGGTTGCTGAGCCGCATGTGGATGCTCGGCACCACCATACACTTTCAGCTTTTTGAACATAGCGCGCCCCAAAGGACCTCTAGGCAGCATACCTTTAACGGCATTCTGAATAGTACGCTCAGGAGCTTTCTCGATCAGCTTCTCGAAGCTGATTGACTTAATACCACCGATGTAGCCTGTGTGGCTGTAGTACATCTTGTCAGTAGCTTTCTTGCCGGTTACGTGCACTTTAGCGGCATTGATGACTACGATGTAGTCTCCAGTGTCGACGTGTGGAGTAAACTCGGGCTTATGCTTGCCGCGCAGACGAGTTGCAATAGCTTGTGCCATACGGCCCAAAGTTTTGCCATCAGCGTCGACAATAAACCAGTCGCGTTGAACTGATTCTGGTTTAGTACTTATAGTCTTCATGTTATTCCTGCCTAATAAAAGGAGGGTCTAGCCCAGAAAATGAGCGCGGATTATACATAGCAACTACAGCACCAGCAAGCACCTGCTGATTGTATTTTGTGCGGATAAGCCTATAACTTAGCGGCCGGCTAACAACAGTAATTATCTGGCGCTGCACAAAAGGTCCCCTACATAGGGCCCGAACCCGCAATGCCTGCCCACCTTTCTCTGCGGCCACAATTACACCTCAGCCTGCCTTAAAATGGCAACCAATGTTAAGGCTTATGTGCTCTAGCCAAATATTCATGGCTCTGCATTTCCAACAGCCGACTCACCGTGCGGTCGTACTCAAAATTCAGCCGACCACCGGCATAAATCTGCTGCAGAGGTACCGCCGCAGAGATAATTAACTTAACACTACGGTCATAAAACTCATCGACCAAATTCAAGAAGCGTCGCGCTTGGTCGTCTTTTATACCGCCAAGTTCAGGTATATCGCTGATCAGCACCGCATGATACTCACGTGCCAACTCTATATAGTCGTTTTGCGAACGCGGGCCATCGCACAACTGAGCAAAATCAAACCAAACTACATCCTCGGCTTCGAAGCGCGCATTTATCGGTCGCCCCTCTACCTGTAGCTCAACACCCTCGCGGATCTCGCCCTTGTCAGGCACCAAACTATCAAAACTTGCTTTTAAACTTTTATCGGCGGCCTCATCCAGCGGGTAATGATAGAGCTCCGCTTGTGCCAGCGCACGAAGACGATAATCCACACCACCGTCGACATTCACCACCTCAGTATATTGATTCAGCAGGGCAATAGCGGGCAAAAAGCGGGCTCGTTGCAGACCATCTTTATATAAGCCGTCGGGAATAATATTAGAGGTGGCCACCAAACTGACCCCGCGCTTAAACAAGCCGTCGAGTAGATTAGCCAATATCATGGCATCAGTGATGTCAGATACAAAAAATTCGTCGAAACAAATCACTATCGCCTCGGCACTCAAACGCTCGGCCACAATATCGAGCGGATTCTTTTCGCCATCTAGACTGCCTAGCTCTGCATGCACTCGTCGCATAAAACGGTGAAAGTGCGTACGCATTTTGCGCTCAAACGGCAGACTCTCATAGAAATTGTCCATCAAGTAGGTCTTACCTCTACCGACACCACCCCAAAAATACAAACCTCGCTCAGGCTCGACAACCGGCTTACGCCAGCCGCTTGCAAGACGCCTTAGCATACCCGTACGTTTTGCGAGATGACGTGCCAGCAGGCGGTCATATAAACCCTGCAAGTGCTCAACCGCCTGTTCCTGCGTTGAGTCATAGGTAAAATCATCGCGTTTAAGGTCTTGCTGGTAACGATTCAGAGGGGTGTTTAACGACGAGGAACACTGTGATTTGGGCGGTATAACAGTCATCTTTATATCATCATGTGAATAGCAAAAATATAGAGGGATACCTATATTTGACAAAAGAAAGTGCGGCACTTTATCTTAAATGTATAATAGCCTCAAAATTAAGGTTTATATTAAGGGGAATAGCGTGTTTTCACTGAGCACTTTAATTATTACTGCACTGGCCTGCACCGGTATTGGCGCGGTTATCAGCATTCTTGTTATGCGTAACAGCAGCCAGCAGCAAAACAACCGCCAACTACAAGACAGCCTACAGCAGGCCGAAGGCAACCTACAAGGTTACCAGCAAGAAGTGAGCGATCACTTTACAAAAACTGCTGAATTAATCAACAATCTGACCCAAGACTACAAAGATGTACACGAGCACCTAGCCAACAGTGCCCTTAAATTAAGCAACGCCGAACTCAGTCGCGCCTTTATCGAAAGCGCCAACTCTCAACTGCCAACGAGCGAGCAAGTTACCGTGCACGACGAGAATTTAGAGGCACCACGCGATTGGGCGCCAAAATCACCCGGTAAAAAAGGTGCCTTGAGCGAAGATTACGGCATGGAAGAAGAGCGCAAGGACATTGCAGCCAGCACGGTAGCGCCTTAACCACTAAGAACTATCGCTAAAAAACCAGAGCCTTGCTCTGGTTTTTTAATTAAAGACAGAGCTTATGTCCTCTAACGCTGCAAAACCACGCCCGACTCGCAGTAGCCTAAGGAGATTACCCAGTGGCCCATAACACACTGGCAACATATTTAAACTGGCTTGGCTGGCCCGCGGCTATAGGGGCAACCGTTGCTATATTTTTTTTATTGCTGCAGCCCAAACTCCAACCACTTCTGCAAATCTCGGCCGCAACTGACACCCCCTTCACAGCGGCTCAACCGCTATCTTATGCAGATGCCGTAAGACGCGCTGCACCTGCCGTGGTCAATATATACACCCGCAAGCAACTACCACAACGACCCACAACCTCCCGTTTAGCACAACAGCAAGAGCACGGTAATAATAGCGCCTACAACCGAAAAACCGAGCAGTCTGCACTGGGTTCCGGCGTAATTGTGAGCACTCAAGGCTACCTACTCACCAATAATCATGTGATTCAAGCTGCCGATGAAATAACCGTTATATTGCATGACGGTCGAGAAGCTCGCGCGGAAGTCATCGGCATAGATACCGACACTGATCTTGCAGTATTAAAAATTCAACTAAGCAACCTCATGGCGATTGAATTGGGCAACCCTTCCAACACCCAAGTAGGTGACGTCGTTCTGGCCATCGGCAATCCTTTTGGCGTTGGGCAAACCGTCACTCAGGGTATTATTAGTGCCACAGGTCGCTACGGTTTAGGGCTCAATACCTATGAAAATTTCTTGCAAACTGATGCCGCCATTAATCCTGGCAATTCAGGTGGCGCATTAATAGACGCAAGAGGCCGCCTAGTCGGTATTAACACCGCCGTACTCGAAGAGGTCGGCATTGCATCAATCGGAATTGGCTTTGCGATTCCTGCTGATACAGCCATGAAAGCTTTAGCAGATATCGTGCAATATGGCAGCGTAGTGCGCGGCTGGCTTGGCATAGAAGCGCGCCAGATGACGCCACAACTGGCACAGTCACTCGGCATTAAAAGCAGTAACGGCGTGGTAATTACTGGGATTTATAATCGCGGCCCCGCACACATGGCAGGCTTGCTCTCGGGGGATGTGATCGTCAAAATCGACCAACAAGTTGTAGGTGATGGCAGGCTTAGCATGTACCAGATAGCTCGGTTAGAACCGGGCAACGGTGTCGCGCTCACGGTGCTGCGTCAAGGCGAGGCGATTAACATAAATGCGGTAATAGGAACGCGGCCAGCGCCACAAAAAGAGCCCAATGAGTAAAAATCGCACGCGCTAACCTTGGTATTGAACGGTATCTAACTTTAGCGATTTGCTTTTATTGTCAGAGACTAACGCTTGCGCACTCTTTGGATTTCACCGCGACTCGACACATTAACTAAAGCTTGGGAATATTACGTCGGGCCAGATAGGCTTTTATCAGGGTTTGATAGCGCAACTGACGAGCCTTGGCAGAAAAAGTAGAGCCCCCCTGTATTACCAGACGCACTCTCAACCACCTCGATTGCAGCGACATAAGCCTGCTCGGTCTCCTGGTTACAGCCGAACAAAACAGCAGGCATAACCAGCGCATAGTAAATATTTTTAGCGGCGTACCTCAGCGTCAAAAGAAATAACACCCGGAAGATAAACAAGATAACGGGAATAGGCGTAATACTTAGCTATTTTGATAGCCAAAAAAAGGCCGGTCACTACACATCAGTTACCGGCTTTTTTATACACAATTTAATTGGATTTTTTGATCCGATATTCCGCCGAGCGGGCGTGAGCTTCCAAAGATTCGCCGCGAGCCAACACCGAGGCAATTTTACCTAATTCGGAGGCACCCTCAGCGGAGCAGTTAATAATAGAGCTGCGCTTTTGAAAGTCGTATACACCCAGCGGCGATGAGAAGCGCGCAGTGCCCGAAGTAGGTAGCACATGATTAGGGCCAGCGCAGTAGTCGCCCAAAGCCTCGGCAGTGTAGCGGCCCATAAAGATGGCACCAGCGTGACGAATACTCGGCAATAAAGCCTCGGGGTTATCGACCGACAACTCAAGGTGCTCTGGCGCGATTCGATTAATGAGCTGCAGGGCTTCCCCCAAGTCAGAGACCAGAATTAAGGCACCACGCTCTTCGATAGAGACCCGGGCAATGGCTTCGCGAGCGAGGGTTGGCAGTAGCTTATCAATGCTAGCCTGTACCTGCTCTAAAAAATCAGCGTCGGTTGAGATCAGGATCGACTGGGCATTTTCGTCGTGTTCGGCCTGACTGAACAGATCCATCGCAATCCAATCCGGATCGGTCTTGCCGTCGCACAGCACTAAAATTTCTGAGGGTCCAGCTATCATATCGATGGCGACCTCACCAAAGACCGCGCGCTTAGCGGTGGCCACATAGATATTGCCGGGGCCTACTATTTTATCCACCTTGGGCACAGTTTCGGTGCCATAAGCCAACGCCGCTATGGCTTGAGCCCCGCCAATGGTAATAACTTTGTCGACCCCAGCGATGGCGGCGGCGGCGAATACCAATTCGCTGACCTCGCCCTTTGGCGTGGGCACAACCATGATTAACTCCTGCACGCCTGCGACTTTTGCAGGTAGCGCATTCATTAATACAGAGGATGGATAAGACGCTTTACCGCCTGGCACGTAAAGGCCAACACGATCCATAGGCACAACCTGCTGACCTAACACTGTGCCGCAAGGTTCGGTGTAACTCCAGGAATCCTGTTTTTGATGCTGGTGATAACTCGTCACTCGCGCAGCCGCTTGTTCTAAAGCTTGGCGCTGTTCCTGAGAAATAACCTGCAAAGCCTGCTGCAGGCGCTCAGCGGGAATAACTAGCGAAGCCATAGAGCTGGCGCCAAGCTGGTCAAAGCGATTGCTGTAATCAAGGACTGCGGCGTCACCGCGAGCTTTAACGTCTTTAAGAATACCATCGACAGTGCTCGCTACAGCATGATCGGACACGGCATCCCATGCCAGCAAATGAGACAATTGCTGTTCGAAATCGGGCTGACTGAAGTCCAAACGCTTGATGGCTGTTTTGCGAGCCTCTGTGGCGGTCATATTGATAATCTCTGTTTAATATTTGAACATAAATAGGGGCCAGAATAGCTGGGTTACGCTGACCCCGTTCATTCATTTATTTATTTATTAGCTTACGCTTTACGCTTGGCTTCTACGGCCTTGCCGATAGCGTCGATTACCTGTTGAATCTTTGCATGCTTCATCTTCATTGACGCTTTGTTTACAATCAGACGCGAGCTGATATCGGCAATAAATTCACGCGGCTCTAAGCCGTTCGCTTTGAGCGTGTTGCCGGTGTCAACAATATCGACTATTTCGTCGGCCATGTTCATGATCGGCGCCAATTCCATACCGCCGTAAAGCTTAATAATGTCGACTTGACGGCCCTGTGCGGCGTAGTACTGCTTGGCTACATTGACGTATTTAGTGGCGACTTTGAAACGTCCTGGCGGACGAGTGCTGCCGACCACAGCAGCGGTCATCAACTGGCAACCGGCAATTTCTAAATCGAGCGGCTCATATAAACTGTCGGCGCCATCTTCCATAAGCATGTCTTTGCCTGAAATGCCCATATCAGCGGCGCCAAACTTGACATAAGTAGGCACATCTACACCGCGCTGCACCAACAGCTGCACACCCGCGACGGTAGTCGGGAAAATCAATTTGCGACTCTTGCCAATATCTTCTAATGGTTCGATACCCGCCGCCGCCAATAAGGGTAGCGTCTCCTTGAGAATGCGGCCTTTAGTTAAGGCAATGGTCAGTGTTTCAGTCGATACTTTAGTCATGGCGATTCTACTTGTTAACAGCCCGTTAAACCGCGATGCGACGGATGGTGCCGCCCAGCAGCTGTACTTTTTCTTCGATACACTCATAACCGCGATCGATATGGTAGATGCGGTCAATCAGAGTATCGCCGTTGGCACACAGTCCAGCTATAACCAAGCTCGCTGATGCACGCAAGTCAGTCGCCATCACCGGCGCCGCGTTTAAACGCTCAACACCGGTAATAATGGCAGTGTTCCCTTCAAGGGTTATTTGGGCGCCCATACGATTGAGCTCGTGAATCTGAATCAGACGATTTTCAAAAATAGTTTCGACCACGGTAGCGGTGCCTTCGGCCACAGCATTCATAGCGGTAAACTGGGCTTGCATGTCAGTCGGAAAAGCAGGATAGGGCGCAGTGCGTAGATTAACCGCTTTCGGACGCTTACCCTTCATATCCAGTTCTATCCAGCCCTCGCCATATGAAAGCTCAGCGCCGGCTTCTTCCAGCTTTAGCAGCACCGCCTCAAGGATATCCGCACGGGTGTCTTTTAAACGTACACGGCCACGAGTAGCGGCGGCAGCCACCAAATATGTGCCAGTTTCGATACGGTCGGGCATCACATCATAGTGACAGCCAATCAGCTTCTCTACGCCGGTAACCACCAGAGTAGACGTACCAATGCCTTCGATCTTGGCGCCCATAGCTACCATGCACTGGCACAAATCGACTACTTCTGGCTCGCGCGCGGCGTTTTCCAAAATAGTTTGACCCTCTGCCAGCACCGCTGCCATAACTAAGTTTTCGGTGCCGCCGACGGTAACCACATCCATGAAGATGTGCGCACCTTTAAGACGACCATCTGATTTTGCGCGAATGTAGCCTTCGTCGACTTCGATAGTCGCACCCATAGCCTCTAGGCCTCGCAAATGAATATCTACTGGGCGCGAGCCAATGGCACAACCACCAGGGAAAGACACATTGGCCTCGCCAAAGCGCGCCAGCATAGGCCCCAACACCAAAATAGAGGCGCGCATGGTTCTCACCAGTTCGTAGGGCGCGGTCAATTCGGTTAGCGCGTTAGCGTCTATTTCTACACACATCTTCTCGCCGATGGTAATACCAACCCCCATGCAACGCAGCAGTGCCAGCATGGTAGTGACATCATTTAAATGCGGCATATTGCCGATACTCATTGGGCCATCGGCCAACAGCGTACAAGCGAGAATAGGCAGGGCTGAATTTTTAGCACCGGAGATGCGAATTTCGCCGTCGAGTGGGCCACCACCACCGATAAGGAGCTTATCCATTAGACAGTTGATCCCATTCGGCTGGAGTAAAGGTTTTCATATTGACCGCATGCAAAGTGCCATCGGCAATTTTATCGGCTAACACGGCATAGACCAGTTGTTGTTTTTTAACGGCACGCAAGCCCTCAAAGACAGAGCTTATGACCACCAGGTTCAGGTGACTACCATCGACGGAGACATCGACCTGACTGTCGGCAAACTCGGCCTCTAGCAGTGCTTTGATTTGCTCAGTTTGCATATTTTTACTCAATTAGAGATAGTGGCTTGGTGGTGCAATAACGACTAAACGCGCATCGTTAGCGGAACCTAAAGGGGCATTTTATCTGATGCCAATAAAAAGCGCATCCGACATTGCTGCGGGATGCGCTCTATGCTGTTCATTTTAAAGCTAAATTCAGGCGTTTAGGCGTCAGGTAATAGCCACTGATCAATAACAATGTCTATGTCACCATTATTTTTCTTTACCGCCTGTTCAAACTGACTGCGGAAAGTTTTACCTAAATTGATGCCATCCATGACCACATTAATCAGTTTCCAGTCACCGCTGGTTTTGTTGCGGGCCATGGTGTAAGCCAGTATATGGGTATCGCCGCCGGAGTCATTTACCTGCTGACGCACACTGACTCGACGCTGGGCAGCCATGTCATTTTTTGGCGGCAACACAATAATATTTTGATCGGCATAGCTAGCCATGCCACGTGCATAAGTGACGACTAAACCACGCCTAAAAGTCTGCTCAAACTGAGTCTTTTGTTCAGCCGTCGCCGCTTTGCCATAGCGCCCCATAACCACCTTAGATATAAAGTTGAAATCTACTACAGGGCTCAGCACATCATCGACGGCAGTAAAGTAGGTTTCTGGATCACTCTCTAGCAAACTGCCACTCGCGGCTATAGCCGCCAGTAAGTCCACGGTGATCTTTTGCACTTGGTTGTGGGCTTCGCTGCTAAACACAGGTACTGCGGCAGAATCGGCATTAGTATCGGTTGCGACAGCAACAGACTTATCGGCAACCGCCTGCGCCGTTAACGACAGCGACAATACGGCACAGATTACTAGTAAATTTTTACTCACAGAAAGTACATAGCTCACACGGCGAGGTAAAAATAGAAACGATAAAAAATTCGACATAAAAACGACTGGCGCCTCATTCCATTGATTTACTGACATATTAGGCTGCGCACTATACCATCCTCGCCAAATATTCCTATCGTAGGATTTACAGTGACAGTTTATGCATCTGTTTATACTCTAGACAGCTGAACTGAACCTGAATAACTCATTAAGGTTTAGCTCATGTTTGACATCCCTATTCTATGGCAAGCCGCGGCAGCAATCTTGGCGGGTTTTGCGGGTTTAATCTGCAGTGCGAACCGGTTTATATCAACGGCAAGCAGCGTCGCCCAGATTCATACAGCCATACGAGAGACTTAATCAATGTTTGATATCCCTGTTCTATGGCAAGCCGCGGCAGCAATCTTGGCGGGTTTTGCGGGTTTAATCTGGAGTGCCGACCGGTTTGTTGGCGGCAGTGCTGCCATCGCCAAAAATTTTGGCCTGTCACCGCTGGTTATTGGCCTAACCATTGTCGCCTTGGGAACCTCTGCGCCGGAGATGGTGGTTTCTATAAATGCCTCTCTGGAAGATTTGGGCGAACTGGCCATTGGTAACGCGCTGGGATCAAATCTCGCCAATATCGGTATGGTGCTCGCTATTACCGCGCTCATATCCCCACTGCCTATTCAAAAACATCTGCTTACGCGCGAAATCCCGGTTATGTTGCTGGTCACCGCCGTGGCCGGTTGGTTCTTATTCGACGCCACGCTCAGTACTACTGAGGGCGGCATACTACTGGGGCTACTGCTGCCACTAATGGGACTGATGATTCTCAATCAACGCAACCACCCCGACCCAGCCGAAGACAATATGGACATTCCTGACATGACCACGGCGCTTGCTTTGGTATGGTTTATAGTGGGCTTAACCCTGCTGATCATCAGCTCCAAGGCACTGGTGTGGGGTGCTCAAGAAGTAGCATTAAGCTTTGGTGTCAGCCCACTCATTATAGGTCTTACCGTGATTGCAATAGGTACTAGCCTGCCAGAGCTTGCCGCCACAATTACCAGCGCATTGAAGGGCCATCACGATATGGCGTTGGGCAACATTATCGGTTCTAATATCTTTAATATTTTGGCGGTGATGTCTCTACCGGGGCTATTTGGCTTACCAACGATGGATGAGGTCGTATTTTGGCGCGATTATCTATCTATGGCCGGTATTACACTGCTGCTAGTCGCCGCTATTGCTGTGGATTATTTCTTCCGCAACCGCGCAACACAACCCCAAACTAACAAGACAAGCCACGGTGTCGCTCGTCTGGGCCGACGCATAGGCTGCTTGTTATTGCTGGCCTATGGCGCCTACTACTATTTGCTATTTGCGCCAACCGCTGCGTAACAGGCTGGTATAATGCCAAACACAATATCTTATTAAGCCAGAATTATGACCGATTTCAGCTCCGAAAACCCCATGATTGCCGCCGGCTTGCGTACTGTTGAGATTGAAGCCGATGCTGTGGCGGCTCTGCAACACCGAATAGGCCGCGAGTTTTTAGCCGCCTGCAAGCTAATGATCGCCTGCCAAGGGCGAGTGATTGTTACCGGCATGGGCAAGTCAGGCCATATTGGGAAAAAAATTGCGGCCACTTTTGCCAGCACTGGCACGCCGGCTTTTTTTGTCCACCCAGGCGAAGCCAGTCACGGCGACCTCGGCATGATTACCGAGCAAGATGTGGTCATCGCCATATCAAGCAGCGGCGGCTCGACAGAAGTGATCACGTTGCTGCCACTGCTAAAACGCCTAGGCACACCACTTATTGCCATGACCGGCAATCTCGATTCGCCGCTGGCGCAGCAGTCCGACACTCATTTGGATATAAGCGTTAGCAGCGAAGCCTGCCCCCTGGGACTGGCGCCAACATCTAGTACCACGGTTACATTGGTTATGGGCGACGCCCTAGCCGTTGCACTGTTGGAAGCGCGCGGTTTTACCGCTGAGGATTTTGCCTTTTCACACCCTGGCGGTACTTTAGGGCGAAAATTGTTACTTAAAGTCGAAGACATTATGCACTCGGGCGATGCAATTCCGCGGGTACTACTAAGCACCCCTATTACCGATGCGCTAATCGAGATGAGTCAGAAAGGCCTCGGTTTCACCACGGTATGTGACCCGCAAGGCGCACTTTTAGGAGTGCTCACCGATGGCGATTTGCGCCGTGGGCTCGACCAAAAAATTGATATTTACAGTGCCGTAAGTGGCGATCTTATGACCACAGAACCGCTTAATATCAATAGCCACACCTTAGCGGCCGAGGCCCTCAATTTAATGGAGAACCGCAAAATAACCTCGCTAATCATCAGTGACAACAGTACGGTTATTGGTGTTTTGCACTTGCACGACATCCTTAAAGCAGGCGTCGTATAACGCCCGCTTTTTAAATTGTCACAATAAATTCCGGATACTTACCTATGCCTCGGCTGCCACTGTTAATAGTATTGCTTATTGTCAGCGCAATCATCGCGCTGTGGGAATCGCCACCGGCAATACTACAAACGCCGCCCAGCGCCACACACAATAGCTTTCCTATCGCCTACATGATGGACACCGAGACCAAAAAATACGCCCTCGACGGTCAGCTTAAGTATTTATTCAAAGCCGAACGGGTTAATTACTTCGAGCTTGATCAGACTGAGCAAAACTATGCTCAAGCACTTAAACCCGTCATCACTATCTTCGGCGACACCAGTGAACCCTGGCACATCCGTTCAGAACATGGCCATAGCGATGACGATGGTGACAAAATTACTTTTACGGGCAATGTGGTGGTCTGGCAAATTAATGCCCAACACGCTCGTACGGAACTCACCACTGAAAAACTGGTCGTAATACCCAGCCGAGAATACGCCCAAACAGAGAAAGCTGTTAGGCTTATAACCGTCGATAGCGTCACTACTGCTGTAGGTATGAAAGCCTTCTTTAAACAAGACCGCCTACTGCTGTTGTCGCAGGTACAGAGTACAATTAAGCGCGCCACCGGTCAGCACCCTACAAGGAACAAGCATGATGAAAATTAACTCTGGTTTCATTAAATCGCGTTTACTTATCGGCGTCGGCGTACTACTGACCGCCGCCATAAGTTTTCATGCATCGGCACTGCCGGGTGATCGCGAACAACCGATTCACATCGACGCTGATAGCGCTGAGCGCAATGAAAAACTCGGCACCACTGTCTATACCGGCGCAGTTAAAATGAATCAGGGTTCCCTCCGCATTTTGGCCGATATTATCACTGTCTACAGCAGCGATGTAGGCGTTGAGCGAATCATCGCCACAGGCCTTCCCGCTGATCTGCAGCAGCGCCCTGGTCTGGATAAAGCAATGGTTATCGCCCGCGGCAACACCATCACTTATAAGCTCGTCGACGAGCAAATTGTTATTATCGATAACGCTTTTCTTGAGCAGGATGGCTCAACGACTAAAGCCAAGCGTATCGACTATGACGTAACCAACGCCACTGCCAAAACGTCGGGCAATGAACGCGTTAAAATGGTGATTCAGCCACAAAAGAAGACCGATCCGGAAAGCTCATAATGGCCACATTGAGTGCAGGCCATTTGGCCAAAAGTTATAACGGGCGAGCCGTTGTTATTGATGTCTCTATCTCTGTCGACAGCGGCCAGATTGTCGGTTTACTGGGCCCTAATGGCGCCGGTAAAACTACTTGCTTTTATATGATTGCGGGCCTAGTTGCCGCCGATAGAGGCCAAATTGAAATCGATAACACCGACCTCACCGCTATGCCGATGCACCGTCGCGCGCGCGCGGGTATTGGTTACCTGCCTCAGGAAGCCTCTGTATTTCGCAAGCTCACGGTGCAAGACAATATAATGGCCATATTGGAAACCCGCTCCGAGTTATCGCGCAAGCAGCGGCTCGAAAAAATGGATGGCCTACTGCGCGAATTTAACATCACTCATATTAAAGACAGTATGGGCATGGCGCTGTCAGGTGGCGAACGGCGCCGGGTGGAAATTGCCCGTGCCTTGGCCACTGAACCCAAATTTATTCTACTCGACGAACCCTTCGCCGGTGTCGATCCGATATCAGTAGGCGACATCAAACAGATTATCGAACATTTAAAAGAACGCGGTATTGGCGTACTTATCACCGATCATAACGTGCGAGAAACCCTAGATATTTGCGAGAAGGCCTACATTGTAAGTGAGGGTCATATCATCGCTGAGGGTAATGCAGAGACGGTACTTAGCAATCAAAAGGTTAAAGATGTCTATTTGGGCCAGCAATTCACCCTTTAAATACGAGATCATAGACACCAAGCTAAGACACAGCTTTTAAGCGCGGCAGCGCTGGCACCACCTAAACCCCACAACCGCGATTTAGGAATAATCACTGCTTTATTTATAATTCTATTCTATTGCCACTCCCTCTATGCACAACTACACTCAGGGTATTGAAATTTACAACAGCCGCCTCATGAAATGACGAGCGCTAATTTTACCGCTCGAAATCTGAGCTAAATTAACGGGTAGTTCAAACGCTATGAAGCAATCGCTGCAACTGAAGCTCGGTCAGCAGCTGACCATGACCCCACAATTACAGCAGGCGATTCGCCTACTGCAATTATCAACTCTAGACTTGCAGCAAGAGATTCAACAGGTGTTGGAGTCTAACCCCATGCTGGAAGTCACTGACGACATCAGTGATGACACTGACGCTGAAACCCCAGTCAATAGTGCGGCGCCAGAACCTATCAACGCCGACAATTCAGCCGAGACATCTAAAGTATCAACAGCGGCCGAGAACTCTAGCAATGAATCCAGTACAGATTCATCTAGCGACTCAGTCAGTGCTGAAGTTGATGCTGATTGGAGTGAAAATATCCCCACCGATTTGCCCGTCGATACCAGCTGGGACGATGTCTACCAACCGTCCACGCCGGCTAGTTCAGCTCCAGTCGGTGACAACAACGATTTTGAATCCCGTCGCAGCAATGACGAATCCATTAATGACCAGCTGTTGTGGCAGCTGAATCTGACACCTATGTCCGACCGTGACCGCGCCATTGCCATCACCTTAATTGACGCAGTAGAAAGCAATGGTTTTTTATCGACCTCTATCGACGATATCTTTGAGGGCCTAAGCGAGCAGCTAGATGAACTGGAGCAAGATGAAGTCGTCGCTGTGCAGCATTTACTACAGCAATTCGAACCTATTGGCGTCGCCAGTCAAAATCTGAGCGAATGCCTGTTAGTACAGCTGCACCAATACCCCAAGGACACACCTCATCTTGCCGCCGCCAAGCTTATTGTCAAGCAACACCTGAACCTGCTGGGCAATCGAGATTACCGCACTCTGATGCGCAAAAGTCGCTTAAAAGAGGCGGAATTGGGCCAAGTGATTCAGCTGATTCAAGGCCTCAACCCAAGCCCTGGTGACTCAGTCGCATCGGGTAATACCCAATATATAGTTCCAGATGTATTTGTCGACAAGCGAGAGGGCCACTGGACTGTAGAGCTAAACCCCGACATAGCACCGCGCCTGCGCATCAATAACGACTACGCATCACTGGTTAAACGTGCCGATGCCAGCGCCGACAACACCTTTTTACGCGAGAATTTACAAGAAGCTCAGTGGTTTTTAAAAAGCCTGCACAGCCGCAACGAGACTTTACTGAAAGTAGCCACCTGTATCGTTGAGAAACAACGCGGCTTTCTCGAGTATGGCGACGAGGCGATGAAACCACTGGTACTGCATGATATTGCCGATATTGTCGGCATGCACGAATCCACTATTTCACGAGTAACTACACAAAAGTTCATGCACACACCACAGGGGATTTTTGAGCTCAAATATTTTTTCTCCAGCCACGTGGCCACAGACTCTGGGGGCGAGTGTTCATCCACCGCCATACGCGCCATTATTAAAAAATTAGTGGCCGCTGAGAATCAACAGAAACCGCTTAGCGACAATAAAATCACCGCACTATTAGCGGAGCAGGGCATAAAGGTGGCGCGCCGAACCATTGCAAAATATCGTGAGGCCATGAGCATAGCGCCCTCCAATGAACGCAAACGACTACTTTAAATTCGCGTTTGTTCAGATATCACGGCCTCCAATTAGGGCCTGCAGCGATTAGTAGATGTTATATTTACCAAGAATTGGCAACTGCCAACATTTTAACTCGATGAGGAAGTGCTTATGCAAATCAATATTAGCGGTCAACATGTGGACATTACCCCCGCGATTAAAGACTATGTAGCCGACAAGTTTGACAAACTCAATCGGCATAACGACCGTATCACTAGTACCCAAGTCACCCTATCTGTTGATAAACTACTGCAAAAGGTGGAAGCCTCTATGCATGTAAGCGGAAAAGACCTATTTGCCGAATCACAGTCTTCAGAAAACCTTTTCATCGCCATCGATCAACTCGCGGATAAGCTTGACCGCCAACTGATTAAACACAAAGAAAAACTACGAAACCATCGCTAATTCATGCAAATAGAAACTCTATTAACTCCCCGTCGCACTCGCTGCGGCCTTGAGGGAGGCAGTAAAAAACGTGCGCTCGAACTGCTCGCAAATACTATTGCCGAGGATATTCCGACTATTAATGCCGATGATCTATTTCGTCGTTTAGTCAATCGTGAGCGCTTAGGTTCGACCGGTTTAGGCAAGGGTATCGCCATTCCACACTGCCGTATCGACAATTGCACAGGACCTATCGGCGCGATGATTACGCTCGCACATCCGATCGATTTTGACGCAATAGACGGCGAGCCGGTGAGTGTTTTATTCGCATTGTTAGTGCCTGAAGACGCCCATGACGACCATCTCAAAGCACTGGCGACACTGGCCAATGCGTTTAATGATCGAGAGTTTCGCCAGCGACTAAAGCAATCCGATTCTGATGATGCGCTATACAACATCATTACTCAGACTCCAGAAATTGCCTAACTAGGCAGTATTTCTCTTAATCTAATTCCCCGTCACAAGGCGCTGTATTGCCATGAAAAATTTTAGTATCAGCTCTGGCAAAAGTGCC
Organism: uncultured Cellvibrionales bacterium; assembly: GCA_913050115.1. Classification (GTDB taxonomy): domain Bacteria; phylum Pseudomonadota; class Gammaproteobacteria; order Pseudomonadales; family Cellvibrionaceae; genus UBA1124. The sequence continues at coordinate 49,584 of CAJWZU010000008.1, forward strand.
GCACTGAGTGTGCTTGAAGACCTCGGCGGATATAACGGCACTTCACAAGGTACCTCTATATAATGAAGCTTCTTATTATTAGTGGCCGCTCAGGCTCTGGCAAAAGTACCGCACTGAGTGTGCTTGAAGACCTCGACGGATATAACGGCACTTCACAAGGTACCTCTACATAATGAAGCGTCTTATTATTAGTGGCCGCTCAGGCTCTGGCAAAAGTACCGCTCTGAGTGTGCTTGAACACCTCGGCGGATATAACGGCACTTCACAAGGTACCTCTATATAATGAAGCTTCTTATTATTAGTGGCCGCTCAGGCTCTGGCAAAAGTACCGCACTGAGTGTGCTTGAAGATGTTGGCTATAACTGCATCGACAATCTGCCAGTAAGTCTGCTGCCAGCTATGGTGGCGCAGATAAAACTGCATAAAGATGATGATCAAAGAAAATTCGCAATAGGTGTAGATGTACGCACCGCTTGGCAAGATCTCGATCAACTGCCCTGCCTAATAGACGACTTTCGCCAGAGTAAGACTGGCTGTCAGATGCTGTTTCTCGATGCCAGCGATAACATTATTATTAAACGCTTCAGTGAGACTCGGCGTCGCCATCCACTTAGCGATGATGACACCGACCTACTCGGGGCGATCAAGCAGGAAAACACGATTCTTTCCCCAGTAGCCCAAGCGGCCGATCAAGTCATCGACACAAGCATGCTCAGTTTGCATGAGTTGCGCGACTTAATTAAAAAGACAGTGCTCAGCAGCGGGGACAAATCCATGGTGGTGCAGTTTCAGTCGTTTGGTTTTAAATACGGCCTGCCAACTGATGCTGATCTGGTATTTGATGTCCGCTGCCTGCCAAATCCTCACTGGGTGCCCGAACTCCGAAGCATGACCGGACTCGATGAAGGCGTGGCAACATTCTTAAGTGCTGAAGCTGAGGTCCGCGATATGCAGGCCGATATCGAAAAATATCTCGAGCGCTGGCTGCCTAGTTTTATCGCCAATAACCGCAGCTATATTACTGTCGCCATCGGCTGTACCGGCGGCCAACACCGTTCGGTTTATCTGGCGCAAAATCTCTATCAAATATTCACCAGCCGTTTTAATGATGTACAAATACGCCATCGCCAGCTTGACGCTTAACATCGCTAGACGAGACTCTTGAATTCATGCTCAAACACGCAATAACTATTATTAACCAACGTGGTTTACACGCCCGCGCTGCTGCCAAACTGGCCACCTTGGCAGCACGCTTTGCGGCTTCAATTCGAGCGGGTATTAATGGCAAAATGGTCGACAGTAAAAGCGTCATGTCACTGATGCTGCTCGCCGCGACCCAAGGCACTCAATTGCAGCTGGAAATAGAAGGTGAAGACGAGAGCGAAGCACTGGCTGCCATCTGTGAACTTATTAACGATATGTTTGGTGAGGGCGAATAAGCAAGGGCATCGCTGAAAAGCTAGGTTTTACTTCTGGTGTTCAGAGCTGAGCTAATAATTTAAGCCAAATATTTCGCTATTTCCTGTAAAATTAAGCTATTCCTTTAATATGGCGCCCTAGGAGCCTGTCGGACTTAACACGGATCTACTGCGATACACTTGATTTTGGCCATTTTTCACGCTGTTCGTCGGCGAATAGTGTAACTATTCAGCGAGTCGAATCGCAAAAGCTGTCCCTAATCGTGTTTTCCTTAGAATCAGTCAAGCCCGGCAGGTACCAAACGCCGCTGATGCAACGAGCGCCCATGCAGCAGAATGTCGAAGAACTCCAGCGCCAAACGCAGACACAGCTCGGTGAACTCTTTGACGCTTTAGGCAGCGGTACTTTTCGCCAAGTCAGCCGCATGCTCAACGGTTTAGCCGCCGTAGATATTGCCCATATCCTAGAATCTTCACCGCCAAGCGCACGCCTAGCCCTATGGAAGCTGGTCGATAGAGAACGCGAGGGCGACGTACTCCAAGAACTATCTGAAGACATTCAAGCGGCATTTCTCAGCCAGATGAATACCGCTGAAGTGGTGCAGGCCACAGAGGGGCTAGACTCGGACGATATCGCCGACCTGCTCCAACAACTGCCCGACCAAATCATTCGCGAGGTCCTCGCGGCCATGAGCGCGCAGGACCGCCATCGCGTCGAATCGGTATTGTCCTACGACGACGATACTGCCGGCGGCTTAATGAATACCGATACGGTGACTGTGCGGCCGCGTTTTACCCTCGACGTAGTGCTGCGTTATCTGCGTCGCCACGACGATATACCCGCCGCCACTGACAACTTATTTGTGGTCAACCGACAGGACCAATTTCTCGGGCTACTGCCTATCAGCAAGCTACTCACTTCCGCCCCCAGCATCACCGTGCGTGAAGTCATGATCACCGATGTCGAGGCTATTGCAGCCAACATGCACGACAGTGAAGTTGCAAATCTGTTTGAACGTCACGACTGGATATCCGCTCCGGTGGTCGATGGCGAGCGCAAACTACTGGGCCGCATCACTATTGATGATGTGGTTGACGTTATCCGTGAAGACGCCGATCACTCGCTGATGAGCCTAGCAGGACTCGATGAAGAAGAAGACACCTTCGCGCCAGTACTAAAAGCGACACCCAGGCGTGCGATCTGGCTGGGTATCAATCTACTCACCGCCATACTCGCCTCGTCGGTGATCAACCTGTTTAAAGACACTATCGACCAAGTAGTCGCGCTCGCAGTATTAATGCCAATTGTGGCCAGTATGGGTGGCGTAGCAGGCAGCCAAACGCTCACCGTAGTCATACGCGGTATCACTCTTGGTCAGATCGGCCGTAACAACCTCAGTTGGCTGGTGTCGCGCGAGTTTCGCGTCGGCTTCATTAATGCCATGCTCTGGTCTTTGGTGATGGGCGCCGTGGCCGCCGCTTGGTTTAACGATATTACTATCGCCTTCATTATTGCCGCCGCCATGACTATTAATTTGCTCACGGCCGCCATCGCCGGCGCCCTGATACCAGTGACTCTAAAAACACTTAAAATTGACCCTGCACTAGCCGGTGGCGTCGCCCTTACAACTATAACCGATGTGGTTGGGTTTCTATCCTTTCTAGGACTCGCCACTTATTTTTATACTTAAAAAATGCGCTTTTTTCACAATAGTGGCGTCAGCCATGTACTCAATCGGTTATGTAATTCCTGTACACTCCTTTTGTGCGCGCAAAGCTTTCTTGCTCTTGTGAAATATTCACTATTTTTCCAATAGAGCGACCTTATTCACAAGATACGGCAGACATTACGACTATGACCGATTTCAAACTAGATGAGCACGAAGACGAGCCGCTAAGTAAAACAGCCGTCAAACAAGAGATGAAAGCCCTACAAAAACTGGGGGAAAAAGTCGCTGACCTGAGCGATACCGGCCTGGCGACTATTCCCCTCGACGGCACGCTGAGGGAAGCTATTTTACTGGCCCGCCGTCTGCCTCATCGCGAGGGTCGTCGCCGCCAAATGCAATTTGTTGGCAAATTGATGCGCAGTGCTGATTGCGAAGCCATCACCGCCGCACTCGAGAAGCTCCGTAATAACAGCCGTGCCCACACCAAGCTCTTACAAGATGCGGAGATCTGGCGCGACAAACTTATTGCCGAGGGTGATACGGTTCTGGCCGATTTCACTGCTCAATACTGGCAGGCGGACCGCCAACACCTGCGCCAACTAATCCGCGCGGCACAAAAGGAACAATCCCAACAAAAGCCGCCCTCCAGCGCGCGCAAACTATTTAAGTGCATTCGCGAACAGATGGAAGCTAAATAATAGTCTCGCTGTTTACCGATAAAAAAGGCCGCGACAGGAAGTTCTGTGGCGGCCTTTTTTATAATCCTGAGCTACAAAAAAATTTATACCGCAGGGCTCATTTCACCAGACGGGGCATCGGCTACAAACGCAATGCGCCTGAAATACACAGCATGCGGTAGCGCCGGCGCCATTATTCTGGCGCGCTGATAGATTCAGGGTTGGCATCGGGTATAAATCTAAGTGCCGCTGAGTTAATGCAATAACGCAGGCCCGTTGGTGCAGGGCCGTCATCAAATACGTGTCCTAGATGCTCACCGCACTTAGACAGCACTTCTGTGCGCTTAACCCCATACCAGGTGTAATCATCGCGCAAAACTATATTGCCGCTATCGAGCAGTTCCCAAAAACTGGGCCAGCCAGTACCACTTTTAAATTTATGCTCAGATCGAAATACCGGAATTTTACAACCGGCGCTCACATAAGTTCCAGCTTGCTTGTTCTGCAGCAGCGCGCCAGTAAAAGGCCGTTCGGTGTCTTCTTGCCACATGATCGAAAACTGCTTCTGAGTGAGCATTTGACGCCAGAGAGTCTGCTCAATTTTATCAAAACCTTGGCCACTGGCAATAATCTGATTCGCCTGCTGGACACTCAAGCTTTCAGCAACAGCTGCATTAACGAATAATGGCAGCATTAACGCTGCAATAAGATGACGAGTAAACATAATGGTATCCCAAACGGCAACATGTACTAATTAAGACTGCCTTGCTAGCAAAACGTTACAACGGTGGCGCTGACAATTCAGCCGCTTTGTTTTGCTGTTCATTTTTTTGCTTAGCTTCTTTCGCCGAGCGTTTGACCGCTTTGGCATCAAAAATTTGGCCAAACTCAACTTGAGGATCGGCCCAATCACCGTCGATATGGTAGCTGAGACTAGTTAATTTATCGACTTGCTCCTCGAATATCTTGCCCACAATATAAACCCCTGCGGCCACCGGTAAACCTGCGGTCAATGCTGCAAATAACGCCAGAGGACTGGCTACCGGTAGTGCCGCCACCAAAGTGGCGTCGAGTTTTTCATTTTTTAAATCAATGGTGCCGGCCAATTGTAAGCGGCTTGACGGGGTACGTACTTTTAATGGCTGCTCTAAATAGAGATTGCCCTCAGAAAACTGTAATTCGCCCTTGACGCTGTCGAACACCATTCCATTTTTAACCATATCGCTAAAATCAAGCTGTAAACGGCGTAACAAAGTATCGAAATTCAATAGCCCCAGCAGACGCAAAAAGGGATTATTGCCGCTATTACCCTCGCGCAAGAAGCGCCCTTTGTCTATGTCGAGGCCGAGCCCCCCCTCCAGTTGATTGAGGCCAATAGCTGCGGGGGATCCCTGCCAGCCAAGATCTGCAACAAAACGCGCCTGCCCACTTTCAAGTAAACCAGGCTGATGAAACTGCGCCAATGTCGAACTTAAATCGTCGCTGCTGAGCACGCCTTTAAATTCGGTATAAGCCATATCGCCGCGACCGCGCCAAATCAAACTCGCGCCCTGCTCTGCATCAATACCGCCATTAGAGTCGTCCTTAATGCCTGTAATAGTGAGGCCTTTAACATTGGCAAAAATTGAGTCGAGCGCCAAGCCCTCTTTTGATGGGCGCATAGCAAAGCGCCAACTGCCATAATCTTCGGTGCCAATAAACAGCTCATCGGTTGAAAAGTCCATGGCCGGCAAAGCAAGGGGGTCAACACCACTCAAAATATCATTCACCTCAATATCTACTTTGGCGCTGTTTAATTCGAAACCTGGCTGACCTGTATCCATTTCGGTATTGACGTCGTTACTCTCAAGTGGGCTGGCTTTAGCCAGGCGTAAATACTGCAAGTCGACCTGCAGTGGACGAGCGTCATTGTGGGCTAACAGACCACCCTTTACGGTAGGATTTTCAATATTCAAAGCCCAGCCCTGATTGCTGTAGCCGCCCGAAACCAAAAGATTCTCCAGTTTAAAATCAGCGAGCACAAAACTTTGGACACGAGCGTTAAAGTCTACCTTCAGAGACTCATTCGATGGCGCTGCATCAGCCATTTCGCTTGTAATAGTCGCCCGCTGCTGAGCAGACGTCAGCGTCTCAACAAAGCCTTGGTAGCGCTCATAGGTTTCGCGCCAAGTTAGAAAATCAAAGCGTTCAACCTGACCGGCAATACTAAAACTGGCAAGTTCTGGCAATTTAGCCGCCTGCTGTAAACCCAGCGCCATGCGTGGAGACTCGGTGGATGATTGCAGCAATTCAAATTGGGCTTGATCGGCATAATTTATCGAATAATGTGTACTCGACTCACCCATATTTATGTGAACCGCTAGCGGCTTTTCTTCTGCCGCCAGTTTAACAAAAGGAGGGGGTAAGCTAACACTAGCACCACGCAAGTTAGAGCGAATCTGCAGTCGAGCTTTATCAGCTTTTCTCTCGCCATGAAATAGAGTCAAATCTGCATTAAAAGGCAATAGACCTTCAACAAAGCTCAATTCAGGCCGCTTGATCCAGTCGGTCAGTGCGCTAGCTGCAGCGGCACCCTTGGCCTGTACATGAGTTGTTTTAGCCACAGGATTACTAGTAATGGAAGCGCTAAAGGGTTGCTGAAAAAATTTACCATAAAGATTCTTAGCAGTAAGGCCCTGACGTTCATCAAAATTCAGTCGGCCATTTAATTGCTTAAATTCTAAACCCAGCGATGCCATGGTCAAGGCCGATTCAGCCAACATAACCTCAACGCGTTGGCGCGCTCCTGGCTGCTTTGGTGTCAACGGAATCGAAAGTGTCAACTGCGCGTCCATATCGCCACTTAAAGCCCAGCTGTCAAGGCCATCCCCGAGCGTGTCCCGCAGCATAGTCTCGCGCAGCACCCGCAATCCATCACTCGCAGGCCCAGTCAACTGCGAGCGGACTCCCAATAGCATACCGCTACCCGCCGCATTGGGTGCCACCGCCACCAGAGTATTACTCAAACTGGAATCATATAGGCGCGCCCGCTCCACATCGACCTTAACCTCAACATCGTCAATCGTCAGCAAACCTTTAATATCGCTAAGCGCAGGCCAGCGCGGATGGTAATCGAGACTGGCGGCATCCATACCGATCGCCAGCTGCACAGTACGCCCCTCGGCATCATTGGGGCTGAGTGAACCGCGATAGATAAATCCAGCCCAGTCGATATCGCCCTCTGCCAAACTGTCGTCCAACCACTGATGTAATGTCGGCGGCACCACCTCGGGCACATATTTACTGTGGTACTGGACGTTACTGCCAGTTAAACCAATTTGCAGAGTCATCTCGCTATCACGAGAGTCTTTCTGCCAGGGCATATTCAGGTATAAAAATCCCTCGGCTGCGCCGTCCTCACCACGCAGCGACAGCTTTGAGCTGTTAACGTAGATAACATTGTCATCGGGGCGCAAATGCCAAGCCACCGCACCGAAGGCACTGTTGTAGTCCATAGCGTTAGCATAAATACTGTACTGCATACTAAAGCCACGACGACTGTCTAACTCGACCAAGCCACCGGCTTGGTCGGCTGAGATATAGCCATCAACCTGAGTCAGTGCCGGAGCTCCCTCAAGCGCATCGACAGCGACCTGATCGAGATTGGCAGCAAAATGAACGTCTTTAGGGCTATCCATTGGCAAGGTAATAAGGGCATTGCGCAAATTGCCCTGCGCATTAAGTGTATTTAACAGCTCGAAGGCCTTGCCGTCACTCGGGAGATGCGCACTTGCAAGGCGACTAAGTGCCGCCAGTGGCAACTGTTCTATAGCGATCGCAAGAGGCTCGCCGGCACCTTTTGAGCTCAGTTGTATCTCCAGCGATAACAATTCCTGCCACTGCACCTGAAGGTCTTGCAGCGACAACTGCCAGGCGCCAGCACGTTGCCACATACCGTTTATATTAGTCCCTAAGTGGTCGATACTCGGCGCACTGGCGACGAGTGCCGGTAGCTGGTGCACATCTAGGCGACCATGCCAATTAAATCCCAGTTCGTTGCTCTGCAACCACAGTTCTAAATCGACCTCGCCCTCGGAAGACCACTCTAATTCAGTGCCCTGCGACCATCTCTTGGCGGCCGCCGCTACCACTTCATTCAAGGGGAACTGCTGTATGCGCAGGTAACCTTGGCTAACAAATTCCCTCGGTTCGTTAGGGTCGCCCTCCCCTTCAATCACCAAGGTAATCATATTATTGCGCTCGCCCACATCCATACGCAGAGACAAGCGGTGAAAGTTGCGCGAGCTATTCAAAGTAATCTCTGGCACTTGCAGGATAAATTGTTCGCCGTTGCTAAAATTGAATTGCAGCGCCGCATCTCGCAGCTGTACATGGCGAGCGAGTAAAAAGACAGCAAAAGGATTACCACGATAATGGTTCGCGGGATGATCAGGCTCTACCAGCTCGGGCTTTAATGGCAACCCTTGTAGCGACCAGCGACCGTCTTCGGCCTGTTCAAAGGCTAGTTCACCCCCGGTCACCTGCAACTCGGCCACCACAGGCTGCAACTGAATTAGGCTAGGCAGTAATAGCAGCTCTACACGAGTCGACGGCAAAATAGCAATAACGCTGCCATCGGGGGTACTAACGCGGACATTCAGTGTAATCAATTCGGGGCTCAAACCCTGCCATACCAAGGCTAGATCACCAATCTCAACTTGCAGCTGTAATTTCTGCGACCAGTAGTCGGCGAGATCCTGACGATACTCAGACACTAAAAAACTACCACTGCGGCCAAGCTGTACCGTCACCGCTAATAATATTAGCGCCGAGGCGGTTACACCCCAAAAGAGGCGAACAAGAAAACGAACTGTTTTGTTCATTGGTTGAGAATAAAACCTGAAAACATTATTTACCTATTAAAGCACGCTAGGGTGAATGTCGGTTAAAGCACCGAAGGGCTCGCGAGCTAACCTCAGCCGAGAATAATATCGTACTGCTCTTGCGAGTAGATGCTCTCAACTTGAAACTGTATGGTGCGCTCAATGAACTCTTCTAGATCGGCCACATTAGAAGACTCTTCATCGAGTAAGCGCTCTATTACTAGCTGTGAGGCCAGTACCATAAATTTGTCACTGTCGTAGGCTCGCGCCTCACGCAGAATCTCGCGAAATATTTCATAGCAGATAGTCTCTGCCGATTTGACAGTACCTCGACCGTTACAGACCGAGCAAGGCTCACACAAAATTTGGCCCAACGACTCGCGCGTGCGCTTGCGCGTCATCTCTACTAAGCCGAGCTCCGATACACCGGTGATACAGGTCTTGGCGTGGTCGCGTTCCATCATTTTTTCTAGCGTGCGCAACACTTGCCGCTTATGTTCAGCGTCTCTCATATCAATAAAGTCGATAATAATAATACCGCCGAGATTGCGCAGGCGCAGCTGACGGCCAATCGCTGTGGCCGCCTCAAGGTTGGTCTTAAATATTGTCTCTTCAAGGTTGCGATGGCCGACAAAAGCACCTGTATTGATGTCGATAGTACACATAGCTTCGGTCTGCTCGACAATTAAATAGCCACCAGACTTTAGTTGTACTCGATGCTCTAATGCGCGCTGTAATTCGTCTTCCACACCGTAAAGTTCAAACAGCGGTCGCTCGCCTGGGTAGTGCTCAATTAAGCCGCCAATTTCGGGCATATATTTGTCGGCAAAATGACTCATGCGAGCGCATGATTCTCTCGAGTCGACACGGATTTTTTCGATATGCGGTCGTGCTAAGTCCCGCAGCGTGCGCAGGCACAAGGGTAAATCTTGATGCACAAGGGCTGGCGCTTTAAATTCGGCTATCGACTCTTCGACACCGCGCCAAAGCTTGTAGAGAAAAGGGATTTCTAATTGTAGCTCTTTTTGGCAGGCGCCCTCGGCTACAGTGCGCACAATAAAGCCGCCCTGATTAGCAAGTTCACCGCGCTGCTCGGCGGCGGAGCTCACCGCCGCTTCAACCAACTGTTTGAGTCGCTCGCGCTCGGTCTCTTCCTCAATGCGGGTTGAAATACCAATATGCTTGGTTTGCGGCATATAGACCAAGAACCGCGATGATACCGACAGATGAGTGGTCAAGCGGGCGCCTTTGCTACTAATAGGATCTTTAGTGACTTGCACCACCAGCGACTGCCCCTCGCGTACCAGCGCGCTAATATCAGCTACCTCACTGTTGCGCGAACGATTTTCAAACCCCTCGGCATCCAGCGGTGCAATATCGCTGGCGTGAATAAAACCGGCACGTTCGAGCCCAATCTCGACAAAAGCCGCCTGCATACCCGGCAGCACTCGCACGACTTTACCTTTATAGATATTACCGACAAAACCGCGGCGCTGAGTGCGCTCGATATACACTTCCTGCAACATACCGTTTTCCACCAGCGCCACACGCGTTTCGGTGGGGGAAACATTGATTAGCAGTTCTTCGCTCATACGCTTTTCATCATCCTTGCCTAGGAGCCTTTATTGCCAACAGGCCACATCAAATTTTTTCAATAATGGTACCGTGGTTTCTAATGGCAGCCCCACGACATTGCTATAGCTGCCGCTAATTGATTCAACAAATACCGCGCCCAGACCTTGTATGCCATAGGCCCCAGCTTTATCACAGGGTTCGCCAGTAGCCCAGTAGCGCTCAATTTCAACGCTAGAAATACGGCGAAAAGTCACCTCGGTGGTCGCTATGGCCCACTCACAACGCGCCCCAAACACTACCGCCAGCGCCGATAACACGCGATGACTTCGACCCGATAACAGCTGTAACGTTTGCTGAGCCTCATGCAAATCCGCAGGTTTTTCCAATATATGTTCATCGCAAACCACCACGGTATCTGACCCTAATACTGGCAGAGACACCCAACCCTTAGCTTGACAGTGCCGCCAACCCGCCTGCGCTTTTTCTTGGGCTAACCGAGCAACATAAGCATCAGCGCTTTCACCGCGCTGATGCTGTTCGAAAATATCAACACTGAACTGGGTAAAAGGCACACCGACCTGCCGCAACAACTCTGCGCGCCGTGGCGATTGAGACGCCAGATAAATTGCGGACATAAACAGAACCTAGTCTAACTAATGCGAAAACGCTTGCGAACTTGATCCAGCACAAAAACAAACAGCGGCCAAGACAAGGCGCTAATTAGTACCGGGGTCAAAAACATCAGACCCGATGAACTCACCCCCCGAAGCGAATTAGTCCATTGATAGAGCAGCCCGGCAATGCCACAGACCACAAATACCCAGCAGGCCTGCTGCCACAAGCTGTAATTGCGAATGCGCTGATAAGAGAGCACACACAAATAACCAATAATCACTGTACCCACTGCGTGCTGGCCTAGCATTGAACCGGTCACCACATCTTGTACCATACCCACCCCAAACCACAATAGCGGACCAAATTGCTGCGGCATCGCGAGCACCCAGTAGATCAGCAGTAAAGTCAACAGCTCAGGGCGATACCAGCGATATTCCAACGGCAGCGGATAAATTGAAAACAGCAGGGCAAAAATAAACAACAGGCTAATTAAACCGCGATTATGGGGCTTGCTAGAGGCTTCCATTTGGCCGCCCGCCATTCTGGTTTAAAGAGCTATCAATAGAACTATCGAGAGAATTGTCGAGCGCTTGGGCAGAATGGTTGTCGCGATCGCCAAACACTAATAGCACATGCCGACTGCGGTCTAATTGCGCCCGCGGACGGACATTAATTGCAGCAAAAGCTTGACCTGGGTCGCGCACAATAGAATCGACCACAGCGACTGGATAACCGACCGGAAAGCGCCCACCGAGGCCAGAGCTCACCAATAGATCACCGACCCGAATATCGACCGTATTGGCCATATGGCGCAGTTGCAATTTATACAGATCGCCGACACCTTCAGCCACCGCGCGCACTCCATTGCGATTCACCTGTACCGGCAGCGCATGAGAATTATCGGTAATCAGCAGTACTCGCGCCAAATTCGCGCTAATTTCTACCACTTGCCCCATTAACCCCGACGCATCGAGCAGCGGTTGACCAATAAAAACACCGTCATCAGAGCCTTTATTAATAATCACAATATGACTTAGTGGGTCGGGTGACACTCCCACTAACTCGGCCACTAAGACGCGATCTTCGATAAATTCAGCCGAGTTCAACAACTGTCGCAGGCGCACATTTTCAGCCGCCAGTGACGCCATGCGCTGCAGCTTTCGCTTCAACACTAGCACTTCAGAGTCCAGCGCCTCGTTATTTGACTGTAGCTCAACGCGACTCAAAGTCGCCTTGCCGCTCCACGCTTTAATTCGTGCTGGAGTGTCGACTAACCAATAAAACGGTGTGGTTAACGGTGCTAGTTGTGCCCGCACCGGTGCCAGCCAATCGCTGTAAATATTCATCAGCAGTAATAGCAAAGCCACGAGGCCAAAATAAAGGCTACGCGATGCTAAAGAGCTGCGTTTACTGAAGAGCTGTTTAATAGGACATCCTCGTCCAAGTTAAAAACCAGCACCGCAATAAAACGAAGCTGGCAAGGCCGGGGATTAAGTGGAAAGCAAATCAATATTGCGTTTGTCCATCATATCCATCGCCATACCGCCGCCACGCGCCACACACGTCAGCGGGTCTTCGGCAATAATAACCGGCAGACCGGTTTCGTTAGCCAGCAAACGATCAATATCGCGCAGCATGGCGCCACCACCGGTAAGCACAATACCGCTTTCGGCAATATCTGATGCCAGCTCGGGAGGAGACTGCTCCAGCGCACTTTTCACTGCTTGTACAATCGACGCTAATGGCTCCTGCAAGGAATCGAGAATTTCATCACTATTGAGAGTAAAGCTGCGCGGTACACCCTCAGCTAAGTTGCGGCCACGAACATCAATCTCGCGAACTTCCGAACAAGCAAAAGCACAACCCACTTCCTGTTTAATACGCTCAGCTGTGGCATCGCCGATAATAGAACCATAGTTACGGCGCACATAGTTGACGATGGCCTCATCGAAGCGATCACCGCCCACTCGGACAGAATCTGAATAAACCACGCCATTAAGGGAGATAATGGCGATCTCCGTAGTACCACCGCCTATATCGACCACCATAGAGCCGTTGGCTTCAGAAGTTTTTAAACCGGCGCCGATTGCCGCCGCCATAGGTTCTTCTATCAGGCGAACTTCTCGAGCGCCCGCGCCCAAAGCCGACTCACGAATGGCGCGTTTCTCAACTTCGGTCGACAAGCATGGTACGCAAATCAACACGCGCGGGCTGGGGTGGAACCAATTATTCTGATGCACTTTTTTAATAAAGTGCTGCAACATTTTTTCAGTCACTTGGAAATCGGCGATCACACCGTCCTTTAAAGGACGGATGGCGGTAATATTGCCCGGCGTTCGGCCCAGCATGCGCTTGGCTTCGGTCCCCACGGCTTCTACAATTTTCTGGCCATTATGATGACGAATGGCCACTACCGACGGTTCATTCAAAACAATGCCGCGCTCGCGTACATAAATGAGGGTATTAGCTGTGCCCAGGTCGATGGACAGATCATTAGAGAAGATGCCGCGCAGGCGTTTTGGCATTAACATGGTAAAGCAAACCTTATTGTACTTAAGTGAGTAAAAACCGCGTAAAAACAACGGCAAAGTGCCCGGTCCTCAATCTCAGAGGCAATGGTGAAGGCACATTAACGGCTAAAGAAATCATTTCAACTTAAATAGCGCCGCCCAAACTCTTTGTAAATAGTCGCTTTGGGGGCAGAATTGGGATGCACTCTAACAACCACCGAGGACTAGAGCAAGGCGATAGTCGTGGTTCTATTCATTTATTGCCGTGCGCGAATATGATAAATTACGCGACCTTTAATAATTGTCATATTGGTTAGTGCATTAAAATCAAAAACAGGCTCAATCTCAGCCGTTTTCGAACCTGCTCTAATTAATAATTTCACTGAACGATCAACCGCATATACCGGAGAATCCCATGGCTGTAGACAGGTCCGAGATCGAAAAACTAGCCGTGCTGGCGCGCATAGAAATGACCGACGAGGCCGCCGAGCAAGTAGCCAGCAGCATTTCAGACGTGCTGAAATTAGTCGACCAGCTACAGGCGGCCGATACCGACGGCGTGGCCCCTATGGCCCATCCGATGGACGCGGTACAGCGCTTACGGTTAGACGAGGTTAGTGAAAGCGATCAGCGCGAAAAATTTCAGGCTATTGCCCCCGCCACTGAAAACGGCCTATATCTTGTGCCTAAGGTTATCGACTGATTTCTCAGCGGCTCACTCCAGCAGAGCTGACGCCGGTTACTCCGCGTACCGGATCAAAAATTTAGAGACCTAACACTAGGAATCCAGAAATGCATAACAAGACTATCGCAGAGCTAATCCAAGGCCTGCGTAATAAAGAGTTCACCAGCCGCGAGCTGACCCAGCACTACCTAGATCGCATAGAGCGTTTGGACAGCAACTACAACAGCTTTATTACTGTCACAAAAGACAGCGCCTTGGCCCAGGCCGATGCCGCCGACCAGCGTTTAGCTGCAGGCGAGGCACCCGATCTGTGCGGCATACCTATTGCCCATAAAGACATCTTTTGCACCGATGGCGTACGCACCAGCTGTGGCTCGAAGATGCTCGAAAACTTTGTCCCACCTTACAATGCCACCGTGGTTGAAAACTACCTGGCACAAGGCGCGGTCATGCTGGGTAAGACCAACATGGACGAGTTCGCCATGGGTTCATCCAATGAGACCAGCTACTTTGGTGCGGTGAAAAACCCTTGGAATACCGACTGCGTTCCGGGCGGTTCCTCCGGTGGTTCGGCCGCCTGCGTAGCCGCACAGCTAGCACCTGCAGCAACCGCCACCGACACCGGAGGCTCTATTCGCCAGCCGGCGGCACTGTGTGGACTCACGGGCCTAAAACCAACCTATGGCCGCGTCTCACGCTGGGGCATGATCGCCTTCGCCTCCAGCCTCGACCAAGCGGGTCCTATGACTCGCACCGCAGAAGATGCCGCCATTATGCTCAACGCTATGGCCAGCTTCGACAGCAAAGACTCCACCTGCATCGAGCATGATGTGCCCGACTACACTGCCGAGCTGAACAACAGCCTAGATGGCTTAACCATCGGTGTGCCAGCTGAGTACTTCGGCGAGGGGTTGAATCCCGCCATCGCCACCGCTGTTAACGCCGCCATCGAGACCTACAAAAAACTCGGCGCCACGATTAAAGAAATAACTCTGCCACACACCGACCTTTCGGTGCCGGCTTACTACGTGATTGCACCGGCTGAATGCTCGGCTAACCTGTCGCGCTTTGACGGCGTGCGCTATGGCCATCGCTGCGAAGACCCGAAAGACCTTAACGACCTTTATTGTCGCTCGCGTGCCGAAGGCTTTGGCGATGAGGTCAAGCGACGCATTCTGGTCGGAGCCTACGCACTGTCGTCCGGCTACTACGACGCTTACTACTCCAAGGCACAAAAAGTTCGCCGCTTGATCAAACAGGATTTCGTCGATGCCTTTGATCCCGCCAAAGCGGGCGTGGACATCATCCTCGGCCCCACCACTCCAGATCCGGCTTTCGCTTTTGGCGCCAAGAGCGCCGACCCTGTAGCCATGTATTTAGAAGATATCTACACCATCGCCACCAACCTCGCGGGTCTACCGGCTATGTCGCTGCCCTGTGGCTTGATCGAGTCCGAGAACGGCGAGCTGCCTGTTGGTCTGCAACTCATCGGCAACTACTTCGATGAAGCGCGCCTGCTCAATGTCGCGCACCAGTTTCAGCAAGTGACTGATTTTCACCAACACACACCGCCCGGCATCGCTTAAGAGGATATTGATATGGAATGGGAAACAGTTATTGGCCTTGAGGTTCACGTACAGCTGAACACGGCCACCAAGATATTTTCTGGCGCCAGCACCGCTTTCGGTGCCGAGCCCAACACACAAGCCTGCGCTATCGACTTGGCTATGCCCGGCACGCTGCCAGTAGTAAACGCCGAGGCCTATCGCAAAGCCGTTATGTTTGGCCTCGCCATCGACGCCGGCATCGCCAAGCGGTCGGTATTTGATCGCAAGAACTACTTCTACCCTGACTTGCCCAAAGGCTACCAAACCACCCAACTGGATATACCTATTGTCGGCCCCGGTCACATAGACCTGCAACTCGGCGAAGGTAAAACCAAACGTGTGCGCATTCACCATGCCCACTTAGAAGAGGACGCGGGTAAGTCTCTACACGAAGACTTTCACGGCATGTCCGGTATCGATCTTAACCGTGCCGGCACTCCGCTGATCGAAGTGGTATCCGAGCCCGACATGAATAACTCAGTCGAGGCCGTAGCCTTCGCCAAACAGCTGCACTCTATTGTCACCTCCATCGGTATCTGCGATGGCAAGATGGCGCAGGGGTCGATGCGTTTTGACGTGAATATTTCTGTGCGCCCCAAGGGCCAAGAGGAATTGGGCACCCGCACCGAAACCAAAAACCTCAACTCCTTCAAGTTTATGGAAGAGGCGATTGCGCTAGAAGTCGAGCGTCAGATCGATATCTTGGAAGACGGCGGCAGCATCGCTCAAGAGACTCGTCTCTATAACAGCGATGCCAAAACCTCCAAGTCCATGCGCAGTAAAGAGGAAGCGAATGACTACCGCTACTTCCCCTGCCCCGATTTATTGCCGGTAGAAATTGACGACGACTTTATTGAAGCCGTCCGCAAGCAATTGCCAGAGCTACCCGCCGAGCGTCAAGCGCGCTTTGTCGACACTTACAAACTGTCCGAATACGACGCCAGTTTGCTCTCGGCCAGCGCCGACCTCGCCCACTTCTTTGAAGCGGCCGCAAGCTCAGATGCTAAGCTCGCTGCCAACTGGGTAATGGGTGAAGTCTCTGCACGCTTAAATGCCGATGACAAAGCCATAGCCGAATCTCCGGTCACCGGCGACATGCTCGGCGACATGATTGCGCGTTTAAAAGACAACACCATATCAAGCAAGCAGGCCAAGCAAGTATTTGAAGGCATGTGGAAAGGCGAAGGCAATGCCGATGCCGTCATCGAGAAGCGCGGCCTCAAGCAAGTATCCGACACAGGCGCGCTAGAAGGTATGGTTGACGCTGTGCTGGCCGCCAACGCCGCCATGGTCGAAGACTACAAAAATACCGACGAGAGCAAGCGCAAGAAAAAACTCGGCGGTTTTATGGGGCAAATAATGAAAGCCTCAAAAGGTCAGGCCAACCCGCAGATGATCAATCAGATCTTGATGAAGAAATTAAACGAATTAGTATAAAGGCATCTTGGCGGGCGCTGGTTCGCCCGCAATACCTTTAACAACGTAAAAATATGTAGGTTATTAAAATGAGTTTGAAAAAAGACAAAGAAAAAGTTCTCGGCGAAGTATTCGACGACGCCCGCATCAAAACCTTTCTCTATGCTGAAGCACCCAAGGGCATTGATACGGATTTCTACCTACTCGAAAAAGCCTATCGTGGCATGCTAGCGGTCAGTTTCGAAACTTTTATCGGTTTCTTTGTAGAACAAGGACGCAACCTTAATGCCTGCAATCCTGATGGTAAAACTATGCTCGCTATTGCCGCCGAGCATCGCTGTGGAGAGGATTACGTAGCCATACTCAAGGCCAAGGGCGCCGTTTAAGAAACGTCAAATTAAGCCTGAGTAAGACACAAGATATATTGGTAAAATACGATGGATTGGGTTTGTTAGGGCAATCAAGCTTATTGCCCCTAGCTTGGTTGGTTTTCCACTCAATCAGTTCAGTATACGCGCCCACTGTGTGCACAATAGCGCCTCGGCAGGACAGGTTGTTACTCCTGTAAAACCTGCCTTCCCATCATCCTCGGCGGTCACCCAATCCTTTGCTCAGGCTGCGCTTTTTATGTTTAGTGGCTGCTAATGATTCATCTCAATCACTGGCGCAGTTATCGTTTTTTCCTTACAATCTTAGAGCTAGAAAAGAAAACCCTGAGCCTCATTACGAAGCGCCATGAGTGAGTTCATATTTCAAGGACTGCCCCCCTTACTTCCTCTTCACTTTATAGTAGTGCCTCTCAACAAATCCTTAAATTCATTCACGTAAATATCGGCGTACTTTTTGTCAACAATGCCATTAACAACTAGACACTCCGAACCCAATTGAACAGCAGCTTGGTACATAACAACCGACACAGAATCATCATTAGAAAATCCACTCGAAACAATTTCTGAAAAACTAATACCATCTACAACAACCAAGCCAGACTCAATTATTTTAATATTTACAACATTTTTTATAATTGGTCGAAAACGTTTTAGAGGAATATTTTCACCGCAATAAATAGAGCTGACAGGTTGAAAACCGGCTATGAACATGGGTTCAAAGTTACCCCAAGATAAAGATTTCCAGAACACAGTTTTATGGATATTCTGATAATATTTAAGATTTTTAGACTCGCCAATAGTAAACCCTAAACCCTCAAAAATATCAGGATCTAGTTCTTCCTCAAAATTTACAGAAAACATTGACCTTATAACTGCACGTTCAACCACCAATCCTACAGAAACAGGGATAGACCCAGATATAAAAACTGACTTTTCAGAACCACCAAAAAGGAGTAAAAACTTATAAAATTCAACGCCATCAATAGTGTGTTTTATTTTAGCAAATTTCGCAGTAAAACCACTTACAACAGGACTGCGACTTTCAATAAAAATCTTACCATTACCACTTAATGACTCTCTCTTCATCATAGGCCATAATTGAACAACAGGAGTATTAAACTGTGTAACTATAATAGAAGATTTTATATCCTCTCGATAAAATCCAGAAATCTTATTTGAAGGAAAAAATCTTTCAGGTGGATCCATATAAACATTAGTACCATCAACTCTATCAACCCCAGAAAAAGATAGGCAAGAAAAACATGAAAAGATCAAAAGAGAATATAACTTTATATAAACCATAAAATAATCCTAAACTTTAGTACCAAAAAATATTATTTCGATTATAATAAATTACACTTAC
>CAJWZU010000009.1 GCA_913050115.1 uncultured Cellvibrionales bacterium
TCTTAATGTCTTAATGTCTTAATGTCTTAATGTCTTAATGTCTTAATGTCTTAATGTCTTAATAATCAGATGAAAACTGCTTGTAGACTCAAAGCCATTAAAGAAACCCTGAGTTTATATCTAATTCGGACAGTAAATTTATTATCAGCCAAGTAATAAATTGCCGGCGTAATCGATTTTTTCTTACATTGATTCAACCTTAACGTTATGAAATCGGTAAACGACTCGTTAATGGATTAGCATTAAAATGCTGAACCGTCAGACTTTTGGAGGTGAAAAACCACCTCCAGTCCTGATTGTGCCGTAACTATTGGTCGTTAAACATCAAACCTGTTATAGTTATGTTATAACATAAATTAATAGGAAGCAGTTCAATGAAACCTGGTATCCATCCTGAATATCGTCAGGTCATATTTCACGACACGAGTATCGACAAGCATTTCATAATTGGTTCCACTGTGGCGACCAAAGGGACTCTTGTCTGGTCAGATGGTGAAACTTACCCTTACGTGACACTCGACATATCGTCTGAATCCCACCCTTTCTACACTGGGCATCAGCGTCACAATTCTAGCGAAGGTCGCTCTTCGAAATTCCAGCGTCGCTTTGGCTCTCGTATTAAAACCAGCTAAAGATTGGTTCAGGTACAAGACTCAGCGACTGTTAAAAAAGGTACGAGGACAGACCTTTTTTAACTCGAGTTGAGTCAATTTTGAACACCAGTGTTTAAGGTTGAACGTAGTACCAACAACATTGCACGTATTCGATCTTAGCCTACAATTCATTCGCTTCTATCTCGATGTCAGAGTCGCGACTTACTAAAGGCAACCTCCCCTCCCCCCAGTTTTGATATTTTCATTTCTACTTGTTACGGGCGTCTATCAATTTATTTTGGTCGTTATAGATCCACTCTAAGCAGTCTATCGTTTAAAAATTTTTTTAATTTTCGCAATTGATCGGTCAGATGCAGACATGTTCTCCTTGCTGCCTGTATATGGTTGCTCAGTTATGGAAGTTTGCCCTGTTAAGAATAAGCCGGTTAGTGTCACTAACTCTGCAGGCGCTTCAACAGCCAAGCTATGATATTGGTGTGCTTGAGAAAGTTCGTTACAGCGCTCATAGCGCTATTTTCCTGCTCTAACATTGGCGCATATTCTATTGGGCTCATTTTTTGATGATCACCTTGTGCCATAGCGAATCTGAGCACTTAGCTAAGCTTGAGCGTTTACAGCAAGGCTTTCGGGTTATTACTGTTTTTCCAAACAAGAAAACAAGCAGATTAGCATTTCCAGTGCTGTCGCTACGGCTCGGTTAACGCCTAATAGCTACGACAATCTCGATGATCTAATTGCCGTTTGCGCGACGGATGTTGCTTATCTGCGTCAAAAGAAATACAACAACCCAGCAAATTCTAATACGTTGCCTTTGCCCGCAGTAGGCTAACTGCTTCATTAATATAAGCCAAGGGCGTCGGCTGATTGCAGTACCGTAAAGTTGAGTCGATAAAAATATTATATTTATTAAAATTTTTATTTTTGTATCACTCATAAACGAAAAAACCCCTTTGACTAAGGTAGTCAAAGGGGTTTTTTCGTTTTCTAAATGGTGCCTCGGGCCGGAATTGAACCGGCACGACCGTGAGGTCGGCAGATTTTAAGTCTGCTGTGTCTACCAATTCCACCACCGAGGCAAATCGATGAACCGCCCATATTGCTGCGGAGGTTTGGTCGAAAATTTGGAGGCTTGGCCCGGAATCGAACCGGGGTAAACGGAGTTGCAGTCCGCTGCATAACCATTCTACCACCAAGCCTTGGTGCGCTATTTTGGGTGATTAAGCCATTGTAGCTAGCCCTTATGTCGCTATATCAATCATAAGGTGCGGCTATTCTATTCATTGGCTGCCAGCTGTCAAGGCTCCTGCGCCTTTATTTAGAATCTTCAGCCAATAAGGTCGGCAGGGCTGCTTTTATGTACAAAACCATAGACCAAAGGGTGAGCGTAGCCGCGGTGTAAAGCAAGGCAAAGCCGCACATCATAAATACTGAGCTACCAAACAGCGTAAATATAGGCTGGGTATTAGGGTTAAAGGCCAACAGCACAATTATAGAGGCCATTTGTGCCGTGGTTTTAACCTTGCCAATGTAGGATACGGCAACGCTGGCGCGTGCGCCCATTTCTGCCATCCATTCGCGGAGCGCGGATATAACAATCTCGCGACCAACAATCACCGCTGCAGGAACCGCAAACCAAACGCTAGGATGTACCGAGGTTAAAAGCACCAGCGCCACCACAACCATTAATTTATCGGCGACGGGGTCTAAGAAGGCACCAAAAGCAGTACTTTGATTGTATTTTCTAGCTACATAGCCATCAATCCAATCAGTGATGGCTGCTAAACCAAAGATTACCGCCGAAACTGGGTAGCTCCAACTGTAGGGAAGGTAAAAAACGATCACAAATACTGGGATAAGCGCTATTCGAAATAGCGTAATTTGATTGGCTAGTGTCATATTGTCTAAGTTCTTAGTGCTGTAGGGTGATGGCACTGCAAAAAAGCAGCTTTATAAGCCAGTATAAACGCTTACGCGGTTTTTTCAGAGTTTAGCCGCGAAAAGCGGCGTAAATTTCCTCTGCAATGATCTTACTGATGCCTTTGACCGTGGCTATTTCGTCGGCCGATGCCCGCTCTATCTCCTGCAACCCACCGAAATGGCGTAACAATTCGCGACGGCGCTTAGGACCTACGCCTTCGATCTCTTCTAGGCGCGATGTTTTGCGCTGTTTATCGCGCCTTTGCTTGTGTCCGCCAATAGCAAAGCGATGCGACTCATCTCGAATGTACTGAATCAAATGCAGCGCAGGGTCATGACTGTCGAGCGAAAGTTCACAGTCGGTGGTTTCCAGATATAGCGTTTCAAACCCAGCCTTGCGCGTACTGCCTTTAGCAACGCCGATCAACATAACACTATTTATACCGAGCTCAACCATGACGGCACGCGCGCGATTGAGCTGGCCTTTACCACCATCGACAAACAATATATCGGGAAGTCTGCCCTCTTCTTTTTGCACCCGGGTGTAGCGCCTTTTAAGCGCCTGCTCCATCGCGGCATAGTCGTCACCACCAGTGATGCCGTCAATATTGAAGCGACGATAATCGCTTTTAAGGGGGCCCTCAGTATTAAAGACTACACACGAGGCGACGGTTTTTTCGCCGCTTGAGTGAGAAATGTCAAAGCATTCTAGTCGTGTCGGTATCTCAGCCAGCTGCAAGCGCTCTTTAAGCGCGACAAATCGCTGCTGAGTATTCTGCCGGCTACCGATGCGCGCCTTTAGATTTTGCTCTGCTGTTTCTTGCGCCATTGACAGCCACTTGCTTCGCTTGCTGCGCACAGAGTGATTGATATTGATATTTCTTTTGGCTTTTAGGGTGAGTGCTTCGGCAATAATACCGGCACTTTCAAGCGGCATGCCTATGACCACCTCTCGCGGAAGATCTTTGCGCTGATCGGCCAAATAAAACTGAGTGATAAAGCTTTCCAAAAGCTCGTTATTACTTTGGTTTAAAGTGAGCTTAGGGAAATAACTTTTACTGCCGAGCATGCGGCCGCGACGTATAAACAACAAGTGCACACAGGCTAAGCCACCCTCACTGGCACAACCGATAATATCGATATCACCGCCGCCGGCATCAATGCCCTGCTGTGATTGAATCCTGCGCAGCGCCGCTATTTGATCGCGCAGCTGTGCCGCCTGTTCATAGTCGAGCTTTTCCGCAGCGAATTCCATACTGTCGGCTAATTCTTGTATTAGCTGGTCGCTGCTGCCGCGCAAAAACAGCTCGGCATGTTCAATATCTTTGGCGTAATCATCTACGCTAATCAATTTTACGCACGGACCGGTGCAGCGATTAATTTGGTACTGCAGACAGGGCCGAGTACGGTTACTGAAAACACTGTCTTCGCAATTGCGCAAGCGAAAAGTTTTTTGCAGAAAGTACAGACTGTCTTTTACCGCCCCAACGTTTGGAAAAGGGCCAAAATAGTGACCCTTTTTTTTCTGCGCGCCACGATGCAATGATATGCGAGGAAAGTCTCCAGCCGACAAGAATAAATACGGATAAGATTTGTCGTCGCGCAATAAAATATTGTAGGGCGGTTGCTGCGACTTAATTAAATTGTGCTCAAGAATTAAAGCTTCGGCTTCGGTCTTGGTAATAGTTACCAATACCTGGGCTATCTTGGACACCAGGGCCATAGTCTTGCTGTTTAGGCCCGTTTGTCGAAAATAACTCGACACACGATTTTTGAGATTTTTGGCCTTACCAACATAGAGGATTTTATCGGCACTATCGTACATCTGATAGATGCCGGGCTGGCCGGGCAAACTGGCAATTAAGTTGTCAGCGTCGAAATCAGACATAAAATAGGACTGCGGGTGTTTTAGACTACGGACTCGGGGTCAAGTATTTTGTGTTTTACGGCTAGCAAGGTCAGCTCAACATCACTGCTAATTTGTAGCTTGTCGAAGATTCGGTAGCGATAGCTATTGATGGTTTTTGGACTAACACTGAAGGTTTCTGCTATTTCTTGTGCGCGCTTGCCGTTAGCGATAGCCAGTGCTGTTTGTAGCTCGCGATCTGAAAGCTGATCAAAGGGTGATGATTGTGCGCCACTGTAGTTTTTCAGAGCCATTTGTTGGGCGACCTGACTACTCATAAATAAATTGCCCGACATCACCGTGTTTATGGCGCTGATCATTTCTTCTGGTCCGGCCCCTTTGGTGACATAACCAACGGCGCCAGCTTGCATTAGCTTTGTTGGGTAAATACTGTCATCACAGGCGGTAACGGCAATAATTTTTATCTCGGGGTTTATTCGTAATAGCTTTTTGGTGGCCTCTAAACCCCCAATGCCTGGCATTTTAACATCCATAAGCACAACATCGGGGTTGTGCTCACGAGTTAAGAGCAGGGCTTTTTCACCACAGTCGGCCTCACCAATAATGGTGAAATTATCGACATCTTCAAGAATACGCACTATACCCATGCGAACTAGATCGTGATCATCTACAACAAGGATATTGACCAAGCTGTCACCTCAAAATTTACTGTAAAAATCACCTCGAGACTGCATTGGCAAAGTTAATGCACCGCCCTGAGATTGCCGACCGAACTTAACATTCATTTTACATCTTGCCCAGCGCTAATGCCCAGACTATTTAATAGTAACCACGAACTGGCTAATACTAGCGCTTTTAAACCATGCTACTAGGGTTATGCAGGCATCAGAGCAAGAGGGCCTTTGGCAACATGAGCGGTAGCGAGCTTGATAGCAATTATAGGCCAAAAAATGCTCAGCGATTACATCCTTGCAATTGTGGCTAACCGGCTCTTGGCGTAGGGTGTAGGGTGTAGCCGCGAGTAAAACCCTTGCCCAGTATGGCCCCAACAAGGCGGGGCAATCACCGCTATTGCTATCCTGCTGAAAAGACAGCCATGACCTACAGCGGCCAACTGGAGCATAACGCTGTTAAGGATAAACGCGCGGTTCTATTTCTAACTCTACACCGAACCGCTCAACCACGGAAGTGCACACCGCCTGAGCCAGCTTCAGCACCGCCGCTCCAGAAGCTCGCTTGGGATTGGTCAGCACTAGTGCTTGATGCTTGTGCATAAGCACGCCGCCCATACCCTTTCCTTTCCAGCCGGCTTGCTCTATCAACCACCCCGCCGCTAGCTTTACGCCTGCTGCGCCTTGGTCGTATGCGGGCATGGTGGGATGAGAACGCTGCAAAGTGCTGTATAGCGCGTGACTGATCAGCGGGTTTTTAAAGAAACTACCAGCATTTGGAATTTCTTCCACCGCGGGCAGCTTACTGCGACGAATCGCGCACACCGCAGTGCTGACATCGGCGGGTGTTAAGGAGGCCTCGGGAATCGCTTTCAGTGCAGCCGCAAGAGCTGGGTAAACAACAGTATGTTTAGGTGTTTTACAGAGCTTTAGGGTGATAGAGGTGATAATGAACTGGTCTTTCAAACGCCCTTTGAAGATGCTGTCGCGATAGCCGAACTGACAGGCGTCTTTATTGAAAACCACTGTATCGCCAGTACTTATTTGTACGGCTTCCAGTTCATAAAAGACATCTTTTAACTCAACACCATAGGCGCCTATATTTTGAATCGGGGCGGCTCCTGCACAACCGGGAATCAGCGATAAATTTTCCAGTCCCCAGTAGTGGTGACTCAAGCAGTGATTCACTAGCTCATGCCAATTTTCTCCGGCGCCAGCGCGCAGCCAGACACATTCGTCAGTCTCTTTAACCAGCTCGCGTCCCATTAAATTGAGTTTGATGGCAATACCGGGAAAATTATCTGTTAACACTATGTTGCTACCGCCACCAAGGAGTAACAGCGGTAACTTTTTTTTGCGGGCGGTGCTGACGACATCCAGCAGTGACGGTAAATTGCTAACGGTTGCGAAAAACTTGGCTTGGGCACTGATACTCAGGGTATTGAAGGGCTGCAGATTATAGTTGGGGGTCAGCAAAATCAGCCCTCTAAAAGTTGAGTTTTAATACGCGTTAATAGCGCCTGACTGGCGTCTTCGAGCAGATCAAGTACGCGCTCAAAACACTGTTCGGCCTCGTAATAAGGGTCTGGCACCTCTGTATCTGAAGATTCACCGAGATCGAGCATTAACCCCAGATAACCGGCGTAATCACTAGGCGCTATGGACTGCAGGTTGGCGAGATTTTCACTGTCCATTGCGAGTATATAGTCGAATCGAGCAAAGTCTTCAATCACCGCCTGACGAGCCCTTAAATCGCTCAAATCATAATTACGCTTGAGTGCATGCGAGCAGGTGCGGGGGTCTGGCGCCCTGCCAGGATGCCAGTCGGCAGTGCCCGCTGAATCTACTTTAATGCAGTCGTTGAGACCCGCATCTGACACCATTGTGCGAAAAATTCCATGTGCAGTGGGTGAGCGACATATGTTGCCTAAACAGACGAACAGAACTCGAATCAAGATAGTGCTCCTAGATGTAAGCGAATGCGCTCAAGGTCTGCAGGGGTATCGACACCTCCAGGCACCTTTTGGCAGGCCAAGTCGATATGAATGTGCTCGCCATTGCTAAGCACGCGCAGCTGTTCGAGACTCTCTAATTGCTCCAGTGGCGCCGGTGGCCAGCGAATAAAGCGGTTCAATAAAGCACAGCGATAAGCATAGATGCCAATATGACGCCGTGCGACTAGCTCGCTGGGTAGATGGCTGCTGCTTGGGGTGTAAGTATCGCGAGGCCAAGGTATAGGTGCGCGCGAAAAATACAGGGCAAAACCGTTATTATCGCTCACTACCTTAACAACATTGGGGTCATTAAAGTCTTGCAGTGAGGCTATCGGTTCGCACAGCGTGGCAACACTGGCCGCTGAGTTGGCCGCTAAATTGGCGGCAACCTGATCGATAACTTGAGGGGGAATTAAAGGCTCATCACCTTGCACATTAACTACAATATCACTGTCGCTAAAGCCGTAACAAGCCGCCACTTCCTGCAGGCGATCGGTGCCAGAGGTATGCGTATCTGAGGTCATGCAGACTTCACCGCCAAACACTTTGACCGAGTCGGCTATGCGCTGATCGTCAGTGGCCACAATAACTTTAGTCGCGGCGCTTTTGCTGGCCTGTTCATACACTCGCTGAATCATGGTTTTATCACCAATCATTGCCAGTGGTTTAGCCGGCAGACGACTAGAAGCATAGCGCGCGGGGATCACAATATAAAAACTCATATTCAACTCTCTAAAAACTCGCCATGCTGGCAGGTATAGCGTGCCATACGCTGCTCTACCATAGTGTAAAATGCTGTATCTATTTGAGCTTCAACCGCTAAAAAATACCATCGACTACTGTCGAACTTATCACATAAATTGTGGCATTTAATAGCGTCCTTGGCGGTCATAAGTAACAACTTGCCGCTATAAGGGGCTAAATCTTGATCTTGAAAGTTGTGATGATCGGCTAGAGCAACGGTGGACGCGTCGACCCCCAATTCTAATAGAGTGTTAAAGAAACGCTGAGGATTGCCAATGCCGCTGATAGCATAGCTGTCGTCGCTAAGGTGAAAGTCTTTTAAGGCCACAGTGTTCC
The DNA here is from genome assembly GCA_913050115.1 of uncultured Cellvibrionales bacterium. GTDB lineage: Bacteria > Pseudomonadota > Gammaproteobacteria > Pseudomonadales > Cellvibrionaceae > UBA1124. The sequence goes on from CAJWZU010000009.1 coordinate 8,144, forward strand.
CCGAAGCAACTTCGACCCAGTGCAGCGGCTGCAGTTGCATAGCGTATTGCTGTGCGTGTAATGTCGCCGCTAACTCGCCGTTACTAATCACACAGTCAGCCTCAATTAAGCGTGTGCGAGGTTCACGTAAAGGCCCAGCAGGCAGAGTCCTGTTATTACCGAATTGACGCGTTGAATCTACCACGACAATTTCAACATCCCGAGCCAGCTTATAGTGTTGCAGGCCATCATCACTGAGAATGACATCACAACCTTTGCTGATCAACAATTTAGCTGCCGCTACTCGTTCCGGTGCAACACATACTGGCATAGAAAGAGCTTGTAAAATCAGTGCAGGCTCATCACCGCTATCGGCCACAGGTGTTGTATCGGTGAGGAGCAGTGGGTAGTTTGGCGCGGACCCACCATAGCCACGACTAACGACCCCAGGCGAGTGCCCGTTTGCCGCTAACGCTTTAGCTAGGGCAATAATGACAGGAGTTTTACCCGTACCGCCGACGGCTATATTGCCAATGACGATGATCGGTACACTAAGTTTCTCGGCAGCGGCCGTGTGCGATTTTCGAAGCTTGCGGGCAACAAACTGCAATAGCCACGCCAGCGGTTGCAGCGCTAAACTAAAGCCATTTTGCAGGCGATTAGGGCTGTACCAAAAACGGTTGATACTATTTTGCAGACTCACCTTGCTGTCAGTCTGTGCTGGCGTTGCGGGTAGTGATGCTTAATTGCACGAAGCCAGCTTGCCCAGCAGCGTCCATGGCACGCACTACAGCCTCGTGGGACGAGTTGGCGTCGGCAGTAATGATTAGCGGGGTGTTTTCCGCAGTATTGTCTGGGTTAATGATATCCAAAGCCGAGAGTAGCGTTATGAGTTCGGCATTAACCAGCGCGCGACCATTGACCGCATAACTGCCGTCCGCGTTAATCAATATCTCTACATCTTCTGGGCTCTCGACCTGCGGGTCACCGCTGGCTTGAGGTAAATTAATACTGAGGTGAGTCTCTTTGGTAAAAGTGGTTGAGACCATAAAAAAGATCAACAACAAAAAAACCACATCAATTAGCGGGGTCAGATTAATAGCGTCTTCTTCTCGAAGCTGGCGGCGAAACTGCACGTTATATCTCCGAATTAAGACGTTTTAACATCGACACGGCGGTCGCTGTGCAGTGCGTCGACCAATTTAATCGCGTCCTGCTCCATAGTAATAACTAAGGTATCAATATGACGACAAAAGTGGCGATGTAGCATCATTGCTGGAATAGCAACGGTCAGACCGGCAGCGGTAGTAATAAGGGCTTTGGATATGCCACTGGCCAGAACTCCTGGGTTGCCCGTGCCTTGCGTGGTAATGGCGGTAAACACCTCTATCATCCCAAAGACAGTTCCCAACAGGCCGATCAGAGGCGCCACGGCAGCGATTGTACCAAGGGCTCCTACATAGCGCTCCATACTGTGAATAACATGGCTGGCCGCCTCTTGAATGCTGTCGCGCATAATATCGCGGCCATGGCGTGAATTGGACAAGCCTGCAGCTAAAACAGTGCCCAGTTCTGAGGAGTCTTTAAGCTCTTTGAGTTTGTTGGCATCGAGCTGATTATTTTTGATCCAGCCCCACACTTGGGCCAGTAAATGACGCGGTGCTATTTTTGTCGAATCCAGGGTCCAATAGCGCTCGACACTAATGGCAATCACGGCGATGGAACACAGGATAATAGGCAGCATCAACCAGCCGCCACTTTTAATAATTTCGAACACCGCCTAACTCCTATTGCATTAATGACTTCTCTGACGAGCAATATTTGTCGGCAGAATTTATACGCTGCGCACTTTAGCATAATCACAAGGGTGGGTTACAACCCACTGCACAAGATACAACGATAGCCAGCGCGATAACACGGAGCCAAAGGTACCAACTATTTAGTAGCCACAGATATTAATGGTACCAAAAGCGGCGACGATCTTGACGCATACGAGTGACGACTTGCTGGCCAGACTCGTTCACCGACAACTGAATGGCGCCGAGCTGATCGGTATTAAAGATACGACTGCCGACGCTTATATACCGCTCGACCACGGCCTTGTTTGGATGCCGGTAACTGTTTTTGTGGCCGTATTGAAAAACTACATTGTGCGGCCTGAGTTGTGTCAAAAAAGCTTTTGTGGAGGATGTCTTACTGCCGTGGTGTGGTGCCGTCATCCAGTCAACATGGCGTGGCAATATGCCCGAGGACAACAGCCCACGTTCGGCCAGCGCTTCAATGTCGCCGGTGAGTAACACGCTGATACCATTATGTTCAATAAGCAAGAGACAGGAGCGATTGTTGCGCGCGTTAGCATGCGGGTGGTTACGGCGACCGCCCTGTTCAGCAAATGTACTTCGAAAAGAAAAAAGGCTGAAATCAGTTTGCCCCCACTGCCAGCGTCTAAGGGTCTCGCAGTTTTGATATCTGTGGGCCTTAACAGGCATTGATAAAGGCTTTTTATTCCAACTGGCCGGTAGACAATGTCTCGACCCCGATGACAGACATGTGATCAACTCTGCCGGCGCATTAACCTCTATTACCGCATGGCGCTCAGCCAATTGAGCAGCCCCACCACTATGGTCGGCATCGCCGTGACTTATGATTAACTTGTCGATAGTGCGCGCGCCAACGGAGTCTAAGTATGGCGATACTATGCCGCTGCCGGCATCAAACTTTTCACTAAAACTGCGACCTGTGTCGTAAACGGCTCGTTTGCCACCCGCTTCTATAACAACCGCGGTACCTTGGCCAACATCCATGAACGTAATTCGCAATTGCTCTTTGAGCCCTCTTGGCGAGAACATTAACGGCAATACCAGCAACAAATATCCCAGACGACGACCGGGAATGCCACGCGGGCTAAGCATTAATGCAACAGCCAACAAACCCACCACAACACTGCCCCAACTCTGTGCGCCGCCATTGATATGTGCGGTTATGGGCAAACCTTGCAGCCATTCAAGGCCTTGCCACAGCCAGGTGAGCACCCAGTCAGCCAACTGCAAAGGGTAATCTGCATAAGATCTAAGCGATAATGGCAGCAGAGCGTGTAACAGAACCGCCAACAATAACAATGGCACTACCAGGGCTGACACCACAGGTATGGCAATCAAATTTGCAACAGGAGCAAGTAGCGAAGCACGCTGCAAAAGCCAAAGCATTGGTAACAGCAATACAACAAATAAATACCACTGTGATCGGACTGCGGCTATGGCAGTACCGTATGTTCTATTTGACTTTGTGCTGCGCCCACTAAATATCAACAACAGAGCGACAGCTGCTGCAAACGACAACCAAAAACCTGTGTCCCATATTGCCAGTGGATCGATAACAACAACCCCCAGCAGCGCCAAGCTTGCCGCTAGGCGTTTCAGAGCTGGACGGTATAGCCACAGACAAAACTGCACCGTCAGCACCATAATTAAAGCGCGCAATGTGGGCGTACTAAAACCTGCCAGGGCAGCATAAGCCGCCGCTAAGGTGGCAGCGCTGATATTGGCAATTAAAAATGTACTGATTCTTGGCCGTATGGCGTTAGCCATACGGCCAACTAAAGCCCCCAAGAAATAGCCCAACGTGGCGATCAGGCCAATATGTAATCCCGATATAGCCATCAAGTGCACGGTGCCGGTGCTTTGCAACAGGCGCCAGCTGGCACTACCGATATGGCTTTTGTCGCCGATCATTAATGCCTTGAAGTGGGCAGTGTTGTTTATCTCGGCTCTTTCCAGCCACAGTCGAAGGGCTTGTCGGGCTAAAGGGATACTAAATTGGTCGGAGGTATTGCCGACTTTAGTAGCAGATTTAACGGTACCTGAGGCGACAATGCCTTTTCGTAATAGCCAGACCTGATAATCGAAACCCGCCGGATTGACAAAACCACGGGGTGACTTTAAACGAACCTTTAAGCGCCAGCGCTCACCTACCGCAATGCGGTCGCTGTGGTCATACCAACTAAGAAGCAACTGAGCATTAGCTGCTAAGCCCCCAAAATCACTCTCGTTAAGCTGAAATAGAAATCGTTGCCGCCGAGGACTATCGTGACTTACGTCTATAATATGACCATTTAACCACACGTCCTGACGATCATAGGAATCGGGCAATTGCTTGGCTAAACTGATACTATTTTGATGATTGGCATAAGTAAAACCAAGCAGTAGGGCGAGTATTAACCCGCACCACTGCCGCAGCCAACGAGCGCGACGAAACAAAAAAAGGCTGATACCAAAGCAAATTGCCAAGGCCGCTATGGAAGCTAACAACACACTAATAGGCACTAACCGCGATAAGCTTGCGGCCATCATAATACCCACACTGAAACATACCGCCAGCCACTGCATTGACCACTCCTTGGTCTGAACGGCACAGCACTTTATAAAAGTGAGGCTGCGCGCGAGTAGCAATTCATCTCACAAACTTCAAAATTAGGCGTCTTAGGCGAAATAAAAAATCACATAAGAAGCAAGCTCGCCTTGCAATACCTACTTTGGTATAGATGATAAATGACTGTCTAACCAATCATTTGTACCCCTACCTCCAATATTTTCTACCCGGTATGTACCCCCATATACCCCGGCCCAAGATAACTAATTTAAGCAGCTCCGCCAGAAAACAAAAGCCACCCTATAAATGTCTCTGCTAGTATAAGCTATAGCAAAATAACTAACGGCATTGTTAAGCATTAAACAAAAGTCTGCAGCAGTTAGCTGGCCGTAATGCCATTTATACGGCCAGCTATAAAACACCGGGAGCCACTCTGTCGAGATTATATTTAGCTTATTAATGCCAATTTTTTGCTATTTTAATGAGCGTGTCATTAACGAGGTTCGCGGGCGCTCGATGATCAGTAATACTGCCCAGGCACTTTGCTTTAGCGTTAGCACCGCGACTCATTGAGAGGTGATTTACCATGTGGTGCAGTATTTTGTTGCACGGCGTTGTAATGCTTAAATTCAACAACATGTCAGCTATGCACAACTAGGGGCTGATATATAACTCTGCCCCAAAAAATTACGGGTCCCGCAGCAATGTCTTTTACTGCCAGAGCGGGATAAAAATTGATTCTTTTTAGTAATGTAGCCGTTGGCTATGCTCTTGCTGCCATACTCAGCCTTTGATCTGGCTCTAAGAAGGGTTTATAGGCATAATGGCCCCGCTTTTTAGTAACAAATTGCTATAAGACTTCGAATAATTAAGGCCCACATTGAATGGCTCGAAAAATACTTAAAAGACTCATGCCGGACCCTGAATCAATACGCAAGAGACCAGGGTTGCAGTTTTTGGGCAAACTATTGCACGATCCGAATTTGTTTCACCTAAATAGACACTCGGTTTCAGTAGCCGCATTTGTCGGTGTTTTTACCTGTTTCCTACCCCTCCCGGGACAGATGATTATTGCAGCAATCTTGGCATTGCTGGCTCGATGCAATTTACCTTTGTCGATAGTGCTAGTGTGGATTAGTAATCCGTTAACAATACTGCCAATATTTGCGATAACAACACAGTTAGGTAGGATTATATTGGGCATCCCGCCAATTGATTTTCAGGGTGAGATAACTGCCCAATGGTTTATCGACGAGATTGAACGCCTTTGGCAACCACTCTTGTTAGGCTCTTTGGTCTGCGGGGTGAGTTTGGGCGCCACTGCCTACGTAGCTATGCGGTTTTTTTGGCGCTGGCAGGTGTTGCGCCACTGGAGAAAACGTCAAAAACTAAGAGAGCAACACATCGACAAATAATCAGCACAAGCACTTGGGCCTTCAAAGCTTAGCGTGGTTGACACTTGGAGCGCTAAAAAGACTCAAAGTGCCCTACTAAACCTCGTACCTCAACGCCTCGGCAGGTTGGGTTCGGCTAGCTTTCCAGGCGGGGTAAATTGCCGCTAAGGCAGATAGCAATAGCGCCGCTACTACCACTAGTGCCACATCGTTGAATTGAATATCTGTCGGCAGGTAACTGATTGGATAGACGTCGGACTTTAAAAACTGAATACCTGCTACCGATTCGAACCAGGCGACAACGTCACTGGCAAAAAAAGTCATTGTTAAGCCAAGTATTAAGCCTAACAACGTGCCTACACCGCCTATTAAACTGCCTTGAATAAGAAATATCGCCATAATTTGTAACTTTGAGGCGCCGAGAGTGCGCAGTATGGCTATATCGCTGCGCTTATCGGATACCACCATAATCAACGTAGTAACAACATTAAACGCTGCTATGCCTATAATTAAAAACAGCAACATACTTACCATCTGCTTTGACATTTGAATGGCCTGATAAAGATTACCGTGAGTTCGAGTCCAGTCACTGCTGTAAAAGCCATAGCCCCATTCTCGACTTATCGTGCGGGCAATCTCTGGCGCGGCAAATAAATCATCAACTTTAAGTCGCAGGCCGCTAATGTGGTTGGCCTGCCCGGTTAAATGGGCGGCGGTAGCCAGATTGCTAAGCGCCAAACTGTGATCGGCCTGGGTGCCTGTGTGCACTATGGCGCTGACGGTTAGGGCTCGAATTTTTGGCAGGCTGAGATCTTGGCCATTGGGCACAATAATTGAAAGTTTTGAGCCGGCTTTAAGGCCGAGCGTTGCCGCTAACCCTGAGCCAATCAGTAACGCGTTGGGATTCCCTTGCAGTTGCTTGCGAAAATCTGGCAGCATAGTGGTGATATTTGACACGTTAGCTTCAAGTTCAGCGTCCACTCCGAACAATATTAGAGGCGCCACTTTGGCTTTGTGATAAGCCAGTGCCTGCACTTTTACAAAAGGCGCACTGGCAATAACACCGGCTTTGGTATTAAGTGCGCCCACACGCAGGCGCCAATCCTCCATGCCCTGACGATGATAAATAACAGCTTGCGGCATAATACCCAGAATACGCTCGCGTAACTCGCGGTCAAAACCATTCATTACCGACAACACCAGTATCAACAGTGCTACCCCCAACACTAAACCCAGCGTTGAAATACGCGAAATAAATGCGGTCATTTGCTGGTCGTCACGACTGATGCCGTAACGACGGCCAATCAATAGAGTAAAGTGCCCTGTCATGCGCTAACTACTTGCACGGGCTCTTTTTCAGTGACGTCCTGCAGTTCACCATTACTGAGTAAATACTGGCGGTCCATTTTTTGTGCCAGACGACCGTCATGCGTGACCACAATAAAACTGGTACCCAGTTCGCTATTTAACTCTTTCATCAAATTATGAATCGCATCAGCGCTGTCTTGATCAAGGTTGCCGGTGGGCTCATCCATTAGTACACACTCGGGCTCACACGCCAGTGCTCGCGCGATGGCCACACGCTGGCGCTCGCCACCGGACAACTCTGATGGCCGATGACTGCTGCGGGTCTTTAAGCCGACACGATCCAGCAGTGCCTGCGCTTTTGCATTGGCCTCCGCGCACTTTACCTTGCCGATTAGCAGCGGCATGGCAACATTTTCAAGCGCGGTGAATTCAGGCAGCAAATGATGAAACTGATAAACAAAACCAATGCTACTATTGCGCAATTTTCCGCGCTGGCGCTCACTCAAGTTGTTGAGCGATTGCCCCAGCACAGTCACTTCGCCGCTACTGGGTGTATCTAGGCCGCCGAGTAAGTTCAACAGGGTAGATTTACCCGAACCCGAGGTACCAATAATAGCCACGCGCTCCCCTCGACCCACACTAAAGTCGATGCCCTTAAGCACATCAACTACCTGCGGACCTTGGGTGTAAGTTTTACCGATACCTTTAGCGCTCAGAACTGAAGCACTGGCGCTCACTGAAGAAATCATAGTTGTCATAAATATTACTCGTAGCGCAGTGCATCGGCGGGCTGAATGCGGGTAGCTCGCCAAGCGGGGTAAATCGTGGCAAGCAAGCTTAAGACCGTGGCTGTAGCACAAACAATAACAACATCAGTCGACTGCAGATCTGAGGGTAGTTGCGAGATGAAGTAAATACTGGGATCAAAAATGTAGCGCCCCGTTAGCACTTCGAACCAAGTCACTAAATCGCCTATAAAAAGCCCTAACAAGCAGCCACTGATAGCACCGATCAATATCCCAAGTAGACCCACCGCCAAGCCTTGCACCATAAATACTGCCATCACTTGTGCGGCTGTCATGCCCATGGTGCGCAACACCGCAATGTCCGAGCGCTTGTCTGCCACCATCAAGATCAAGCTCGAGATAATATTAAAGGCCGCCACAGCCACAACGATCATCAGCAAAATACCGATCACCATTTTTTCCATTTTAACCGCTTGAAATAAGCTGCCCTGGGTTTGGCTCCAGTCAATCGCTTGGTAATTGGCACCGAGCGCAAGATCAAGCTCGCTAGCAATGCTGCCGGCACGATAAATATCGCTGGTTTTAATGCGCAGGCCATCGGCCTTCTGCGCCATGCGCAATATTTTTTGCGCGTCACGCATGTGGATAATAGCGAGATTCTGATCAGCCTGCGCGCCCACTTCAAATACACCGCTAACGGTAAAACGTTTAACGCGTGGAAACAGTCCCGCTGGGGTTACCTGCACCTGCGGCAAGGTGAGCAGCAACTTATCGCCTGGCATCACGCCTAGATTTCGCGCCAGTAAACGGCCAACAATCACATTGTAAGCGCCGGCCTTTAAATCACTAAGTTTCCCCATACGCATATGCTGGTCAACCACAGAGACATACTGTTCTAGCTCTGGAAGCACACCCTGGACTTCGACCCCCTGCATACCGCTTTGATAGCTAATTAGCGCACTGGTGTGAATATAAGGCGCGCTACTGACAACTCCTTGGGTACCCTTAACATTAGCGGCAACTAGCTGCCAATCTGAGTCGGTAGGTGCCTGCACGAGTATGTGCGGTGTGACGCTTAAAATACGCTGCTTGAGCTCTTTGTCGAAGCCGTTCATAACCGACATCACAGCAATTAAGGCCATCACTCCAAATGCCATACCCAACAGCGAAAAGGTACTGACGAAAGAGATAAACTGGTTGCGGCGCTTGGCGCGTAAGTAACGCAAGCCGACATATAACGGGACAGATATAAACATGCACTGCATTTAATAGAAGTTAACCCACAAGAACAAGCCCACAAAGGCTTAGATTACGATAGACTATTAAACCAAGTGATCGCCCAGCAGCTACAAATGGGCATAAATAACAAAAACAGGTTAAGTAATGGCGAGACATCAACGGTCCGCCAGACCTATATATTAGGCCCGCGCAAACAAGTAGCGCGGGTGACAATACACTTTTAAAAGTAATACTACGGAGTATCTTCAGTGAAGCCACTACTACTGCTATTGATCTGCGCTACTAGCGCTCTATCTCTACCGATGAACGCTGAGACGATCAAAGTACCCATCGGCCAGCAGAGCAATCAAAACGGTGAGATATCTCGCCCCGAACGCGGCATGCAAAAACAGCAAGTTTTGCAGTTGTTTGGGCCGCCAGTTATAAAATCTACAGCACGTGGAACACCGCCGATATCGAATTGGAAGTATGCAGATTTTGTTGTCTATTTCGAATACGACCATGTCATACACTCTGTGCTAGTGCACCGCAGACTCGATAAAACTGATTTCGATAAGGCCGTTAATATTCGGCACAAAGGCGAATAACATATTTGATCTTAAATTCACTGCCGCCTTCTAGGTTATTTATATGCGCAGTTAAAATTTACGCCTATCGCATTCATCAAATATAAGACCAGTAGTTAGCTCAGCGCGCTAGCTTTAATGCCAACCCTATCTTGGTTATTGAATACGTCTTTATGAATAAATCCACTGCAATACAAAAAAGCTGAAAAAACACACAGCGCAACAAACACTAATAAAATCTGTAATCGTATGCTGTGTGCATAAGGCAATAATAAAGTTAATGAAAAACAAATAACCGCCAAAAGAAGCAATTTATTCCACTCAAACTTGAGAGGAAGAACGCGCTGGCTGTAAACATAAAAAGTTATGGCTCTAAAAATTTGCGCTAAAATCAAGGCGTATAAAACACCAAAAACCTCATATGGGCCACTTAATACATAACAAAGAAGCAACGCTAAACCGGCAGTAGTAAAGTCGATATACATAACGTTGACGGTACTTTTATTAACATAACACCCCATATTAATGAGGTCTGTTATCTGTTTTACGACCAAAAACAACAATAACCAAGGCAAATAAACCAGCGCCGCATGATACTTATTATCAATAAATAACTCCATTAACAAAGAAGAACTCAAACAAATAAGTGTCGCAAAGCACATCATTAAAACCAAGCCTAAGCTGGTTGTTTTAGCTACATAGTGCATTCCATCAGGTTGCTTTAACTGCTCAAAACGTCTAGCAAACCACCACATACAGTAAGGCTGCATTAAAATAACACTTATTGTGGCTATCTTTTTAGCTAATGAATACAACCCTAATTCGTGCTCAGATGACACAGCAACAACTATCCAAGAATCCACACCATATAAAGCAAAAGTAGCGAAGCTACTTAATACCAGTGGAATCCCATAAGTTAATATATTTTTGCTTAACGCTAAGTTCAAACGCAAGCCTGTTTGGCGAATCTGCATAAACAGTAAAACACTCACCAGTAATATAATAGAAATTAGCCCGCCCCATAAAATCGCAGTAATACCATAACCTTCCCGCAATAATATCCAAGATAATAATGCTTGGATCATCACCTTAATGCTCGTTAGCACAAAAAAAACAAAAGCCTGCTCTTTCATTCGAAGCCAAGCCAACGGAATAGCGATACAACCCTCAAATGAAAACATCACGACCAACAACTGCATGTCAAACAACGTAATTTCATCGGACAGAAAGGTAATAATAAAAGGGGCGAGGCTCATACCAACCACTAGACTAATGACGCCAATAATAATAGCCAGGGTAATAAAATTAGCCGTAATGCTATCTTCGTCTTCAGGGTTTTCATTCAGACCAACAAACCGATACAAGGCATCCACCAAACCAAAACCAACCAACAGTGTGGCAAAATTGCAAATACTTAACATTAATTCCAGCGCACCATACTCGGCAGGCGTAAAATAATGAGTCAGTATAGGTAACATTATTAATGACACGGATTTCATTAATAAAATTCCAAGACCGTAATAAACGGCCTGATGAATAACAATTTTTCGGGCCATACAACGTTACACTCCTGCCACATTACAAAGCTTAAAAATATTTTTCTGATCGGTTAAACTTTAAAAATATAATAAAAAATTAAGCGCTCATCAGTATAAAATTCAACCTACGCCTAACTAACTGGTCATCTTGAAAAACTTTTATAAATAGCAATAATTTTAGGAATAGCGATCGCACTTGAAAAATTATTTTCAATAGTCCTTTTCGCCGACATTTGCAGACAGTACTTACTCGACGTAGGCATCTCATACCAATTATCGACATGGTCAACCAGCAGGTTAAAATCGCCTGAGGTAATTAACCAACCATTGATATTATTTTTAATCAGTTTATTAAGTGCTCCAACGCGATATGCCAAAACAGGTATCCCCCTTGCCATGGCTTCTAGTGCTGCCATTGGTAGACCTTCATACCTTGAAGGTATAACCAATAACCCAATCTTTGGCCATATGGTATCCATATTATCTAGCTGACCGTGCAGATATAGATTTTCGGGGCAATGCTTTTTAAGCTCTGGTAAAAGAGGTCCATCACCATATAAATGAAAACTTAAATGGGGTAACTGTTTAGCTAAAGACGCAAAGTAATCAGGCCCTTTTTCATTGCTAACTCGGCCAACAAACGCTATCTGTTTACCGGTCGAGTTTTGCAGATCTCGAGTATTTACAAAGTTATCAAACACCTTTGCCTTGACGGGAAGTCGCTTAGCTATCTGCGGGCTAACGGCAAAAACCTGAACGGCCAAACCTGCGCTGTAACGATCTATCCAATCATAAAAAGCCAGTTTGCCACTAGCAATTTCTCCTGAATGATAGGTACTAATTACCGGTATCTTGCTTATCCATGCGCTTAATCGACCAAAAATTCCCGCTTTATAGCCATGTGTGTGCAGTATAGCGGGACGTTCTTGACGTAATTTTTTTAACAAAGCGGTAAATCCGCCATCTAATGTTATTTGGGAAATACCGTTGTGCTGCAATAAATCTCGCAGCGGGTGCTGGCCATAGTCAGTGAGAAAAACAACTAGCGGCGCTTCGCCGTGATCGCGCAAACCATTCGCCAATTGCAATACGTGAGTTTCTATCCCACCCGCTTTGCTGCTATCGAGCAGTAACCAGATATTATGCTTTGCCATTACCGCCCCATATTAACGATGACTGTATTACTGCCCGTAACTGGTAGAGCAAACATACCGCTCAACCTAATTAAGCAATTTTAATACCAATATAGTCTAGTTATGCATCCTATAAAGATCTGGGCGAGATTTTAGATACCCTCGCACAAAATATACATTTACAAATAACAACTTACGCGCCGCAGATAAATTGACATTGCACGATGCATTGCAAAATGCTAATTAGAAACCAGGTGCATCTAACTACTACTAGACACAACGATTAAGAATAATTACAAAGGCTTCTATAGAGTACCCGGCAACCACTGAACTCGTATATGTACCCCGAATGGATGACCAAGAATATAGATACCTGACAAACCTATAGGTATTGCACCAACACGGCTAGATTGTCATTAACAGGCATCAGTAATTGAAAAGAATAACTTGGGGTGGGCAATTAAGTATTGTATCTGCAAGCATGCAATCGTTTTTAAAATACAAAGCAGATTACTGGCTAGCTCACTTAACCTATCCGTAAATAGCTTGAACCTGTCGCGAATTGGCAAAAAATCTAATTAACGTTTGGCGAAACGTATTTTGATCAGAAGCGAAAATGTGAGTGTTTGATCCTCTGTCCGAGCCGAGCTTAAATGAGCAAAAATCACCAGTAACCAAGTATACAGGTAAGACTTTTAAGTCTAGTAATGTTCGCTACTATCCAGTGTGCTGGGGTCAATACATGCCGAAAACAGATGAGCGCAACCGAGCTGCAATATAACATGCGATAATTTTTACGATAAGTTAAGCCACGCTTAGCACCCGACTAAGGTTAAATTAATAGTTTAAGGTTAGCCGGGTGGGTCATGAAAAAAGTCTTTGAAAAGCTTGCGGGTAAAGCTTAAGTTTTACCCGCCACCTTAAAACCGATTAACCCGATTAATTCCGTCCAACGCTGCAATTCTGTAGGCCTCAGCCATTGTCGGATAGTTAAACGTTGTATTGACGAAATATTCAATACTATTGGCTTTACCTTGCTGGCTCATAATGGCTTGGCCAATATGGATAATTTCAGAGGCCTCAGCACCAAAACAGTGAATACCGAGAATTTCCATATTATCGATATGAAAAAGAATTTTTAACATGCCCACGCCTTCGCCGCTGATTTGGCCACGGGCGGTGTTTTTGAAGAAAGCACGTCCGACCTCATAGGGTACTTTACTAGAGGTGAGCTCACTCTCAGTTTTACCAATAGAGCTAATTTCGGGAATGGTATAAATACCCGTTGGGGCATCGGTAATAAAGCGGCACTCTTCGCCACTAATAGCGGCGGCCACCGAGCGGCCTTGATCGTAAGAGGCGCTGGCAAGGCTAGGCCAACCTATTACATCCCCAGCGGCGTAAATGTTGTCAATACTAGTTTGGTATTTTTCGTTAATACCGAGCTGGCCGCGATGGTTGGCAATAAGCTTGATAGCGTCGAGATTCAAACCATCGGTGTTACCGGTGCGTCCGTTACACCACAGTAGTGCATCGGCACGCAAGCGTTTGCCGGACTGCATGTGTAAAGTGACCGATTTATCGTCGGCCTCGATACTCTCGTATTCTTCGCCATGACGTACCATCACACCATTGTCGCGTAAGTAGTAACTAAGAGCGTCGGATATTTCATCATCCAAAAATGACAACAGGCGATCCCGACTATTGATTAGGTCTACCTTAATGCCGAGGCCGGCAAAAATCGAGGCGTATTCACAGCCAATAACACCAGCGCCATAAATAATAATGTTCAATGGCGAGTGTTCCATCATCTCTAAAATGGTATCACTGTCGTAGACGCGTGGATGATTAAAATCGACATCTGCTGGTCGGTAAGGGCGTGAACCGGTCGCTATCACAACACTTTTAGCGCTAATGCATTCAATAGCGCCGTCACTTTGCGTTACCGCGACGGTGTTTTTATCGACAAAGTTGGCGTTACCAATATGCAAGGCAACGCGGTTGCGGGCATAAAAATCGGTATGCAGCTCAACCTGTTTAGGGATAACTTTGTTGGCCTCCGCTAGAACTTTGGGAAAGGTTAAAAAACGCGGGTCACCCAACTCACGAAAGATGCTGTTGCCATTGAAACGAATAATCTGTTTAACCGCATTTCGCAGTGACTTAGACGGGATAGTGCCTTTATGCGTGCAGTTACCGCCAACAGTGGAACGGTTTTCAACCACACCGACTCGTTTGCCGCTCTTAGCTGCAGCCATAGCCGCGCCCTCGCCAGCAGGCCCCGAACCGATCACCAAAACGTCGTAGTTATAATCCGCCATTACCCTGCTTTCCCTACTCGATTGTTTATTATATTAAGTCTATAAATACACAAATGCCTAAACAGGCAGAAAACATAAACGAGGCCAGCAACCAGCCCTGCGTTTAGTTTTTCTTACTGACGTCGTAACCAAGAGCCGCATTGACTTTGTCGTCAAAACTGCTGCCAACTCTTTCTTCACCGCTTTCTTCTGAGTTGATCTCGTTACATTTGTCTTCGTCGTCGCCACAGATCTCACAAGTGTAGTCGTCTTCTTGCAGTGCCTTACCAACGCCGCCACAGGAGCCTTTGAGCGGTTTGTTGCTAAAGATAACGCCAATAGCCATGCCGCCGCACACGGCAAGCATTACGCCTAAAACAATAAAAAAAGTTGCCACAGTTATACCTACCTATGTTTAATCAATTGCGCCGAGATAAGGCACAAACAGTGAGTTGTACGATTCAATAAAGCCGGTCTCTGACTTGATAATCAAAAACACTGCCAACTGATTTTTGTCCGCAATAGCCAGTGCCTGCTCAGGGCCCGCCACGGTCAATGCGGTAGCCCAGGCGTCGGCCTCAGCCGCTGTATTGGCGATAACGGTAATAGAGGCGAGCTTATGGTTAACCGGCCAGCCGCTTCGTGGGTCGATGGTGTGCGAGTAACGAACGCCTTGTTGCTCGAAGTAATTTCGATAGTCACCGGAAGTAGCGACACCGCCGCGGTTAATTTCAATTGTCTGCTGATTGCTCGTATGTAATAAGCTCGGCCGTTCTATGCCCAAGCGCCAGTCTTTGCGGCGCTTATTCTGACCCTTTACGCGTATTTCGCCACCAATTTCAATCAAGTAGTTTTGGATACCAAGGGTTTCTAGATTGGCGGCAATAACATCTACGCCGTAGCCCTTAGCTATAGCGGATAAATCGATAAATAGTTTGCTCTGTTTAGTGGCAGTTTGCTTATTGAGCTGCAGGTTGTGCTGACCAATATTTGCCAGTTGCGTGTCGATAGCGCTTTGCTTAGGTTGTTCGACTGAGCTTGCTAACGGGCCAAAACCCCACAGGTTAACAAGGGGCCCAACAGTGACATCAAAACTACCAGCGCTGGCAGTATAAATTTGGTCGCTTAGTAATAACACCTCAAACAAAGGCGCAGATAACGCAAACGGAATTTCTACGGGCGCGCGATTTAAGCGCATCAGTTCAGAATCGGGGATATAGGTTGACATGATTTGGTTGAAATCTTGCAACCAAATATCTATTTCGGTTTGTATTACAAACTGGGGCTTAGGCAGACTTTGTTCTGCATCTAGCACCAAAGTAATATTATATTGTGTGCCCATAGTTGGGCCAGAAAAATGATAGCTTTGCAGCGGATCTTCTGAACAACCACTGAGGGAGAAACAGGCAAACAAAAACAAGGCCAGCAGAGCTGGCCTTGTTTTTGAGCAAGTGCTTAACAATGCGTTAATCACTCATTAGCCGCCGAAATCATCAAGCATGATGTTTTCGTTTTCGACGCCAAGGTCTTTTAACATATTGATCACAGCCTGGTTCATCATTGGCGGACCGCACATGTAGAACTCGCAATCTTCTGGAGCGGGATGGTCTTTTAGATAATTCTCCAACAGTACGTTGTGAATGAAACCTGTCATACCTTCCCAGTTATCCTCTGGCTGAGGATCCGACATAGCTACGTTCCAAGAGAAATTGTCATTATCTTGGGCAAGCTGATCGTAATCTTCTTTATAGAACAACTCTTTAAGAGAGCGTGCGCCGTACCAGAAAGAGATCTTGCGCTGGCTCTTTAATCGCTTCAACTGATCGAAGATGTGCGAGCGCATCGGAGCCATACCGGCACCACCACCAACAAAGATCATCTCATTTTCGGTTTCGCGGGCAAAGAACTCACCGAACGGTCCGTAAACTTTCATCTTATCACCTGGCTTCAGATTAAAGACATAAGAAGACATTTGACCGGCGGGTATACCTTTAGAGCCTGGAGGTGGCGATGCAATACGAATATTGAACTTCACCACACCCTGCTCTTCTGGGTAGTTGGACATTGAGTAGGCGCGAACCACCTCTTCATTAACTTTAGATTCGATATTGAAGAAACCAAAACGCTCCCAATCAGCGCGGTATTCGTCTTCGATATGGAAGTCAGAATACTTTACATGATGCGGTGGACACTCAAGCTGAACGTAACCACCGGCACGGAAATCAACACTCTCGCCCTCTGGCAATTTAAGCGTCAGCTCTTTGATGAAGGTGGCAACGTTCGGGTTTGACTCAACCGTACATTCCCATTGTTTAACGCCGAAGACCTCTTCGTCAACTTCGATAACCATGTCTTCTTTAACTGGAGTCTGGCACGACAAGCGCCATCCTTCAGAAGCTTCGCGCTTTGTAAATGAGCCTTCTTCAGTGGGCAGCATGCCGCCACCGCCTGAGTTTACGACACACTTGCATTGTGCGCAGCTGCCACCACCGCCACAAGCCGACGGCAAAAATAAGCCGTTAGCTGCGAGGGTTTGCATCAGTTTGCCACCGGATTCAACGGTGAGAGTTTTCTCGCCATTGATTGAAATTTTAACATCGCCACTGCTAACCAGTTTGGCGCGGGCACTCAGAATCACAACAACCAGTGCAAGCACGATCACGGTGAACATGACGACCCCTAGTACGATAGTAACGTCCATACTCTAATAGCCTCGCAGGTTATAGGTCGATGCCACCGAAGGACATAAAGCCCAACGACATCAAACCAACAGTGATAAAAGTAATGCCAAGACCCTGCAGACCGTGAGGAATGTCAGAGTACTTTAACTTCTCGCGAATACCGGCAAGCGCGGTAATTGCCAGCGCCCAACCAACACCAGAACCGACCGCAAAAACGGTAGACTCGGCCATATCGTAATCACGCTCAACCATGAACAGTACCGCACCCATAATGGCACAGTTCACTGTAATCAATGGTAAAAATACGCCCAGTGCGTTGTAAAGCGCTGGCATATATTTATCGAGTACCATCTCCATAATTTGAACCGCAGCGGCAATAATACCAATGAAGGTAATCAGGCCAAGAAAACTCAAATCGACCTCGGGATAACCGGCCCAAGCCAGTGCGCCGTCGGCGAGAAGGTTACTGTAGACAAGGTAGTTCAAGGGTACCGTGATAGCCAAAACCACGATAACCGCGATGCCAAGACCAATAGCAGCCTCAACTTTCTTGGATATTGCGATAAAGGTACACATGCCCAAGAAGAACGCCAGCGCCATGTTTTCGATAAAGATCGAACGCACAAACAAGCTTAAATAATGTTCCATAATTTAAGCCTCCTTAACGGTGTTGGGGCAAATTTTAAATTCTGCAACTTCAACCTGTTTCTTATCATAAGTGCGCATGGCCCAAATGATCAAACCGATTAGAAAGAATGCGCTCGGTGGCAACAGCAATAGACCGTTAGGTACATACCAGCCGCCATCGGTAACTAGAGGCAGAATCTCGTAACCCATCAGCTTACCGGAACCAAACAGTTCACGAATTACCGCGAGGACAATTAGCATTGCGCTGTAACCAAAACCGTTGCCAATGCCGTCGAGAAAACTTGCACCTGGCGGATTCTTCATAGCAAAGGCTTCGGCGCGGCCCATCACAATACAGTTGGTGATAATCAAACCAACAAATACTGAAAGTTGCTTAGAGATCTCAAAGGCATAGGCCTTCAGAACCTGGTCAACAACAATTACCAATGAGGCAATGATGGTCATCTGGGCAATAATTCGAACGCTGTTTGGAATCTGATTACGCACCAGAGATACAAACAGGTTGGAAAATGCCGTCACAACAGTGAGTGCAATACACATTACCAGGGTCACTTTCAGCGAGCTGGTAACAGCCAATGCCGAGCAGATACCCAGAATTTGCAAGCCAATTGGGTTATTGGTCAGTACTGGAGAAAACAGTAGCTCTTTAATCTTCATTATTAAGCATCTCCATCTTTGAGGTTAGACAAAAATGGGCCATAGCCGCTATCGCCCATCCAGAACTTAATTAGGTTGTCGACACCTTTGCTGGTCAAAGTAGCACCAGAGAGGCCGTCAACTTTATTGATATCGCCAACAGGCGCAGGGCCTTTGGTGATAGTAATCGCAACAGAGCCATCATCAGCGTAGACCTCTTTGCCAACCCAGAGTGATTTCCACTTTGGGTTGTCAACCTCACCGCCTAAGCCCGGTGTTTCACCGTGCTGATAAAAACCCAAACCGACAATAGTATTGGTGTCAGCTTCTAGAGCCATAAAGCCATAAAGTGTTGACCAAAGACCATAGCCTTTAACGGGTAGGATTATTTTTTCCAGTTTACCAGCATTTTCAACAAGATAAACTTTGCTGTAGTCAGCGCGGGTGCCAATTTTTGCAATATCCAGTTCGCCAATCAGCTTAGTTTCTTGAGCCAACTGTTCAGGGGTAACGTCTAAAACATACTTGTCTATGGCGAAATCAACCGTTTTAGTGGTGATAAGCTTAAACTGCTCTTCAACGTCAGCGCCCTCTTTTAGCATGCCTGCTGCCGCTAAAATATTGCGCTTAAAATCGAGCGCTTTATTAGTTTCCTGAATTGGCTTAAGCACAACCGCTGCGGTAGATACAATTACCGAACAGACAAAGCACAACGACAAGATGACGATAAGTGTTTTTGATGTAGTCTCTTTATTAGACACGCGCCAACCTCCGCTTGATGTTTCCTTGAACCACAAAATGGTCGATCAGAGGGGAGAATAAATTGGCAAACAAGATAGCCAGCATCATACCTTCTGGGTACGCAGGGTTAACCACGCGAATCAACACAACCATGACGCCAATCAACGCACCGTACCAGAGCCTGCCGATATTCGTCATAGAAGCCGACACTGGGTCAGTCGCCATAAAGATCATACCAAAAGCAAAGCCACCCAAAACCATATGCCAGTACCAAGGTACGGCAAACATATAATTGGTGTCAGAACCGATCATGTTAAACAGGAACGATGTCGCCATCATACCGGCCATAACCCCGATCACAATTCGCACCGACGCAATCTTGGCAATAAGAAGAACGGCACCACCGATAAAGATTGCAAGGGTTGAAGTCTCACCAATACAGCCTTGCATCTTACCGAGAAAAGCATCCATCCAAGTCATCGTGCTGGTTAAACCAGCCAGACCTTCAGTGTTGGCAATAGACAGCGCAGTAGCGCCAGTAAAACCATCCAAAGCAGTCCAAACAGTGTCGCCTGAAAGCTCCGCTGGGTAGGCGAAGAACATAAAAGCACGACCCGTTAGCGCTGGGTTGAGGAAGTTTTTACCCGTACCACCGAAAACTTCTTTGCCAATAATTACGCCAAAACTGATGCCAAGGGCAACCATCCATAAAGGTACATCGGGCGGGCAAATGAGCGCAAACAGCACCGAAGTTACAAAGAAACCTTCGTTTACTTCGTGACCACGAACACTAGCAAAGATAACTTCCCAAAACCCGCCGACCGCAAAGGTCACGAAATAGATAGGCAGGAAGTAAGCCGCGCCATGGATAAAGCAATCCAAGAAACTGTCCGGATTATAACCGGCGAACAGCCCAATAAAGCCACCGCGCCAGCCGTCAAGTGCAACCATGCCCATTTCAACCATGCCGCTATTGGCTTGGAAGCCAACGTTGTACATGCCATAAAACATAGCTGGAAAAGTACACATCCAGACGGTAATCATCATACGTTTCAGGTCGATGCCGTCGCGCACGTGTGCGGTAGTTTTAGTTACACTAGATGGACGGAATAAACCGGTATCAATGGCTTCGTAAAGCGCATAGAACTTTTCCCATTTACCGCCTTTGTGAAAATGCGGCTCGATGCTATCGAGGAATTTACGCATGTCTTATCCCTCCTTTTCAATACGGGTGAGGTTATCGCGCAGGATTGGACCATATTCATATTTGCCGGGGCAAACAAAAGAACACAGTGCCAGATCTTCTTCATCTAACTCTAAAGCGCCCAGCTTTTGGGCAACATCGGTGTCGCCAACAATAAGCGCACGTAGCAATTGAGTGGGAAGAATATCCAGTGGCATGATGCGCTCGTAGTTGCCATTAGGCACCATGGCGCGTTCACTACCCATTGTGGTGGTGGTGAAATCAAACTCTTTCTTGCCTAGGAGCTTTGAAACATACAAGCCCATAATCGAGAAATAATTAAAGCCAGGTCGCAAGTAGTGCAACAGCGGACGGTCATTACCTTCCAATAATACAGAAACTTGATTGTGATAGCGACCGAGGTAGGCATAAGCGTCAGCGGCAATACGGCCACCAAACACGGAACCTGAAACAATTCGATTGACACCAGACTTCAATTTTCCTGCGGTTAGCTCAGTCAAGTTGGCGCCAAGTTGGCTGCGGATCAACAGAGGTTTATCTACCTGCGGTCCAGCCAGAGCAACAACGCGCGCTGTGGGTAGTTTGCCGGTGACAAACAGTTGCGCGATGGCAATAACATCTTGATACCCAAGGGTCCAGACAGTTTTATTTGCGCTCACAGGCTCGATATTGTGTATATGAGTACCGACATTACCTGCAGGATGAACGCCACCAAACTCTCTAACCACGACACGAGAGTCAGTGCCGGCGGGAATTTTTGCGCCGGGCGCCTTACACAAGTAAACATTGCCTTCGGTCAATTTGCTCAGCAAGGTCAGACCATTACTAAAATCATCGGCGGCTTCGCCAATAATCAGCTCTGGATTTGCAGCCAGTGGATTGGTATCCATTGCTGTCACAAAAATTGCGGCTGGGGTGGAGTCGACGGCAGGCACCTTACTATAAGGACGGGTGCGTAACGCAGTCCAGAGGCCCGACTCGATCAAGTTGCTGGCAACTTGATCGCGACTGAGACCGCTGAATTTGTCGGCACTGTACTGTTCGAAGCTTATCGCTTCATCGCCTTCGACATTGATAACAACAGACTGAAATACACGGCGTGCGCCGCGATTAATAGCCGTTACAGTACCAGCTGCTGGAGCTGTGAACTTAACGCCTTCAGTCTTCTTGTCGCTGAAAAGTAGTTGTCCGAGTTTAACCTTGTCACCTACCTGTACAGACATTGTTGGCTTCATACCGTGGTAATCGGCGCCAATAACTGCAACAGATTGAGACTTGGGACCATCTATGATGGTCTGCTCGGGAGAGCCGGATATAGGTAAATCCAGACCTCGACGAATCTTTATCATACGTCTCTGCCTAATCACTCGTTCGATAAAGTGCGTTAGCTCTCTAAAGCACCCCTAAAAAACGAGTCACTGACCTGTTTTTAAGAAATACCACGGGCTAACTGCGTGTAATTTTTTTGATTAGCTCAATATCCACACTATTCTGACCAATTAGTAACCCAATTGATTAAGAACAAACACAGCTACAGCTAAACCGGCGCAATTATAGAGTTGGTGGGCGCTTCTGACCAGACTCAAGGGCAGTATTTCTGCTTTACTGGCAAAAAAAGTACAATAAGGCCTAACTCTTGGTCACTATTTTACCCAGTGTAGGCACAGCACAACTAAAGCCAGTTACAATGTGGTTCATTTTAAATTCCAGCAGCCACGCACCCGCCCTATGAATTACGTTTTTGCAAAGCTCGACAACACCCCTATCGCTCAGAATAAAAAGCATTACTGGCAATCACTTCATGGCAGCGCTAAAGCACTGGCTATCGCTGAGCACGCCTGCAAAAGTAAAAGCTTGTCGTTAGTGGTGTGCGAAAGCATGCAGATGGCCAGTCAACTAGAGCGCGAACTGGCTTTTTTTGCACCAGAGCTAAATATTCTACAGCTGCCAGACTGGGAAACTCTGCCTTACGACAATATGTCGCCGCACCAGGATATTATCTCCGAACGACTGAGCACATTGTCGCAACTGGCAGTGGTAAAATTTGGCGTATTAGTTGTCCCTATAACCACTCTAATGCATCGCCTAGCACCACGAAGCTTTATTAGCGCTAACAGCCTGATTATCAAACACGGCTCTCAGTTTGATATAAAAGCTCGTCGCGCAGAATTTGAAAGCTGCGGCTATCGTTGCGTAGACACCGTTTATGAACATGGTGAATTTGCTGTGCGCGGCTCAATCGTCGACGTTTTCCCCTCTGGCGCTCGCAAACCTTACCGCATCGATCTATTTGATGAAGAAGTTGAGACCCTGCGCACTTTTGACACAGAAACTCAGCTCACCATTGATAAGATTGATGAAATTCGCCTACTACCGGCACGTGAATACCCGCTCGATCCAGAGGGCGTGAGCAGCTTTCGTAACAATTGGCACCACCATTTTGATGTAGATCACAGGCTCTGCAGTGTGTACCAGGATGTCAGCGACGCCCTGCCATCGGCCGGCATCGAATATTACTTGCCACTATTTTTTAAAAAAATGGAAACCCTGTTCGACTATCTGCCTGAAAATACAGAAATAATCAATATTGGCCAAACCAATCTAACTCTTGAGCGTTTCTGGCGAGAACTGAATAACCGTTTTGATAGCCGCAAGGGCGATTTACAACGCCCTATCTTGCCTCCACAGGATATTTTTCTGAGCGCTGACGAAGTGTTTGCGCAGTATAAGAAATACGCCCAAATACAGCTGCGCGATGACCTTCCCGACAAACAGCTAAGCACCGACTTTAACTCCACGCCACCAAAACCACTGCCCGTAGATGCTAAATCGGACCAACCTTTAGCTACCTTGCAGCAATTTATTAATGGCATTACACAGCAATCAGGGCGCATATTATTGTGCGCCGAGTCCGCCGGACGCCGCGAAGTACTTCTCGACTTACTCGCGCAAGCCAAACTCAAACCCAACACAGCGCACAACTGGCAAGATTTCTTAATGTCTCAGGCGCCCCTGTGCATCACTGTCGCGCCCCTCGACAACGGCCTAGTACTTGGTAGCGACACACCTTTAGCCGTCGTGACTGAGACGCAGCTGTTTGGCGCCCGAGTACAGCAGCGCCGGCGCCGCAAAAACAAAGCCGACACCAGCGCGCTAGTTATTAAGCATCTGACCGAGCTTAAAGTAGGCGATGCGGTTGTACATATTGACCACGGCGTGGGCCGCTACATAGGCTTAGAAATAATCAGTGCAGGCGGAGAAGATGCCGAATTTTTGCAACTGCAATATGCCGACGAAGCAAATCTTTACGTGCCCGTCACCAGCTTACATTTGATTAGCCGCTATGGCGGTGGCGACAGCTCCATGGCACCGCTGCACCGCCTCGGGTCTGAGCAGTGGACCAAAGCCAAGCGTCGCGCCGCAGAAAAAGTGCGTGATACCGCCGCAGAGCTACTGGACATTTACGCCCAGCGTGCCGCAAGAACAGGCCATGCTTTTGCCGATCCGGCTGCAGATTATGATGTTTTTTCGGCTGGGTTCCCATTTGAGGAAACACCCGACCAATATCAAGCCATTGAAGATGTTCGCTTGGACATGCTGAGCCCCCGCGCTATGGATCGCTTAGTATGCGGCGATGTCGGCTTCGGCAAAACCGAAGTCGCTATGCGTGCCGCATTTATTGCCGCCCATGGAGGCAAGCAGGTGGCCCTGCTGGCGCCCACAACTCTATTGGCGCAGCAGCATTATCAATCTCTGCGCGATCGCTTTGCCGACTGGCCAGTCAACATTGCGGTGATGTCTCGCTTCAAAAGTAATAAAGAAAACACAGCCGCTATGGCGCGTATTGCCAGTGGCGAAATAGACATCGTTGTCGGCACTCACAAGTTGCTACAAGCTTCAATTAAATACAAGAATCTGGGTTTATTAATTGTCGATGAAGAACACCGCTTTGGTGTCGGCCAAAAGGAAAAGTTAAAATCCTTCCGCGCCAATGTCGATATATTGGCGATGACCGCCACTCCAATCCCGCGGACACTGAATATGTCGATGGCGGGGATTCGCGACCTATCGATTATTGCTACCCCGCCACCACGAAGACTATCGATTAAAACTTTTGTGCAAGAGCGCGATGACAACACCATTGTCGAGGCTATATCACGCGAGATTCTGCGCGGCGGGCAAGTTTACGTATTGCACAACGAAGTTAAGTCAATTGAGCGCAGCGCCCGCGAACTGCAAGAGCTCCTCCCCGATGCGCGTATCGCCGTGGGACACGGCCAAATGCATGAACGAGAACTTGAGCAAGTAATGAGCGATTTCTACCACAAGCGCTTCAATGTGCTGGTCTGCACCACTATTATTGAAACTGGGATCGATATACCCAGCGCCAACACCATAATTATCGAGCGCGCCGACAAGTTTGGCTTGGCTCAGTTACACCAATTGCGCGGGCGTGTAGGCCGGTCGCACCACCAAGCTTATGCATATTTAATGACACCACACAAACGCAGCATGAGCGTAGATGCGGTTAAGCGTTTAGATGCCATTGCTGGGGCCCAAGAACTGGGCGCGGGCTTCACCTTGGCCACCCATGATATGGAAATTCGCGGGGCGGGCGAGCTGCTAGGAGACGAGCAGAGCGGGCAAATTCAAACCGTCGGCTTTACCCTTTATATGGACATGCTTGACCGCGCGGTTAAATCTATCAAAGAGGGCAAAGACATTGACCTAGATAAACCCCTAGCGGCCGACATAGAAATAAATCTACGTATCCCTGCACTTATGCCAGACGACTATGTGCCAGATGTGAATAGCCGTTTAGTATTTTATAAGCGCCTAGCCAGCTGTAATGACGCAGCTGAATTGAAAGAGCTGAACATTGAGATGATAGACCGCTTTGGGCTACTGCCGGATGCCAGTAAAAATTTAATCTCCGTAACCGAGCTTAAATTTTCCGCGCGCAAACTTGGCATTACTAAACTGGAGGCTTCGGGCAGCGGTGGCCGCATTGAATTTTGCAGCGAACCCAATATAAACCCTATGACTATTATTCAGCTTATTCAAACACAGCCAGGCACCTACCAGATGGACGGCGGCAGCCGCTTAAAGTTTAATATACCCACCGACACCGCCGAACAGCGCTTAACTGCCGTAGCGGACTTATTACAATTACTCGCAGCCTAAGAGATTGAATGCGCAATGAAAATATTAGTCCTGATCTACACCCTGCTTTCACTGTCTTTTGCCGTACAGTCACACGCTCAAACTGAGAAAAAACTCAAAAGTACGTCGCCAGAACGCTGGTTTCGCGTTGAGCTTGTGATATTTTCACGCACCAACGACAATACTGATGAAAAGTGGCCACAGAATTTAAAGTTACAATACTCACCTAATCTGGTGCAGCTAATTGATAACCAGAATCATGGACACAACAGCACATCTCAATTAGCTGGCAGGCAAGAGTCTGGACGACCTACGCCGTTTAAATTACTCGATGACAGTCAGCTAGAGTTGCGCGCACATGCAAGATCCTTGGCACGAAAAAAAGGCTACCAATTACTTTTCCATGAGGCTTGGGACCAACCAGTATTAAGCGCAGAAGAAGCACCTGCAATAATGATCACTGCTGGTAAGGAATTTGGTAGCCACAAGACGCTTGAAGGTGAAATTAAACTGAGCGTGGCTCGCTACCTGCACTTTTCAACCAACCTGTGGCTATCAGAGCACGAAACAAATGATGGCGAGAGTCTATTCAATGGGCAGTCGCGTTTACCCAACTATCCACGATTTGTCACAGGCAGTAACGATAACGTTAGCGAAGCTACTTCTGGTAGAGCTATAAGAGGCAATGAAACTAATGTGATGCCAGCATTTAAGCTGCAATCAGCATTAGAGCTAACCAATAACAACGGCGACAATGATTTGCTCGAACCCTACCTACCTAGCCTAATCATCCAACATAAGCAGCACCGTCGTATGCGCAGTAAAGAACTGCACTACCTAGATAATCCGCGATTAGGGGTACTGGTTAAAATACTACCGCTTTAGCACTCATTGCTATAGAGCTGTACGTAATTTTGCCTACCGTGGCAGTAGAGCTCTACCAGCTGATTTAGCGTTAGGGACTTTTAACCACCGCTGTGGTTATTGGCATAGCGAATGAAAACACCCAATTGAGCCTTTGCTAATAAAAAAATTCCTTCGCCGCGAGTATTATTGCGCTATAAATATGGATGCCATTTACCGAACGCAGCTCGCTGCTCACGCATACTACTGCCTTATTGTAATGGTTTGTGTTTATGCCTGTAAAAAAGCAGACGGCACCGATGAGATATTTTTCACCACTGCGTGCGAACGATCAAATACAGCGAAGATAATTTACAGTTACCACGAGCAAAAAACTGCGTGGCGATCATTTATGCAGACTAAGGGACTTAATCGCGCCAGCAATTAGTAAATTGACCGTGCTTAATGCCTCTTCAAGCGTGGCCAAAACCTCTGCCATAACCAGTTCCTGCGGATCAATTCCCGCCGCCCAGTTGACTACTGCGCAAATACTTGCATAGCCAAGCTCGAGCTCACGTGCAAGAGCAGCCTCGGGCATCAAGGTCATGCCCACAATATCTGCACCGTCGCGCCGAATACGGCAAATCTCAGCAGCGGACTCTAGCCGCGGACCTTGCGTGCAAGCATAGGTACCCCAAGAGCTAAACTGATTGGGCGCCAAAGTTGATTCGCACTGCTGCTGCAATACTGCTCTTAGCTCAAGTGTAAAGGGTTCGGAAAAGTCGATATAACTAACCTTGTCACAGAGTTCAGAGCCATCAAAAAAGGTGTGTTCGCGCCCCCAGCTATAATCGATAACCTGATCGGGGATACAAAGGTGTCCAGGCCCCATCTCAGAGTGAATACCTCCCACAGCATTGACGGCGACAATGTCCGTTACCCCGAGAAAGCTAAGAGCCCAGATATTGGCACGATAGTTAACCTTATGCGGCGGTATTTGATGGTGGTTACCGTGACGAGGCAAAAAAAATACATCGACAGAATTCAGCGTACCTCGGCTAATGCCATGAACAAAGCCGTAGGGTGTCTCAATAGCATCAAGCTGGCTAAAGCCAGGCATTTCATACAAGCCGCTACCGCCAATGATGGCGAAAACTTTAGGTTTATGACTGACACTTGCCTCGGAAATCAAAATTTAACCGCATAGATACCGGGTGCATTGCGCCAATAACCTTGGTAATCCATTCCCATACCGAATATGTAACGATCGGCTACAGATAAACCTGTGTAGTCGGACTTTATGCCGCTAATGTTGCGTTGGTGCTGTTTTTCGGTCATGACGGCAATTTTCACCTCACTAGCACCCTGCTGCCAGCAAAAATCAAGCACCGAGCGCAACGTTAAACCTTCGTCTAGGATATCATCGAGAATCAGTACGCAGCGCCCCATTAGAGACGTATTAGGTTTATTCAACCACTGCACCTTAGCCCCACGTTCGGCTTTCTGGTAACGCGTTGCATGCAAGTAATCCAGCGATAAAGGGAAGCCTAGCAATGGCAGTAACTGGCCGCTAAACACTAAACCGCCATTCATCACGCATAATAAAATCGGGTCTTTATCAATAAGATCGGCAGTGATTTTCTCAGCTATATCCGCGATCGCTTTTTGTACTTGCGCAGCCGTATACAGCTGATCGCAGTGAGTTAAAAAATCGGCTACTGTTGGGTTGGTGGTTGCAATCAAAGCAATTCTTCCGGCTCGTTGTCGCCACTGTAATTTAAGTGCACAGTGGACGTTGGGAAAGCACACTCAGCGCCATGAGATGCAACCACAGCCAAGACCTTAAGCAATACATCTTGCTTTATTTTATGGTATTCAGCCCAATCAGTTGTTTTAGTGAACGTATAGATAAAGAAGTCGAGCGAAGAGGCGGCAAAAGCATTGAAATTAACCATCAACATTTGCCTGTGATCAATAGCTGAGTGAGACTTCAGCATCGCCTCAACATCATTAATAATAACCGCCATTTTGTCTGCATCGTCGTAGCGAATACCGATGGTTTCTTTTATACGTCGGTTAGACATACGAGAAGGGTTCTCAACAGCAATTTGAGTAAAAATAGCATTGGGAACATAAAGTGGGCGCTTATCAAAGGTACGAATTCGAGTTAAACGCCAACCAATATCCTCAACAGTGCCTTCAATAGACCTATCGGGTGAGCGTATCCAGTCACCAACTTTAAATGGCCGATCGAGGTACACCATAAGGCCGCCGAAAAAATTGGCCAGCAAATCTTTAGCCGCAAAACCTACCGCCAAGCCACCGATACCGCCAAAAGCGAGCACTCCCGAGACACTGTAACCGAGAGTCTGCAATACGATTAGGCTGGACGTAATGACGATGGAGACACGCAACAGCTTGCCGATGGCAACCACCGTTGTTGTGTCGAGTGGTTTATGCGTATATTTAGGATCAACCAAATTACGCTCAGCTTTAGCTATAAATCGGACTAAAAACCAACTAACCAGACCAATAAAACCCAATTTTCGCAATGGGCCAAGCAATAACAGCAGCGAACTGCTAGATTGCTGCGACGCCAATTCGGCAGCGTAAGATAAACCCACCAGCCACACGACCCATTTTGCGGGACGCAGCAGGGCCTCTAGCAGAGCATCATCCCAAAGGTTTTGGGTGGCCATGGTTTTTTTTATCAACACTACCATCAACTTGTGAACCGCATAAGCAGAAATAAGCGTGGCACTAACTACTAAAAATACCTCTAAGTACCAGAGGTTCTCACTGCCGGTGATTAAGGAGAGACTATTTTGGAAACCATCCCAAGTGTCCACACTGAATTCCTTTTTACAAAATAACGGAGGATACAATTCTAACGCCACAACGCTAATAAATCCGCTTAATTAGACTTTCTTTGCATGAGTGGCTCAGAGCTTATTGAGCCTTTATATATATGCATAGCTCAGTGATAGAAAAAACCCCATCATATTATGATGTTAGGAATAACTGCTCGAGTAATATCGAAGCTTCGCCCCAAACCCAGACACCTCGATCAAAAGTGCGATTTGATAAAGAGCGTGCTACTTTTCAGCAGGCACCTTTAATAATTTTCGAGTCAGTGGGCATCTTCAATGTTTTCGGGGGTATAGCATGGCATCGCAGCATCCAGCGGTAGGCAATTGGTACACAGACGAAGTCGATCATCAATTATTTGAGGTGGTGGCTATAGATGAAGTTACGGCAACTATAGATATACAGTACTCAGATGGTGACCTAGCTGAATTCGATTTTGACATTTGGTCGCAGCTAGAAGTAAGCCTAACCCAGCAACCCAAGGACGCCTGTGGACCTTATCAACTGCCACAAGACGGCCAATGGGGAGCCGACGCAAGCTGGGCAGCGGCAAACAAAGACAACCCTATCGAAAATATAGAACCCGACACATTTTCAGGCACCGAAGAGTTGTAGCACTTAACTGGGAGGCTATACCGAGGGATCTAGTTGCGTGTTCCTTTATACTGTATATAATTACAAATACTGTATAAAACAACATGAAAGTACACTGAAAAAGTTGCACGCAACGACAGGACCCGAAAATGATCAAGCTAACCGCACGTCAAGCAGAAGTACTACAGCTGATTAAAACCAATATCGAAGGCACCGGCTACCCTCCAACACGAGCAGAGATTGCTAAGGAGCTAGGCTTTCGCTCGGCCAATGCTGCCGAAGAACATTTGCGCGCACTAGCGCGCAAGGGTGCTATCGAGATGGTGCCAGGAGCGTCGAGGGGCATTCGCCTTCCTCAAGAGCAGCAAGGCATACCACTGGTTGGGCGAGTGGCAGCAGGCAACCCTATACTAGCCGAAGAGAATATCGAGGATTATTGCGACATCCCCTCCTCATTTTTCTCTCCAAGCGCCGATTATATGCTTCGTGTTAGCGGCATGAGCATGAAGGATGTCGGCATCATGGATGGCGATTTGCTTGCGGTTCATCGAGCTGACACTGCTCGTAATGGCCAAATCGTAGTGGCTCGCATAGGTGAGGAAGTTACCGTGAAGCGCTTTCGCCGAGAAGGCAATCGGTCGCTGGTACAGCTGTGGCCAGAAAACTCAGACTTTGATGTAATTGAAGTGGATATGCGCGATCAGGATTTTGCTATTGAAGGTTTAAGTGTAGGCGTTATCCGCCGCAACGATTAACGCAGTTCTATAAACGGCAACATTAATGCAGAATATGAGTCTCGGCCTCTTTGGGCTGAGACTTCTGTTCTGCGATATCGCCTGCAGCATCCATACCCGCCTCGATCATGGCCTTAACAATCTCAAAGCGTCCCTCATTTAACTCTTCTATCGAGTCATCTGAAAAGCGGATACTGAGTAGAGGCTTGCTATCATCATTTGCACGACGCAACACAAATTCACCGTCTTCAAGTTCAACAATTTCTAATAGTGGAGATGACATGTATGGGCTAACAACTTAAATGAATGGGAGTGTAAAGTTTGTGCATTCTAGCATCTTTTTTGTCTACCTAGCACTCGATGTTATTACTGCGCTGGCGCACAATCATCTCATTCATTGATTCATAGGCAGCACGCAAACCCTCAAGCTTAGGCTCGGGCAGAAAAATTCTAGTCGACGCTATCATCGATGCATCCAATGGCGCAGGGGCAGCGAATAAGTTTAGCGCCACACTACTCTTGAAATACCCCTCAATGGCATTTAGCCAGCTACCGCCTTGCGCCGCCAAACACTCAAGCTCCTGGACGTCAGCGGCATAAACTCCTTCAATGGCAATAGCCTTTGACAGCGCGGAAACCGACCCCACCGATCCTGACTTCCTCAGAAGTGTATTGGCAAGTTCATTCAAGTAGGCCTGCAACGACAAGTTCAGCGCCATACAAACAGCCTGTATCTGCGCACGTGACTTAACCGGCGAACGCTTTATGGCTTGCTGGAGCTCCGCAAGGAGATCCAAGTGATAACGACAAAAAGCCATCTGCTCGTTGCAGATAGCGACAAAGGTATTACTCATAAATTGCTCAGGGTATTGGCTAGAAGATAGGGAATACTGATCGGCGCCTATGAACGACGCCAATCAGTCACCTACTTAGATTTTTACAGCTTTACTGGCTGTCTTCGGCTTGGCTTTTGATTTAGTTTTTGGTTTAACTTTGGCCTTAGGTTTGGCTTTTACCTTGGGCTTAGGCTTGTCAGTTACCACCCACTTGCCGCCCTCAAAGAAGGCCTTCCAGCCAGTAGCTTTTCCTTCAACCTCTGACTGCACATACTGCTCTTTGGTTTTACGGCTGTAGCGAATAGTGGTCGCAACACCATCTTCATCGGCTGCAGGCGCACTGAATAAGAAGCTATATTTGCTGTCAATCTCATTCGTGTGCGGCAAAATCTCAACAACTAAGGGTGCACGAGTTTCGCGATTTCTAGGAAAGCCACTGGCCGCCAAGAATAGACCCGAAGCACCATCGCGCAAAATGTAAGTGTCATCAACATTGACACATTGCAGCTCCGGCATCGGCACTGGGTCCATTTTAGGCGGCGCTGCCTCACCACTGCGCAGTAACTTGCGAGTATTTTTACACTCTTCGCGAGTGCACCCAAAGTACTTGCCAAAACGACCTGTCTTGAGCTGCATTTCACTGCCGCATTTATCGCATTCCAACAACGGGCCTTCGTAACCCTTGAGCTTGTAGGTACCGAGCTCAACCTCAAAACCTGAACAGTCCGGATTGTTGCCGCAAATATGAAGTTTGCGCGCTTCATCCAACAGATAACTGTCCATGGCCGTATTACAGGATTTACAACGGTGCTTTTGACGTAACAATTTCGATTCAGCGTCTTCATCGGCATCGACATCTACCGCTTCATCCCCTGAAACCAAGTTCATGGTGTGCTTGCAGCGCTCTTTAGGCGGCAAGGCATAACCCGAACAGCCCAAGAACACCCCGGTAGTACCGGTGCGTATTTGCATATGACGACCGCAATTTGTGCACTCGATATCGGTTTCTGTCGGCTCGTTGCGTCGCATGCCGTCTTCGGAGTCTTGTGCCTGCAGCAGTTGGCCGGAAAAACCCTGGTAAAATTCATCAAGCACCTCATGCCAACCACGATTACCTTGCGCCACAGCATCGAGGTCATTTTCCATCTTAGCGGTAAAACCGTAATCCATTAACTCAGAAAAACTTTCGCTCAATCGTTCAGTAACAATGTCGCCCATTTTCTCGGCGTAAAAGCGTCGATTATCGAGTTTCACATAGCCGCGATCCTGAATAGTGGAAATAATCGAGGCATAAGTTGATGGACGCCCAATGGATAATTTTTCCAAGTCTTTAACCAGACTCGCTTCGGTAAAGCGAGCCGTTGGCTTAGTAAAGTGCTGAATTGGATCGACGCTAATCATGGGCAACGTCTCACCCACTTTAAACTCGGGCAAGACAGCATCTTCTTCTTTCTTGGCTATGGCCGGCATTACTTTGGTAAAGCCATCGAAACGAATCACTCGGCCGCGAGTTCGCAACTCGAAATCGTCGGCTTTAATAACCACCGATGTGCTGGTGAATTCTGCCAGCGACATCTGACAGGCTACAAACTGCTTCCAGATAAGCGTGTAAAGGCGCTCAGCATCGCGATCAACGCCTTTTAACTGAGCAGTCATAACAGCCACTGCTGAAGGACGAATGGCTTCGTGCGCCTCTTGAGCGCCATCTTTACTTGAATAAACCTTAGCTTCAGGTGGCAGATACTTTTTACCGAAGCTTTCTTCAATGTAAGTACGGCAAGACGCTACGGCATCTTTACTCAAGTTAGTGGAATCGGTTCGCATATAGGTGATGTAGCCCGCTTCATACAAACGCTGAGCCATAGTCATGGTTTTCTTTACGCTAAACCCCAAACGCGTACTGGCAGCCTGTTGCAAAGTCGACGTGATGAAGGGTGCCGAGGGCTTTGATGTCGTTGGCTTGTCATTACGTTCAACCACAACAAAATCGGCGCTATTGAGCGTCGCCACAGCTGAAGATGCTTGATCTTCGCTAACAGGTTTAAAAGCGCTACCAGCCTCTTTTTTAACTTCAAATTTAACACTTTCACCGCTAGCTGACTTTAGCTGGGTAAAAATATTCCAATACTCCTCAGGAATAAATGCACGGATTTCACGCTCGCGCTCAACCACCAGCTGCGCGGCAACTGATTGCACACGGCCTGCAGATAAGCCACGAGCGACTTTTTCCCATAGAAGTGGCGACACCATATAGCCGACCACACGATCAAGAAAACGCCTAGCCTGCTGGGCGTGAACGCGATCAATATCCAGTGGTCCCGGATTCTCAAAAGCTTCCTGAATGGCAGATTTGGTGATTTCGTTAAACACAACACGTTGATAGCGATTGTCGTCGCCACCAATAGTTTCGCGCAGATGCCAAGCTATGGCCTCTCCTTCCCTGTCCAAATCCGTCGCAAGATAGATTTGGTCTGCGGAAGCGGCCAGCTTGCGCAATTCATCAACCACCTTTTCTTTACCGGGCAATATCTCGTAGTGAGCCTCCCAGTTTTTCTCAGGATTGATGCCCATGCGGTTGATAAGCTGCAGGCGAGATTTTTTAGCCTTGTGCTTAATTTTAGCGGCAGGCGAAAGCTTGCGAGTAATAGCGGCTTGTCTGGCACGCTCTTTGGTATCAACGGGCTTCTTTACGCTGCCACTGGTCGGTAAGTCACGAATATGACCGACACTGGATTTAACGATGAAATCTTTGCCAAGGTACTTATTGATCGTTTTCGCTTTGGCGGGTGACTCTACTATTACTAATGTCTTACCCATGCTGTCCTTCTTATTCAATGCCCGAGATGATTTGGATTGGGCTTACGAACACCCCAAGTTGCCTTGTAACGCAGTGCTCAAGCCTAGTATTTATCGGGTTTGGGGTGGCATATATAAATCCAGACCTCTACTGGGTCAAGGAAAATTTACTAAACAGCAAAATTAATATGCATATTCTTGTTCACTATAGGACATTTTATTGACAAGAGACCTTCAATGCTCCCACTGCAATACTAGTTGTGGGCTGAGGCACTGGCAATGGCCTACAGGCTAACGGCTAAGCTTTTCCAGAGTAACCGCAATTACCGCCAATACTGGTTCACCTCCTCGCTCATCCCAGTAACAGCATAAACCTTGAGGCCCGCTACCGATGGCCAGCAATTGTTCGGGAACCTCCGGCAATAGGGCTTTTAAAGAGGCATGCCAGTGCGGCGCTGCGACCATATCCCGCTGCCAAGCCCATTTTTTGTAAAAGTGTACATCATGTTCATAAGTCATACGTTCAAGCACCCAAGGAGCCTTGTCTATGCCTTTTTCTCGCCAAGGTCGGCAATAGGCAGGCACAGATGACTGCCCTTTTGACAGCGGCAGCATGTGTACCTGTAAGCTCATCTCAAGCGCACGCGCGCGCAATCTTGCCACCCCCTGCTGACGTTTACTCGGCTTTAGCATCAGTACCGGCCCTACAGCCATTGCAATCGCTAGAACAATAAATATTATCGGCGCCCATGATTCCACAGGTAAACCTCC
Source organism: uncultured Cellvibrionales bacterium (assembly GCA_913050115.1). Classification (GTDB taxonomy): domain Bacteria; phylum Pseudomonadota; class Gammaproteobacteria; order Pseudomonadales; family Cellvibrionaceae; genus UBA1124. The sequence continues at coordinate 43,230 of CAJWZU010000009.1, forward strand.
TCTTTTAAAAAAGATGAGCTAGTATAAGTATTAAGGATGGTCATTATGGCGTACAAAAAGATTTTAGCTGCAATCGATCTTAGTTCTGAGTCACCGCAAATACTCGAGCGAGCCCTTGAGTTAAGCCTCGATAACAGTAAGCTTGTACATCGCATAAATTTAGTCCATGTACTGGAACCGCTGGTATTCGCCTACGGTGCCGACTCATCGATAAACCTGCATGAACTGCAACAACAGCTCGAGTCTCAGGCACTTATTAAAGTTACTGCATTAGCCAAAGAATACAATATCCCACTGGCTAACTGCCACATATTATTGGGCGCCGCCGCGGGTGAAATTCACGACTTTGCTGCGCGAGAAAGCGTCGATCTTATTGTGGTTGGCAGCCATGGACGCAGTGGTTTAGCACTACTGCTCGGGTCAACCGCTAACGCCGTACTTCACGGCGCCAATTGCGATGTTTTAGCCGTGCGAGTTAAAGAAAATCAACCCTCTTCGAGTTCAGCCCAACGATCGTAGCAACGGCCTAACTCTTGCTCAGCAGCTGCCAACGCCTTCAATACCGGGGCCGTTAAATTTTCAGTTTGGGCAAAAAAACTGGGCTCTGTCATTTTTACCTGCAGCGCCGCCACTTCACTCTCAAATTGTTCGATTTTCTTGGGCAATTGATCCAATTCAAGCTGCATTTTATAGCTAAGTTTTTTCGTTTTGGCTTTATCGATAACGGGTGCGACAGGCTCAACTACAACATCAGCAGTCACAGTAAACTCGCCCTCTTGCGGCCACTGACCCCCCTGCCGCAACCAGTCTGCATAACCGCCAACGTACTCTTTTACAGAGCCACTGCCTTCAAAGGCAATAGTGCTGGTAATAACATTATCAAGAAAGGCGCGATCGTGACTCACCAATAATATAGTACCGTCGTATTCACCGAGAATCTCTTCTAGCAGCTCAAGCGTTTCAACATCTAAGTCGTTAGTCGGCTCATCAAGTACCAATAAGTTTGCCGGTTTACTAAACAGCTTGGCCAGTAATACTCGATTGCGCTCTCCGCCCGACAGAGCCTTTAGAGGTGTCCTTGCACGCGGACCAGAAAAGAGGAAATCACTTAAATAACTAATAATATGTCGAGACTTACCGTTCAGCTCAATAAAGTCACGGCCCTCAGAAATATTATCGACTGCATTTTTCTCCAGATCAAGCTGGTCTCGCAATTGATCAAAATAGGCCACCGTCATACTGGTGCCGATTTTGATCTCTCCCTCCTGTGGTTGCAACTGCCCCAGAATTAAACGCAATAATGTACTCTTGCCTACCCCGTTTGGCCCAATCAAACCAATACGGTCGCCACGTACAACTAAACCGGTAAAGTTTTTAACGATGCGCTTACTTCCAAAGGCGTATGAGACATTTTTGAGATCAGCAACCAACTTGCCCGACGCACTGCCTTTGCTAATATCGAGATTAACATTGCCTTGGCGCTCGCGGCGCTGAGAACGCTCATCACGCAGTGATTTGAGCGCGCGCACACGCCCCTCGTTACGGGTGCGACGAGCTTTAATACCTTGTCGAATCCACACCTCTTCCTGCGCTAATTTTTTATCAAACAACTCGTTGTGGCGTTCTTCTTCAACCAGCGCTTGCTCGCGATAATCTAAGAAAGTCGCATAATCACAGTCCCACTGCTTTACTTTACCCCGATCTAAATCCGCTATATCTGTGGCCAAGTTCTGCAAAAAAGATCGATCATGGGTGATAAATACCAGCGCACCATTGTAATTAAGCAGCTGTTTTTCTAGCCATTCAATCGCGGCTACATCAAGGTGGTTGGTGGGCTCATCAAGCAGCAATACATCGGGCTCAGACACCAATGCCTTGGCCAATGCTACCCGGCGGCGCCAACCACCAGAAAGCTCGCGCATGCACTTCTCAGAAGGCAATTCCAAGCGGGTAATAATGGTCTCGACACGCTGCTGAAGAGACCAGCCGTCGATATTTTCAATGCTCTGCTGTAATACCCCCAATCGATTAAGATCGGCGTCGGCGGACATTGAAATGGCGTGGTATTCAGACAGCAATTCGCCCGCACCAGCCAAACCACTAGCGACCACGTCATAGACACTCAGCTCATCTGCTTCGGGCAGGTCTTGCTCCAGCCGCGCCACTACCGTGCCCGACTTTACCCTTACTTGACCGCTATCGAGTTCTATATCGCCACTAAGGACCTTCATTAAAGTAGACTTACCGGCTCCGTTACGTCCCACCAAACAGATACGACGTCCCTTGCGAACACTAAATTCCAGTCCGTCGAGCAAGTTTAATGTGCCGTAGCTTAAGCAGGCTTTTTCCATTTGAATCAAAGGCATAAAGATATTTTCTGTAAGTTATTAAAATCTGAAGAATAATTTTGGGCGATGATAACGGCAAAAAACAAAAGAGTAACCTCTATTTTCTCGTATACTGAATCTCGACCCGCAAATAGATCCGTGGCAAACTAATTATTATGTCAGCTAAATATGTGCGCCTGCATAGACTATTATTTGAAGCACAGGGTAATACAACACCACATTTAAGACACCACCTGCCGAGCCAGAACCCATATGACCCCAAGTATACTAAAAAGAGCCCCACTGCTGTTCTCCTTATTAATATTTCCCGCACTGGCGGATTTCAACTCGGTGGCCTTGTCTGCGGGGGACGATGTCAACGGCAAGCTCGACCAGCAACGCAGCGACTTTAAAACCGCTGAGCGCGCCCTAAAAAAACATCAGACCGATGCATACCTGCAACTCTTACCATCGCTAACCGACTACCCTCTAGCACCATACTTGATATACCAAGAACTCAGCCAGCGCCTGCGCAGCCTACCCTACAAAGATGTAGATAAGTTTCTCCGGCTCCATGCCGACAGCTACCTCGGCGACCGACTGCTTAAAAACTGGCTGTCAACACTAGCCAGGAAAAAACTCTGGCAACAATATCAAACTTATTATCAGCACCACATAAAAGACATAACACTGCAGTGCTACCAGCTTCGCGCACGCCTCTACAACGGCGATACCAAAGCACTGGAAGATATTGCCCCCGTATGGAATGTAGGCACCTCTAGACCAAAAGCCTGTGACCCACTTTTCAAGCAATGGATGGATGCCGGCTTATTGACCGACGACATTGCATGGGACAGACATGCAAAGGCTTTGGCGGCACGCAAGCCATCTCTTGCCGGCTATATCGGCAAAAATTTCAACTCAAAAGAACTGGCCGCTGCTGCTAAGAAATATCGCGCCGTTTACAGCCGGCCTAGCCTAATATTTTATACTGACCGTTACTCTCAGAAGAGCCCCGAAAACAAAGAGATCATTCTCTTCGGGCTAAAACATGTCGCTAAGCGACAACCGGTAAAGACCCTTTCTGCTTGGACTCAATATAACGCACAGCAGGAGTTTAGCGAGAGCGAACAGATTGACATGCAGGAGCTTCTCGCCGTTATGATGGTGAGAAGTGGCAACATGCAACAAGCCGAAGACCTACTGGAGGGCAAGGCAATATCGAGCGAGCAACTGGTGGAACGTCTTATTCGCGTTTCACTGCGCGAGCGCGACTGGGACAAAATTTATTTCTGGCTCAACAAGCTTCCACAGGAAGCGGAACAATCCGAGCGCTGGCGCTACTGGCGGGCTCGCAGCTTGCACGAGCTAGACCCAAAGGGCAACGCCAAGGAAGTAAAAGGTATCTACTCAGATCTGGCCCTGCGCCGCGACTTTTACGGTTTTCTCTCCGCCGATATACTGGGTCAGAAGTATGAGCTAGTTGATAGACCGGTAACCCCGCCTGCTGAGCTTATGAGCTTAGTAATACAAAGTCCTGGTATCCTAAGGGCGCGTGAGTTTCTCGCCCTGAATCGCATTAACTCTGCCAGGCGTGAATGGCGGCACACAACACGCGATTTCAGCGTGGATGAGAAAAAAGCCGCAGGTCTTGTCGCACAGCAGTGGGGATGGCACCGAAAAGGCATTGAAGCAATGGCCAGTGCTCGCTATTGGGACGACCTACAGGTTAGATTCCCTTTAGCATTTAATACACAAGTGCAAGCTGTAGCAGAATTCACCAAAATAGAGCCCCAGCTATTATTTGCCGTTGCTCGTCAAGAAAGCGCTTTCAGTCCAGACGCCAGATCACGTGTTGGCGCTACGGGGCTTATGCAACTGATGCCAGGCACAGCCAAAGACACGGCAAGAAAAATAGGCATAACGTATAAAAAGTCCGATTTATTAAGACCCGACATTAACGTTAAACTCGGTGGTAGCTACCTAAAACAGATGATGGGGCGCTTTGAGGACAATCGTATACTTACCGCTGCCGCATATAATGCAGGCCCACACAGAGTCAGCAAATGGTTGAGCGATGACGATCAGCTATTACCCTACGATGTATGGATTGAGTTAATTCCTTTTAAAGAAACGCGGCGCTACGTGCAAAACATCCTGACATACTCGGTAATTTACGGCTACAGAATGGGCGCTGAGGTGCCACTTATTCGACAAAATGAAGCTCGACAAATGCTGTGAATCGCAGCAATAGTATAAGCCATGAGATTTTTATGGCTTATACTAGGCCAAATATTTGAAGAGCTGGGTCAGACTACCCCCCCCGCCTGTGATGGGTTTTTCATAGAAGACACGTACTGTTTATATCCACTACAATATAAATCACTGGCACTATTTCTTTAAAGTCCTAACTAACGTCTCAACCGCTTCAGCTGTAAATGGCCAGTCCAATTCAGTCCCAAACAGCTCCGATCTAACAACGGGAATACGCACCCCATAGGTAGCGATAAGGCCATCGCTAAGCGCTATATCTTGTTCAGAATATTCAAACGCCAGCACAGTTTGAGCTTGCCACAACACAGCCTTCGCCTGATCGCACAGATGGCAACCCAAAGTGGTTAGTAATATAAGTTGAGGTGTTGTTACTGACATTTAACTAACGCCTAAAAAATTGCAAGATACCTCAGTTGCTCCTTAAACTAAAGCACACTAGGCCCCGCCCCCAACCCATTCGACGAGCAAGGTAAGGTGAACTCTCGCAGTCACAGCCAGTATGGGCTTGCTGTTTTATGCGTTGTTCTAATAAACAAAGGCGCTCTATAAAAGTTCTTATTACACCGAAGACCCCCAGCGACGACTGAGCGAATTTATAAATATTGCAGCAGCTGGCATTGCCAGCCAAATTTAGCCGGCACAACCTAACGTTAACGCACCAAGGGCAGCACCCAAAACACCTATAAAAAAGCCGGCAGCGAGACCTATGACTTATGGGGGCGACGTCAAGGTTGTTCGCACATTAGTACCCCCCACTCCCTTCAAGGCCACGGCTAACTGTAGCCGCACCCAAGAAGCGCTAGAAAAACAGCACATATAAAAGTACTTGAATCGAATTGCGCGTGCCAAGGCCCTCAATGAACGAAAAATGTATGCGAGGTTTTAATCAGCAATAGCCTCAGTAATCTTAACCTGTGATAAAGCGCAGCGAATATTTTGGCAAGCACAGTGATAATGAAGAGCCGTCAGAGCTTCCTAAGCCAGTGCTCGGCTAAATACAGGCAGACCCTTAGCACCAGACAAGCTTCACTCAGCAAGAAATTGAACGCCGTGTAGATGCAAACGCTAAGGTGCTCTCGCCAATCCCTAACGCCAGATCACAAGCTGACAGCGACAAACTTTAGTTGAAATTAACCAAAGAAATTAATAACGTCGGTAAAAAAAGCCGCAACAATAGCCGCCACCACAATCAAACCAATTATTAAGCCCTGCCTAATACTATGAGACTCCGCTTCGTTACTGGCGTGCTCTGTAATTTTCGAACTCGGCTTTCGGACCGGTGCCGACGAGACGGTCGTAATTTTTCGCGCTGCGGGACTCACCTTAACCTTGGCCTTCGCTGGCGCAGCCCTAACGCTACGAACAGAAGTTTTATCTATATCCTTGGCTGGGCCTATAACACCAAAGCAAAGGGTGTCAAAGCGCAACTCATCCCCGCGCTTTATCTTAGCCTCACTGACGCGCTTACCATTGAGATAGGTACCGTTAGATGAGTCAAGGTCCTTTACGTAGAGCTGCCCATTTTTGACGATTAGCTTGGCATGACGGCGAGACAAATGACTGGCCGCTAAAGTAATGTCGCAGTCACTGGAGCGACCTATTACAGTGCAGGCTTTGAGTGCAAAAACTCGATTCGAAAGAGCACTGTTATTGGCTTTGAGGGCCCATCCGGTACTCTCGTCATCACGGGCGACGGCTGGCAATTTTGTTTTTTTCTCTTTTGGATCGACAACTTGTAACTCTTCGGCGCCAATTCTCAATAAGTCGCCGGCTGTCAAGGTTACTGCATTTAAAACTGGAGTACCGTTAAGCCAAACATTCTTACCATTCGCTAAGTTATTGAGAGTTAACTGATTTACGTTAACAACAATCTCAGCATGATAAGCAGCAACCCCCTTAGCGGTTAGCGATAGATTGTTATCCGCAGCCATGCCAATAGTGACTTTGGGCTCAACTAGCCACACGGCATTGTGTTTATTGTTCTTAAAGCGCAGCTTTAACATAGGGTCGGTATCCTTTCGCCTTGTCACTTATTGATTTCGAGACTGATAATGCTATAAGAGTATTTGTATTATCAATAGCTTAGGTGAATATTTTCACAGTATATTAAACTGTTAGCCGCTATTATCGTTATCTAACGATCAATAAACTTAGCCGACAAAGACAACTGCGGCAACGTCAACTACAACTAACACAGCTGTAAAGCATATTATGCAATCATTGATATTTAGTGCCAGCACCAACAAAGGGCTGCATCGTGACAACAACGAAGACAGTTTTTTAAGCTTGCCCGAGCGAGGTCTCTGGGTAGTTGCAGATGGCATGGGAGGTCATGAAGCCGGCGAAGTCGCTAGTGCTATTGTTCGGGAAACATTAGAGCAAACAGACTCCGAAACAAGGCTTGCCGCCTCCCTACAGCGCTCACATAAAGCCGTTGTCGAGGCTGCCAACGCCGGTATTGGGGCCAAAGGTATGGGGTCTACCGTTGTCGCTCTTAAAAGCCGGCATCATGACTATCAAGTTGCCTGGGTTGGCGACAGCCGTGCCTATCTGTGGTCCCAAAATGACAATGGCGGTCAGTTAGAGCAATTGTCTACCGACCACTCTTATGTGCAAATGTTAGCGGCGTCAGGCGCCATCGAAGCGAGCGAGCTAGAAAACCACCCCGACAAAAACATCATCACCCAGTGCATTGGCTGGCAAGAACTTGACGAGGTCACTGTCGACACGGTTGAGGGAGTATGGCAAAAGAACCAGTGGATAGTCCTTTGCAGTGATGGTTTAAACGATGAAGTCGACGACGCAGAGATTGCTCGATTGCTGAACTGCGCAAAAAAAACCAAGGACGCTGTAGAACTGCTCATTAATGCCGCACTTGAAAATGGCGGCCACGACAACATCACCATTCAAGTGATCGAGTCACCGCTATACAAACGCCGCGTATCACTCAAGCTAACGCAATGGATTGCTAAAAAAATCGCCTACGGAGGAATTAACACAGTGTTTTACAGTGCCGTTGCCATCGGTCTTTCGCTAACAGCCTACTGGCTTCTGGCTTCTGATTTCTGACTTCTGACTTAATTATGGGCCATTAATATGTTCAAAGGGTTGCTCGCAACGGCATACCTTTGAGCCATTTCACTATACTGTAAGCCTCGCGGCAAACTTGCACTCAAGCTAAAAAATACAACTTCGAATATCTAGGCTGTGACCAAAATTGTAGGGGCTACACCGTTAAACAGAGCAGCCTCGACGCCCAAATTGCAATTAGCCGCTAACCTTATAACACAACACGCTAGCAAATTTTCGATACTAATATCGATCCACGAATCGCCAAATGGTGCAAATCTACACAACCGGCAACATGACTAATTAACTGCAGGGCTGCACTCTCAAATAACACCTCTAAATCACCCGCAACGCTTTTTTCGAGAGAACAAATAGTTTGCAATAACCCACCTGTTCATAGCAACCGAGTCACAAACAACGACACTTAGATTACCGGATATATAGTCGAAATACTGCCGACCTTGGGGCGTACCTAAAAGGACGCTTTTCACTCGACAGCAAGCCTCTATTCACGTCAATCAAAGCGCCTGTGTTTTTAACTGAGTTATTTGGTCGCGCAAAGTGGCTGCCTTTTCAAATTCCAAATCTTTGGCGGCTTGATGCATAAGTTTTTCCAGCGCTTCTATTTGCTTCCAAATATCGCCGCCTGAATCAACCTTATAGATAGCATCTATATCGGCCACCATCTTCTGGCGCTTGGCCTTAGCCCTGCCTCCAGTGGCGTAGGCGCCTTCAAGTACATCCGCTACTCGTTTAACAATGCCCTGAGGAGTAATACCATTAAGCTTGTTATGCTCTTTTTGCTTGTCACGACGACGCTCAGTTTCATCCATAGCGCGCTGCATTGAACCGGTAATTTTGTCGGCGTAAAGAATCGCACGGCCATTAATATTACGAGCAGCACGACCAATCGACTGAATTAAAGAGCGATCCGATCGCAAAAATCCCTCTTTATCGGCGTCTAAAATAGCCACCAGTGAAACTTCGGGAATATCCAACCCCTCGCGCAGTAAGTTGATCCCCACGAGTACGTCGAATTCACCTAGACGCAAATCGCGAATAATTTCTACGCGCTCCACGGTGGGAATGTCCGAGTGCATGTAGCGCACGCGTACACCGTGATCAGCCAAGTAATCCGTAAGATCTTCAGCCATACGTTTTGTCAACGTAGTAATGAGCACCCGCTCATCAATAGGCACGCGCTTATTGATTTCAGACAGCACATCATCAACTTGCGTACCCACTGATCGCACCTCAACCACGGGGTCCAGTAAGCCAGTTGGCCGCACCACCTGTTCGGCAACATTGTCGGCATGCTCATTTTCATAGGCACCAGGTGTAGCTGATACAAAAATGGTCTGCGGCGTAATTTGTTCCCATTCATCGAAGCGCATAGGGCGATTGTCCAGCGCCGATGGCAAACGAAAACCATAGTTCACCAAAGTTTCCTTGCGAGAACGATCGCCGCGATACATGGCGCCAATTTGCGACACAGTCACGTGCGATTCATCGACAAACAACAAGGCATCATCTGGCAAATAGTCAAATAAAGTCGGCGGTGCATTGCCGGAACCTCGCCCCGAAAGGTAACGCGAGTAGTTTTCAATGCCATTGCAATAGCCAAGCTCGGTCATCATTTCAAGATCATATTTAGTGCGCTGCTCCAGCCGCTGTGCCTCTACCAGATGATCGTTATTACGCAAGTGCTCCAGGCGCTCAACCAGCTCGACTTTAATGCAGTCAATGGCACCAAGAATACGCTCGCGCGGCGTCACATAGTGGGACTTAGGGTAAATAGTACAGCGTGGTATGCGGCTAATAATTTCGCCAGTGAGGGGATCAAACAGAGAGAGCTGCTCGATCACATCATCAAATAATTCAATCCGCACCGCTACGCTATCAGAGTCGGCAGGGAAAACATCAATAACATCACCTCGCACACGGTAAGTGGCGCGATAAAAATCAGTATCGTTACGGTTATACTGCACCTCAGCTAAACGACGCAACAATTCGCGCTGATCAATCTTGTCGCCGCGATCTAAATGCAACACCATCTTTAAGTAGGCTTCGGGGTCGCCAAGACCATAAATCGCCGACACAGTGGCCACCACAATGGCGTCGCTGCGCTCGAGCAAAGCCTTGGTCGCCGAAAGTCGCATCTGCTCAATATGCTCATTAATAGAGGCATCTTTCTCAATAAATGTGTCCGACGCTGCTACATACGCCTCTGGCTGGTAGTAATCGTAGTAAGAAACAAAGTACTCAACCGCATTATCGGGAAAAAAGTCCTTAAACTCGCCATACAGCTGCGCCGCCAAGGTCTTGTTGTGGGCCATGACAATAGTGGGTCGCTGCATTTTCTCAATGACCTTGGCCATAGTGAAGGTCTTGCCGGAACCCGTTACACCAAGCAGAGTCTGCTGCGCCAAACCGGCATCAATACCTTCAACCAAGCTAGCGATCGCTGCCGGCTGATCGCCGGCGGGCTCGAATTTACTCTTAACTTTAAATGCCTTGCTCAAAAGGGATATCTCTTAAATTATAGGTGATCGACGGGCATTCATGGGCATCATGAAAAAGAGGCGATAGCAGTTATGCGTGGCGCCCCTGTAGATCCATGACTAGGTATTATGCTTGATTAACCAGCACTTATGGATTTTAGTATTACGCTGAAAATCTTTATCTAAACTAGCGCGACTAAAGTCTTGTAGGGCGAAGCCGGTAAGCGCCTCACTATCAAGCTTGAAGGTGCGCAGGTTGTTTGAAAATATCAAGGTACCTCCGGGAGCCAACAGCTTCATAGCATCATCAATTAGCTCGACATGATCGCGCTGAACATCAAGTACATCGAGCATGCGCTTCGAATTAGAAAAACTGGGTGGGTCCAACATAATCAGATCAAACTGCTGCTTTACACCGTTAGCGCTGGCATCTTTCAACCACTGAATGCAGTCGGCTTGTTCCAGTCGGTTAACGCTTTCGCTCATGCCGTTGATGGCATAATTGCGTTTGGCCCATGCCAAGTAAGTATGCGACATGTCCACGCTTAAAGTGAACTTTGCACCAGCTATAGCCGCGTGCACAGAGGCCGTAGCGGTATAGCAAAACAGATTCAAGAAACGAGCCCCTTTTGCTAGCGCAGCAATTTTCAGCCGTACAGGACGATGATCGAGGAACAAACCGGTATCAAGGTAGCGCCATAGATCAACCTCAAGTTGCACCCCGCCCTCTTTGATTTTTAACGCCTGCTTACTGTCATCGCCGGCCAGTTTCTCATACTGACTGGTGCCTTTATTACGACGGCGCTGCTTGTAGCTTACATTGTCCGGCGATAGAGAAAGAGCGTAAGGCACAGCCGCTTGGATTTCAGTAAAGCGCTTGGCCGCCTTATCTTCGTCAATAGATTTAGGCGCGGCGTACTCCTGTACGTGCGCGTAAGTATCCCCATCTATACCGCGGTAAATATCAATTGCGGCAGAGTACTCTGGCATATCCGCGTCATACAGGCGGTAGCAACTGATATCCTCTTTCTTAATCCACTTCGCTATTTGTTTCATATTCTTATGCAAGCGATTAGCGAGCATACGCGCGCCTTCGGTGAGATTTTCCTCGCCAAGCTTCAGGGCTTTGCCCGTTTCGCGTTCGCGCACTCGCATGAAGTTTTTGGCTTCAAGATTAAAGAGCAGCAGTTCGCTCGGCAGGGTGCCGTTAAAAAACTTATACTTTTTGTAAGAATGTAAATTAGTACCGCGGCAAAGATCGGTGTTACCTGTGAAAATAGCTGCCTGCCAGCCCTCAAACCCTTCTTTTAAACGCTCGCCAAAATGAGCGTATAGATACTTCAAGGACTCGATATCGCCGAGACGTTCACCATAGGGCGGATTACTTATCACCAAGCCTGGCTTGAGTGTTTTATGCGTTGGCTGGACAAAATCTTTAAGCTCTTTGCGGGTAACGCGGATCCAGTCGTCAAGCTTAGCTTGGATAACGTTGCTCTCAGCAGCCCGAATAACGTGCAGGTTGGCGTCATAGCCACGAATTTCAACCAATTCCCGATCTAGGCCTACGCGACGGCGCGAACGTGCCTCTTGCAAAAGGTTTTGCCAAACATCGTCATCGTGCATTAGCCACTGCTCGAAACCAAACGAGCGCTCAAGTCCCGGGGCAATGTCACCCGCTATCATAGCGGCTTCAATTAGCAGTGTGCCCGAGCCACACATCGGGTCGAGCAAGGCGCCGCCACTTTTCGCAATCTCTGGCCAGTTAGCGCGCAGTAATAGCGCCGCCGCCAGATTTTCCTTCATTGGCGCAATGCCCTGCTGGGTACGATAACCGCGCCGGTGTAAGCTGCTGCCAGAAAGGTCCAAGCTGATTTGCGCCTGTCCGCGGCTAAGGCGAACATTGATACGTATATCGGGGTTTTGCTTATCGACCGATGGGCGTCGATCTTCACTGTCGCGCAGACTGTCGACAATAGCGTCTTTCACCCGCAGAGCGCCAAACTGGCTATTGCGAATCGTCTTGTTAGTACCAATAAAATCAACCACAAAACTGCCATCAATACTTAGGTGTTCCGCCCACGGAATTTCTTGAGCACCCTTGTAAAGTTCATCGCCACTTTCCACATCCACCTTAGCCAGAGGTAATAAGATTTTATTGGCCAAACGCGACCATAGGCAAGCTCGATAGGCCAACTCTAGATCACCCTCGAAATACACACCGGCTACAGTTTCCCGAGTGTCGGTGGCCCCCATATCGGCAAGTTCTTTCAGTAAAAGACCTTCAATACCTTTCGGGCAGGCGGCAAAATAATGATGTTGCATAATCTCTTCTCTTTGTGCCCCAACCAATTATTCATAAATTAGCTAACAGCGATATTTGATATAAAAAACAAGTCGTTCACAGCGTTGTCGTCATTTGTTTTACTAAGTCTTTGGCGCTGAAAATACGCTGATATTGCTTGTCCAAAAAGGAGTAGCTATGAAAAGACAAAAACGAAACCAGATCGAACGTGCATTCAGTAAAGGTTATAACTCAGGAGCAGGCGGCAGATCGAGAAACCTTTGCCCTCACGGCTCGGGAGCTGGTCGCCTAGAATGGATGAACGGTTGGCGCGAAGCTCGAGAAGACCAATGGGCCGGTTTCAATCGAGCCGCTCAAGCCCAAAAACTCTGCAATATGTAACTGTAGCGCTTAGAATCTTTAGGATTTTAGGCGCTACATTACAAATCAAGCTCAGCAATAGCATCGCAACACTCGCCGATGAGTTCCGGCCCGCGATACATAAAACCGCTGTATATTTGCACCATACTTGCGCCTGCCAGCATTTTTTCAGCAGCATCGGCACCCGAGCCTATGCCGCCAACCCCAATAATAGGCAAAGCATCACCCAGAACAGCTTTTAAGTGGCTAATAACTTCAGTGCTTTGATCTTTAACCGGAGCACCACTTAGACCACCCGCCTCATTGGCATGCACGCTGCCCTTAACACTGTCACGCTCTATAGTAGTATTGGTAGCTATAACGCCATCCATGCCCTGATCTTTAAGAGCTCGCGCTACTTCAGCAACCTCGTCGGCATTCATGTCGGGGGCAATCTTCACCGCCAAGGGTACATAGCGGCCATAGGCTTGATGCAAGTGGCGTTGCTCGATTTTTAATGACTCTAACAATGCATTAAGGCTGTCGCCAAATTGCAAATTGCGTAACCCAGGAGTGTTGGGGGATGACACATTAACGGTAATGTAATCGGCATGTGGGTAAACTTTAGTCATGCACTGGCGATAGTCATCGACGGCATTCTCAACCGGTGTATCGAAGTTCTTGCCAATATTAATACCCAGAACACCATCAAAGCGACGCTTCTTAACCTGTGCCACTAAGTGGTCAACACCTTTATTATTAAAGCCCATGCGATTAATAATGGCTTGATGCTCGGGAAGCCGAAACAGGCGAGGCTTGGGGTTACCGGGCTGAGGTCTAGGGGTAACAGTACCTATTTCAACGGAACCAAAACCAAACTGACCAAGTGCGTTAAAGTAATCTCCACTTTTATCGAGGCCGGCAGCCATACCAACAGGATTAGGAAAGGTTAAACCCATAACTTCAACAGGGTTATCCGCAACTTTGGCTACTAATAACCTCATTAGATGCAAGCGGTCACATGCACCAATAAGATCTAGGGACAATTCGTGAGAAACTTCAGGATCCAGAGCAAAAAGTGCCTTGCGAGCCAACGAATACATAAACAAAACCTTAATTTAAAATACAGAGCTTGGGTGCGGGTAAAAACATGGCACAAATTGTACGCTAAAGACGCGCAATTTTCTATTGACCCAAACCTCATACCCTTATTGGCATCTACTCTAAAACTGCCGCATATATCGTCATAGCAGACGAGACGGCGCAGAACATTATCACGCAGGCAAAAATGCGACCATCTCAGGCTAAATGAAGCGTATCCATAGCGGAACTGCTATAAAGTCACACGAGGACTGCAAGCGCATTGGTGATATTAATGACCAAACTGGCCGCCAAAAAAAGCTCAGGGGACTTCACAGTGATCAAAGCTGGTGCACTGCTGACTCGCCTGAGCCAAATCTAGCAATTCACGCAAAGCCACAGAAAACATTGCGTAATCGGGGCTACCCGCTAATTTTAGATCGGCAATCATTGCGTACCAGCGATCCAGCAAAACACTATGCTGTCTGCACCACAGCTCAATACCTTCGCTAACGCTCTGTCCATCCGACATCAAATCAATAAGTGACACCACTAATGTTCTAATTTGCCCTTCCAGATCATCGATATACGTTTCCCGCGCCATTGCTTGCCAGTAATTATCGACGGACAGGGCCGCTATTTGCGTCGAGAAAACATTTAGACCCAGCATTTCACTGAAGCCAATATAAACCTCCAGTACCAACTCAACACCGGCACCACTTTCTCGGGCCGCCTCCACCACACTGAGGCCTGAATAAATATTAATGGGCACACTTGCGCGGCGAGCAAATTCCTCGCCCACGCCCTGACCGAGCAAATTCTCATAGCGTTCTTGCCAAGCCTCTTTTGACCCGCAATGCAAGTACTTGGGCAGTAACTCAAAGGCCTTACTGATGGATGCGGCAAAAAACTCTACTTCGGCAGCAGGGTTGATACGGTTACGACGATTGCGTAATAACCAGCGCGTGGCTCTACGGACTCGGCGCATAACCGCGGACATCATTTCTATTTGCAGTTTTGCCGTAACCTTATGGTCGAGTGCGCGGATCTGCCGCCGACTAAAATCAAATTCAAATATATCTCGCGCCGCTATATAAGCCTTAGCCACGTGCGCAACACTCGACCCTGTTGACTCAACCAAGCGATGACAAAAACTAATCCCCATATTATCGACCATATCGTTGGCTACTTGAGTGGCGATAATTTCTCGTCTAAGGCGATGACTGTAAATTTGTTTTTTAAACTTTTTACGCAGAAGGGGCGGAAAAGCCGACTCAACTATCGAAGCAATATAGGCATCCTCGGGCACATCAGAGTTCGCCAAATCTTCTTTTAATCCAGCTTTGACGTAGGAGATAAGCACAGATAACTCTGGTCGGGTGAGGAAAACGCTCGGCGCTTGACGCTCGGCAATAGCATCATCTTCTGGTAAAAACTCCAACTGGCGGTTTAAACGGCCCTCATTTTCAAGGGTAATCATGAGGCGGCGATACTCACCAATACGATAGCCAACTTCATCCTGAGCAACACTAATGGCCTGCGTTTGACTATAGTTATTATCCAAAACCATCTCAGATACTTCGGCAGTCATTTTTACCAGTAGTAAATTGCGCTGTTTTTCGGTCATGTCCCCACAGATCACCAATTCATTCAGCAAAATCTTTATATTGACTTCGTGATCAGAGCAATCGACACCTGCCGCATTATCGATAAAGTCGGTATTGCAGGCACCACCAGCCAAACTGTATTCCACCCGCCCCTTTTGAGTAACACCTAGATTACCACCCTCACCAAACACCTTGCAGCGCAACTGGCCGCCATTAATACGCAGGGCATCATTGGCTTTGTCGCCAACATCGGCATGAGACTCAGTACTGCTTTTAACATAAGTGCCTATTCCGCCATTCCAAATAAGATCCACCGGCGCCAATAACAAAGCGCTCATGAGCTCATTAGGCGAAAGCACGTTAGCGCCAATCGCAAAACGCTTGCGCATTTCAGGGCTGATGACAATGGACTTGGCGCTACGACTAAAAACCCCACCACCGCTGGAGATGATTTTATTGTCGTAGTCTTGCCAGGTGCTTCTTGATGTTTGAAACAAGCGCTTGCGCTCGACAAAACTTGTGGCAGAATCGGGATTTGGGTCAATGAATATATGCTGATGATTGAAAGCGGCAATTAGGCGAATATGCTCCGACAAAAGCATGCCGTTACCAAACACGTCGCCAGCCATATCACCGATACCTATAACACTAAAATCCTCCACTTGAATATCCGTGCCCATCTCTTTGAAATGGCGCTGTACCGATACCCAAGCGCCTCGCGCCGTAATACCCATAGCCTTATGGTCATAACCCTGACTACCGCCAGAGGCAAAAGCATCACCCAGCCAATAGTTATATTCTTGCGAGATCGCATTGGCAATATCAGAAAAAGTGGCAGTCCCTTTATCGGCGGCCACGACTAAATATGGGTCATCCTCATCCAAACGAACAACTTGTGATGGCGGGACTAACTCGCCATCATGCAAGTTGTCAGTCACATCGAGCAGCCCACGAATAAAGGTTTGATAGCAGGCTACGCCCTCGGCCATAAACTCTTCTCGATCGGATGCATTGGGCAACTGTTTTGCGACAAAACCGCCCTTAGCCCCACTGGGTACTATGACGGCATTTTTCACTTGTTGCGCCTTAACCAGCCCCAGCACTTCAGTACGGTAATCTTGCAGTCGATCTGACCAGCGCAAGCCGCCTCTGGCGACTTTTCCACCACGTAAGTGCACCCCCTCAACTCGCGGAGAGTAAACAAAGATTTCAAACAGAGGCCGCGGCTCTGGGATATTGTCGATATTGCGTGGCGCTAATTTTAAGGCAATGAAATCGCGATTTTCACCCGCTTCATTTTTTCGGAAAAAGTTGGTACGCAATGTACCTTCAATCATTTCGACATAGCGGCGTATAACTTGATCTTCGTTAAGCGATTGAACTTGCTCTAGTGAGTCGATAATTTTTCGATGCAAGCGCTCTATGCGCTGCAATTCTTTGACGCCACCTTTGTTGATTTTTGGGTCAAACTTAGATTTAAACAAAGCGACAAGATTGCGAGTTATATCAAGGTGATTAGCTAGGGTGTCGGCAATATACGACTGACTAAAATTAAATGCCGTCTGTTTCATGTAGCGGGCATAGACACGTAAAAGCGCTACCTCGCGCCAGTCAAGCCGAGCCCCTAAGACCAAGCGATTAAAGGCATCGCTGTCGGTATGTTTAAGCCAAATTGCCTCAAAAGCCTGCTGAAAATGCTCTTTAACGGCTTGCATGACAATATCGGTATTCAGATTAAACCGCAGATAAAAATCGTGTAAATAAATATCCTTACCGCTCGACTCTTGAATTTTATAGGGTTGCTCTCCCACCACTCGCAAACCCAAGTGCTCAAGCATAGGCACGACATCGGATAATTCCACAAGGGTATCGCGGTGAAAAACCTTAAAACGAACAATGTTATTATCGACCCCTGCCGGACGATAAAAGCTCATAGCTATTGACTGCTCGTCAGTCAACGCTTCTATACGAGCTATGTCGAGTACAGCACTGCGGCCATCGTAACTGTCTCTATAAGCCGAGCAAAAGCCGTCGCTATATGTTTGAAATAAACGCATGCCATTTTCTTCACCGCAAGATTCAATAATGGTATCTCGCAACAAATCATCCCAAGTTTTAGCCAAATCTATGACGCGGAGCTCAAGCTTAGCGACATTAAATTCTATCGTATCGCTCGGATCGATTCGAAACACTGCATGAACCCTAGCTAAAATGGATTCTGAAAAATGCGTAGTGAATTCAAGCTCTTTGGCATTAATAGCGTCCGATAACATCTCTTGAATACGTATGCGCATACGCGTGTTGAAGATATCTCGAGGAATGTAAATTAATGCGGTAACAAACTTACTATAGGGATCTTTGCGCATAAACAGCCGAACCCTATAGCGCTCATTAATGCGGGCCACGCTGCTAGCAGTTTCGAACAACTCGGAGGAATTACTTAAAAAAAGCTCATCGCGCGGAAAAGTTTCAAGCACCTGCTGCAACTGCTTGCCACTGTGACTTCGTAAATCAAGCCCCGAGCGCTGTAATACATGGGTCACTTTTTGTCTTATTAAGGGGATATTGTAGGGCGAAAAAGTGTACACCGATGAGGTATACAACCCCAGAAAACGGCTCTCGCCACACACTTTACCTTCTGTATCGTAGCGCTTAACAATTATGTAGTCAGAGTAGGCTTGACGATGAACTCGCGAACGCACCGATGATTTAGAGAACGTAAGTGACTGTGGCGCCAAATGAAATCGCGCCATACCGGCATTAAAGCTGTCAACTTCCATACTCGGCTGAACTTGATTGTGTTGCTTAAATAAGCCTTTTCTAGATTTAGCCACCTCTTCTAGGCAGCGCCCAGTCTCTCTAGTTACGAAGGCGTGCTCTGAATAACCAAGAAAAGTAAAGTGATTAGCGCCGAGCCACTGCAAAAAATCACAACTCTCTTGCACCGCACCAGACATAAGATTCGGGGCCACCTCTGTAAGGTGCTGCTTAACACTGTTCAACTCTGCCAAGATCGCACTATAGTCAGTGACAACCACGGCAACATCAGCCAGCACATCCAACATTGACTGACGCAGACCGCTTATTTCATCGGCATCGGTATTTTTGCCTATTTCTATATAAATAAAAGCCTCGTCGCAGCCACTGTCGTCAGAGCCGAGCGACAGCAACTTACCAGAATTATTTCGCCGCACTGTAATGACGGTACTTTTAATGGTGTTAATGGCAATATTTCGACGTGTCAATTCCATCCTAATAGAGTCAACCAAAAAAGGCATATTACTCTGCAGTACCAGTAACGCGGTGTGATTGCTGACCCAGCCATCTTCATCTAAAACAGGGTTTAGCAGCGTCGCTTTGGGGGCGCATGCTTCGCGTAGCGCCAAAAACAGCCAGCAGTTGTAAGCCATACCGAAAACGTCATCAAGCTGACGGCCTTCCAAATCCTCTAAGGAGAAGCAGTCAAAATATTGACCACAAAAACTCTCAAATGCGTCGGCATCAGCGCGATTAAGTCTCTGTTGGGCGCAGTGTGTAACTGCGGCAATTAGCTCCTGCTGTGTCATTGATGATATTGAGCTGACATAATCGTGAGTGTCGCGATCAGGCATGCTGAAAACCCTTATGTGTGGTGGCCGTGGAATGATTCCGACTATAAATAATATTTATGCTGATTAGAACTTGCATAGTTTCTTTTAAGCATAGACCATGCCGCTGGAACTTTTTTGTCCGTTACAAGTCAGTTATTACACAGGTGCAACAGAGTTACTCGCTGAGTTAATATTGCGGGCAAACTGTCTGTATTTTGAGCGCTTGAAAAATCAAGCTAACGCGGTTTAAAACCCGGCCTACAAGCCTAACAACAGATTCAACATTATGTCTATTTCAAGCCCAGAACACCAACGCATTAGTACATTACGCGACTGGCTCAGTAATCAAATTGTCGGCCAGGAACACCTTGTAGAACGTATGTTGATTAGCTTGCTGGCTGACGGTCATCTCTTAGTTGAAGGTGCGCCTGGGCTTGCCAAAACTAAAGCTATTAAAACTTTGGCTGATGGTATCGAAGGCGATTTTCACCGTATTCAATTCACTCCAGATCTACTGCCGTCGGATGTTACCGGCACCGACATATACCGCCCCGAGAATGGCACATTTGAATTCCAGCCAGGCCCCATATTCAACAACTTGGCACTGGCCGATGAAATTAACCGCGCGCCCGCAAAGGTGCAGTCAGCGCTACTCGAGGCCATGGCTGAAAGTCAGGTCAGTGTCGGCCGTAAAACCTACAAGCTACCTGAACTATTTATGGTAATGGCAACCCAAAACCCTATCGAGCAAGAGGGCACCTACCCTCTGCCTGAAGCGCAGCTCGATCGCTTTTTACTGCATGTCACGGTCGGCTACCCGTCACTTGAAGCCGAAAAGAAAATACTGCATCTGGCTCGTGCAGAAGCCAGTCACAATGAGATTAGTCAGCCAGAACGAATTTCTCAGGCGGATATATTCAGTGCACGTGCACAGATACTAGACATTCATATGAGTGACAGTGTCGAAAATTATATCGTGCATTTAGTGGATGCGAGCCGAAGGCCAGCTGGTTTAGATGCCGAGTTAGCGCAATGGCTGGAATTTGGCGTAAGCCCCCGCGGTACTATCGCCCTAGATCGCTGTTCGCGCGCCCATGCTTGGCTTGCGGGCAAAGATTTTGTTAGCCCTGATGATGTTCAGGCTGTTATTCACGATATATTCCGCCATCGGTTAATTCTCAGCTTTGAAGCCGAGGCAACGGGCGTTAGCAGCGACCAAGTCATCGACCGCCTGTTAAACCTTGTCAGTGCGGTTTAACAGCTAACCATGAAGACGCCCACACAACATTTTTTGCAGTTGCGCCCGCAGGGTGCTTACGCGCAAATTGATGACTTACTGCGACTACGTTTTAGTGCCCGAGATTTATTGTTGAGCGCCAAACGCCCGGCAACCAGTTTGCTGGCGGGTGGCAAACGTACGCGCTTTCGCGGCCGCGGTATAGACTTTGAAGAGGTACGTCTTTATCAGGCTGGCGATGACATTCGATCGATTGACTGGCGCGTTACTGCGCGCACTCAAGTGACCCACACTAAACTGTTTAGTGAAGAGCGCGAACGACCGATTTTTATTGCCTGCGATTTGCGCTCACCGATGTTTTTTGGCACCAAACAGTGTTTTAAATCGGTCTTGGCCAGCCACCTAGCCACCTCATTGGGGTGGGCCGCTCTGGCCGGCTCCGACCGTGTTGGGGGCTTGGTTTTTGGCGACAATGATCATCGCGATATACGTCCAAAACGCAGTAAACACGCATTACTCGAGTTCATTCATCAGTTGCACAGCTACGGCAACAAGCTAAACAAACCTTTTGCCACCAATGGCACCAACAGTCTGTTAAATATCTTAAAAAATAGTCGACGCCACGCCAAACCTGGCAGCGCTGTATTTATTATCAGTGACTTTCATGATTTTAATAACGACTGTGAACGGCAGCTTTTTCAACTCTCGCGTCACAGTGATGTGACCCTTTTTCACATTGGCGACCCCATGGAAAAGTCACTGCCTGCTGCCTGTGGCATGAATGTTACTGATGGAGTATCTAAGCGGGCTCTGGGCACATTGGATACCCGCTTTGCCAAGCAATATCGCAAATCTGCCGGTGAACACGCACAGCACTTACAACACAGCTGCCAGAAACTCGGCATTACTCTGGCAGGTTTTAGTACCGATGGCGACCCACAGGCACAACTGCAAGAACTCTATGGCCGCAGCCGTAGCCACACACAGGTACAACCCACGACATGAACCCAGAAGTCGATCCATTAGCGCAATTGCGCGATATACATCTGCCTGAAGCTATTGGTATGTGGCCGCCCGCCCCCGGCTGGTGGCTACTGCTAGCGATCAGCATTGTTTTGCTGGCATGGCTGTACATCAATCTTCGTGCACGCCGCAGGGCTAGCGCCTACCGCCGCCGCGCCAAAGCCCTATTGACTGATTATTGGCTTCAACTGCAAGCCAGTGGCGATCAAAAAACCTACCTAGAACACTTGCTGGTCGTCTTACGCCGCACCGCACTGAGCTTTGCACCCAGCGCAGCGTCGCTCACGGGAGAATCGTGGTTAGTATTTCTCGACAACCACAGCAGCAACACCGAGGCAAAATTTCAGTCGGAGCTCGGACAATTACTGCTCACAGAACCCTATCGCGCCGAGCCGGAAGTATCCGTATCACAACTACTGGAACTGCATCAATTGGTATTGCAGTGGGTAACTAATCACCAGCACCGGAGCGTCAAAGATGCTTGAGTTTGACTGGCCATATATGTGGCTTCTGCTACCGCTCCCACTGCTCGGCTACTTTCTATTGCCACGCTTAGAACGCAGCGAAGCTTCGCTGCGAGTACCGTTTTTTGAACAGCTTGAGCACCTCTCTCAAGCACCTAACAGCAGTCAAAAGTTACCTGCGTTAAAAACGCTAGCGCTCATCAGTTTTTGGGGTTTGTTACTACTGGCTAGCAGCGGTCCCAAGTGGGTCGGTGAGCCTGTCAGCTTACCGACCACCGGTCGTGACTTACTGCTAGCTGTGGATAT
>CAJWZU010000010.1 GCA_913050115.1 uncultured Cellvibrionales bacterium
CGAAAGATGAAGGTGGTCGTCATACGCCATTCTTTAAAGGCTATCGTCCACAGTTCTACTTCCGTACCACTGATATCACAGGCGCTTGTGAGTTGCCAGAGGGTGTTGAGATGGTAATGCCGGGTGATAACGTACAGATGTCTGTTACACTTATCAACCCGATCGCAATGGAAGAGGGTCTACGCTTCGCAATTCGCGAAGGTGGCCGTACTGTTGGTGCCGGTGTTGTAGCAAAAATTATCGAGTAATCGATAACTTTAGCGGGGCTTAGTAGCCCCGTTAGAAAATTTAGGCCAGTAGTTCAATTGGTAGAGCGTCGGTCTCCAAAACCGAAAGTTGCGGGTTCGAGTCCCCCCTGGCCTGCCATATTTATAGTGTAAGTGTTAAAGGAAATATCATGACAAGCAAAGCGGAAGTTGAAGAGTTTCGTTTTGATAGCTTGAAATGGACGTTTGTCGTAGCTGTCATTGCTTTAGGTGTTTTTGCTAACTCTTATTACTCCGATCCACAGCGTGATATTGCGCTGTTGTATCGTGTGATTGCGTTGCTTTTGGGTGGCGCTCTTGCTTTTTTTGTTGCAGCTAAAACCGCTAAAGGTTCAGCTTTTTCTGCTTTGGTGCGGGAGGCAACAGTCGAAGTTCGCAAGGTCGTTTGGCCTTCGCGTCAAGAAACTAATCAAACAACCTTAATTATTCTTGCTGTGGTTTTATTTATGGCGATTGTTCTTTGGGCGTTAGATACTTTTCTTGGCTGGATAGCCTCTCTAATTCTTGGTTAAGGAAACTGTCATGGCCATGCGCTGGTATGTTGTACACGCCTATTCGGGCTATGAGAAGAAAGTTTCCGCTGCTCTATTGGAGCGTATTGAACGACACGATATGCAGGACATCTTTGGTGATGTGTTGGTCCCGACCGAAGAAGTGGTCGAAATGCGTGGCGGTCAAAAGCGAAGAAGTGAGCGAAAGTTTTTTCCGGGTTATGTTTTGGTTCAAATGGAGCTGACAGACGACAGTTGGCATCTAGTTAAAGATACTCCTCGTGTGTTAGGTTTTATTGGTGGCAAGGGCGATCAGCCTGCTCCAATTACCGAAAAAGAAGCTGAAGCTATTTTGCAGCGCGTGGATGAGTCTATTGAGAAGCCTAAGCCTAAAACTTTGTTTGAGCCAGGCGAGATGGTGCGCGTTATAGACGGGCCCTTTAACGACTTTAACGGTAATGTTGAAGAAGTTAACTACGAAAAAAGTCGTCTACGAGTGGCTGTTTTAATTTTTGGTCGTTCAACTCCAGTAGAATTGGACTTTGGTCAGGTAGAAAAAGCCTGATCTAGAATTATTGCTTTATGCCCTCTCTCGCCTCGTGGTGAGGGAGGGTTTTTGCGTATAGAAAATGTAGTAAGTGTTTTTAGACTTAGGGGAGCCTGCGATAAGAGTGTGTTCAGCATTCTTTGAGGCGCTAATACCCTATCATTAGGAGTTAAGTATGGCTAAGAAAGTAGAAGCTTACATTAAGCTGCAGGTTGCAGCGGGTAAGGCAAATCCAAGTCCTCCAGTTGGTCCAGCGTTGGGTCAACATGGTGTGAATATTATGGAATTCTGTAAGGCGTTCAATGCCCAGACTCAGAGTCTTGAGGCCGGTGCGCCGGTTCCTGTAGTGATCAGTGTTTACAGCGATCGCAGTTTCACGTTTGAAACTAAGACTCCACCTGCATCATACCTGCTTAAAAAGGCCGCTGGTATTAAGAGCGGTTCCGGTCGTCCTAACACCGATAAAGTTGGTACGGTTACTCGTGCACAGCTGGAAGAAATAGTTGCTGTTAAGCAAGCTGATTTATCTGCTGCTGATATCGATGCAGCGGTACGCACCATTGCCGGCTCTGCCCGTTCAATGGGCCTGAACGTGGAGGGTATATAACATGGCTAAATTGACTAAGCGCGCTAAGTTGATCGCTGAGAAAGTTGAAGTTGGCAAGCATTACTCTATTGAGGCTGCTGTTGCTTTGCTGAAAGAGGTTTCTACCGTTAAGTTTGCCGAGACAGTTGATGTCACTGTGAACTTGGGTATTGATCCACGTAAATCCGATCAGTCTGTTCGCGGTGCGACTACGTTGCCACACGGCAGTGGTAAAGAAGTTCGTGTTGCCGTGTTTACCCAAGGCGCTAACGCCGAAGCCGCTACTGCTGCGGGTGCCGATGTTGTTGGTATGGATGAGTTGGCAGCTGAAGTTAAGGCTGGCAATTTGAATTTTGACGTTGTTATCGCAAGTCCAGACGCGATGCGCGTTGTAGGTCAGTTGGGTACAATTCTTGGCCCGCGCGGCCTAATGCCAAACCCTAAGACGGGTACCGTGACTCCGGATGTTGCTACTGCGGTTAAAAACGCAAAAGCAGGTCAGGTTCGTTATCGTGCAGAGAAAGGCGGCATCATCCACGGTGGTATCGGTAAAGTTTCTTTTGACGCAGCAGCGATCAAAGGCAACTTAGAAGCATTGCTAATAGATCTACAGAAAGCTAAGCCGGCCTCTGCTAAGGGTGTCTTCTTAAAGAAGATTTCTCTGAGTACGACTATGGGCCCGGGCTTAGTTATCGATCAGGCGTCTCTGGAAGTTTAATTTCAGTCGTTTGATAACATACTTTGGGGTTCAGTCTATTTATAGGCTGGGCTGTCAAAGACCGCAGGTGCTCTAAAGTGTTAACTGATGAGCTTAATAGGTTTAACGACCGGCCTGCGCAGATGGTGTACCCAACTCAGATTATTGAGCTGGATTTGTCACCGAAACGCTTAAGTGTAAATACTTAAGCTAATGATGATTAACCCTTTTGGGTTAATTAAATCTAGGAGAAAACTCGTGGCATTAGGGCTCGAAGACAAAAAAGCGATCGTTGCTGAAGTCCAAGAAGCTGCTAAGAGTGCTCTATCTGCTGTTGTTGCCGATTCACGCGGTGTAACAGTTTCAGATATGACAGCTCTTCGCAAAGAGGCACGTGAGAACGGCGTTTGGTTAAAAGTCGTTCGTAACACACTTGCCCGTCGCGCTATTGAAGGCTCTGACTATGAGTGTCTGAACGATACTCTTGTAGGCCCATCTATCATTGCATTTTCTACCGAGCATCCAGGTGCTGGTGCGCGAATCTTAAATGATTTCGCTAAGGGTAATGATAAGTTTGAGCTGAAAGCAGCCGCCTTTGAAGGTGAAGTGGTTGATATCGTTATGCTGGCATCACTGCCAACATACGACGAAGCAATCGCCAAGCTAATGGCAGTGATGAAAGAAGCTTCTGCAGGCAAGCTGGTTCGCACTATTGCGGCCGTTCGCGATCAGAAAGAAGAACAAGAAGCGGCGTAATTTTCCGGTTGGAAAAAAGCGATGTTTTTTATAAAAATTTTATTGAGCCTGATGCCGTCATATGGCTGTATTAATAAGTGCTCCTATAGTTAGGAATTGACTCATGTCTCTATCTAAAGACGATATTATCAATGCTGTTGCCGAAATGTCTGTTAAAGATGTTGTTGAACTGATCGAAGCAATGGAAGAGAAGTTCGGCGTAACAGCTGCTGTTGCTGCTGCTGGACCTGCTGCTGGCGGCGACGCTGCAGCTGAAGAGCAAACCGAATTTGACGTTATCTTGAGCGCTGTTGGCGACAAGAAAGTTAACGTAATTAAGGCGGTTCGTGCAATTACAGGTCTAGGCCTGAAAGAAGCTAAGGGCATCGTTGATGGAGCTCCAGCTCCAGTTAAGGAAGGCGCGTCTAAGGCTGATGCCGAAGAAGCAAAAGCTAAGCTGGAAGAAGCTGGCGCTATCGTAGAGCTGAAGTAATTCACTCGCGTGCGACTGCTGCCTCATACTAGTATGAGGCGCGAGGCTGGTGGGGTAATTCCCGCCGGCCTTTTTACGTTTGCAATCAACGCATAAAGATTGTAGTGGTGTGCTCTTGTTGCGCTAGCGACAAAAGGAAGACGCCCAACTAGTACCTGTACGGTAAATATAAAAGCGCCACCCGCGCTTTCTAAGGCTAAAAGCCTTGTCCGTGAACAAGCTGGGGAATACTGATGGCTTACTCATATACTGAGAAAAAACGAATCCGTAAGGACTTTGGCAAATTGCCACATGTCATGGATGTTCCTTACCTATTAGCGATCCAACTGGATTCCTATAGAAAATTTACCCAGACCGATAAGGTCGTGGGAAGCCGTGAAGACTATGGTCTGCACGCTGCTTTTAAATCGGTATTTCCAATTGTCAGCTACTCTGGCAATGCTGCTTTAGAATATGTGAGTTATCAACTCGGTAAACCTGCGTTCGATGTGAACGAGTGTATGCTGCGTGGTATCACTTACGCTTGTCCCTTGCGCGTAAAAGTACGCCTGATTATTTACGATAAAGAATCGTCAAATAAAACTATCAAGGACATTAAAGAACAAGAAGTCTACATGGGTGAAATTCCACTCATGACAGACAATGGTACTTTTGTTATTAATGGTACCGAGCGTGTAATTGTTTCTCAGTTACATCGCTCTCCCGGTGTGTTCTTCGACCACGATAAGGGCAAGACACACTCCTCTGGTAAGTTGCTTTATTCGGCTCGCGTGATTCCTTACCGCGGTTCATGGTTGGACTTCGAATTCGACCCGAAAGATATGGTTTATGTCCGTATCGACCGTCGCCGTAAACTACCCGCCTCCATATTGTTGCGCTCGCTAGGTTATAGCTCTGAGCAGATTTTGGAGATGTTCTTTGATAACACCAGTTTTGAACTTAAAGACGGTGATGTCTGCATGGATTTGGTGCCATCGCGTCTTCGTGGTGATATAGCCACTTTCGATATTACTGATGCCGATGGCTCCGTGATAGCCGAAGAGGGGTCTCGAATTACTGCCCGCCATATCCGCAAGTTGGAAAAGGCCGGTATCGACAGCCTGAATGTACCTAGCGAATATTTACTGGGTAAAGCTCTAGCACGCGATTTGGTCAATCCAGAGACCGGCGAGATATTGGCAGAATGCAACAGCGAAATTACTGCTGAGTTGTTGGAAGCGATTTTGGCTACGGGTGTCGAGAAGTTGGATACCATATATACCAATGATCTCGATCACGGTGCCTTCATATCCGACACGCTGCGCATTGATCCGACACGCACTGAGCTCGAAGCATTGGTAGAAATTTACCGTATGATGCGTCCAGGTGAGCCGCCGACCAAAGAGTCCGCCGAAGCGCTGTTTAAGAATTTGTTCTTTGCTCAAGAGCGCTACGACCTGTCTGGCGTTGGTCGCATGAAGTTCAATCGTCGTCTTGGCCGCGGTGAAGAGTTCGGTGAAGGTACTTTGTCCAAAGAAGACATCGTTGACGTACTCAAGACTTTGCTTGATATACGTAACGGTAAAGGCATTGTCGATGATATCGATCACCTCGGTAACCGACGTGTTCGTTCTGTTGGCGAGATGGCTGAAAACCAGTTCCGCGTAGGTTTAGTACGTGTTGAGCGCGCGGTTAAAGAGCGTCTCTCTATGGCTGAATCCGAAGGCCTTATGCCTCAGGATATGATTAATGCCAAGCCAGTTGCTGCTGCAGTCAAAGAGTTTTTCGGCTCATCACAGCTGTCTCAGTTTATGGACCAGAACAACCCTTTGTCAGAAGTGACTCATAAGCGTCGTGTTTCGGCCTTGGGGCCAGGTGGACTGACTCGTGAACGCGCTGGTTTTGAGGTTCGAGATGTGCACCCGACACATTACGGTCGTGTGTGCCCAATTGAGACCCCTGAAGGGCCAAACATTGGTCTAATTAACTCATTGGCAACCTATGCTCGCACCAACAGCTACGGATTCCTCGAAACTCCGTATCGCAAAGTTATTGACGGTGTTGCCACTGACGAAATTGAATATTTGTCAGCGATTAATGAATCCGAGAATGTTATCGCGCAGGCTTCTGCAGAACTCGATGCCGACAACAAGTTTGTCGATGAGTTGATTTCTGTTCGTCATCTAGGTGATTTCTGCCTCAAAGCAGCCGATGAGATTCACTACATGGACGTGTCTCCGCGTCAGGTGGTATCGGTTGCCGCGTCTTTGATTCCATTCCTTGAGCACGATGATGCTAACCGAGCGTTGATGGGTTCGAACATGCAGCGTCAGGCTGTACCAACTCTGCGCGCTGATAAGCCGCTAGTAGGTACCGGCATGGAGCGCAATGTAGCGCAGGATTCTGGTGTTTGTCAGGTCGCTAAACGTGGTGGAGTAATCGAGCGTGTAGATGCATCGCGTGTTGTTGTTAAGGCGCACGATGCCGAAGTTGAAGCGGGCGATGCGGGTGTAGATATCTACAACCTGACTAAGTACACCCGTTCTAACCAGAACACTTGTATCAATCAACGTCCTATTGTGAATATTGGCGACGTTGTTGCTCGTGGTGACATTCTTGCTGACGGTCCATCTGTTGACTTGGGTGAACTTGCGCTAGGTCAAAACATGCGCATCGCGTTTATGCCATGGAATGGTTACAACTTCGAAGATTCCATCTTGGTTTCTGAGCGTGTTGTAAAAGAGGATCGCTTCACCTCGATTCACATTCAAGAGCTGACCTGTATCGCTCGTGACACTAAGTTGGGTAGCGAAGAAATTTCTTCCGATATACCAAATGTTGGTGAAAGCGCTCTTAGTAAACTGGATGAATCCGGCATCGTCTATATCGGCGCTGAAGTTGGTCCAGGTGATATTTTGGTCGGCAAGGTAACGCCAAAAGGCGAAACTCAGCTAACTCCAGAAGAGAAGTTGCTACGCGCCATCTTTGGTGAGAAGGCCTCTGATGTTAAGGATACTTCCCTGCGCGTTGGTACCTCTACTAAGGGTACTGTTATCGATGTTCAAGTATTTACTCGCGATGGTCTAGAAAAAGACGATCGCAGTAAAGAGATTGAGACGATTCAGTTGGATCAAATTCGTAAAGATTTGAACGAAGAGTTCCGCATTGTTGAAGCGGCCACCTTTGAGCGTCTGTCGAGTGTCTTAATTGGTCTTAAGGTTACCGGTGGTAAAGAAGTTAAAAAGGGTGAGAAACTCACCGCTGAAATACTTGCCGATTTAGATAAAGAAAACTGGTTCAAGTTACGCGTTGAAGAAGATGCTGTGAATGAGCAGTTAGATCGCGCTGAAGAACAGTTGATTGAGCGTCGTAAAGACCTCGATGAGCGCTTTGAAGACAAGAAGACAAAGTTAGTGACCGGGGACGATTTGGCGCCCGGCGTACTAAAAATTGTTAAGGTTTACTTAGCTATTAAACGCCGCATACAGCCCGGCGACAAGATGGCTGGTCGCCACGGTAACAAGGGTGTTATCTCTATCATTATGCCGGTAGAAGATATGCCTTTCGATGCCAATGGCGAGCCTGTTGATATTGTACTGAACCCGCTGGGTGTTCCGTCGCGCATGAACGTTGGTCAGGTGCTTGAAATGCACCTTGGCATGGCGGCGCGTGGACTTGGTGATAAGATCGACGCGATGCTCAAGCAGCAGAAGCAAGTGGTCGAAATTCGCGGCTTCTTGGGAGAGGTCTACAACAAGATTGGCGGCAACGGTGTAGGCGAAGATCTTGACTCGTTCAGCGATCAAGAGATCATTGACTTGGCCATGAACCTTCGAGGCGGTGTCCCAATGGGTACGCCAGCGTTTGATGGAGCCAAAGAGAGCGAGATTAAAGACTTGCTGAAGTTGGCTGATTTGTCTGATACCGGTCAGGTTCAGTTATTTGATGGCCGTTCAGGTGATGCATTTCAACGCCACACCACTGTTGGCTACATGTATGTGTTGAAGTTGAACCACTTGGTCGACGACAAGATGCATGCTCGTTCTACCGGCTCTTACAGCCTTGTTACTCAGCAGCCGCTTGGTGGTAAAGCTCAGTTCGGTGGTCAGCGCTTCGGTGAGATGGAAGTGTGGGCACTGGAAGCTTACGGTGCGGCTTATACGCTGCAGGAAATGCTTACTGTTAAGTCGGATGATGTTGCAGGTCGTACCAAGATGTACAAAAACATCGTTGACGGCGATCACCGTATGGAGCCAGGTATGCCGGAATCCTTTAACGTTCTCGTTAAAGAAATTCGCTCTCTGGCGATCAATATGGAACTGGAAGAAGATACCTAAGCTAACCGTAACAACTATCGGCGCCGTAGGGGCGCCTATTGCGCCCCTACACACACTAGCCCATTGGAGGAAGTGTCTTGAAAGACTTACTTAATTTGCTGAAGTCGCAGGGACAAACTGAAGAGTTTGACGCTATTCGTATCGGTTTAGCCTCTCCAGAAATGATCCGTTCTTGGTCGTTTGGTGAAGTAAAAAAACCAGAGACGATCAACTACCGTACCTTTAAGCCTGAGCGCGAAGGTCTGTTCTGTGCCAAAATTTTTGGCCCAGTAAAAGATTACGAATGTTTGTGCGGTAAGTACAAGCGTATGAAGCATCGCGGTATCATTTGCGAGAAATGTGGTGTTGAAGTCACATTATCTAAGGTACGTCGCGATCGTATGGGCCACATTGAGCTGGCAAGTCCTGTCGCTCACATATGGTTCTTGAAATCACTGCCAAGCCGCATAGGTTTGCTGCTGGATATGACTCTGCGCGACATTGAGCGTGTACTTTACTTCGAGTCATATGTTGTTACCGATCCAGGTATGACCACGCTCGAGCGCAACCAGCTGCTCAACGATGAGCAGTATTTTGAAGCGATGGAAGAGTTCGGCGACGAGTTCGAAGCCAAAATGGGTGCCGAAGCGATTCAGGCATTGATGATGGATATCGCTCTCGAGCCTGAAATTGCTCACATTCGTGAAGAGATTCCGAACACTAATTCGGAAACCAAAATTAAGAAGCTTTCTAAGCGTCTGAAACTGCTGGAAGCTTTCTTCCACTCGGGCAATAAGCCGCAGTGGATGGTGATGGAAGCACTGCCGATTCTACCGCCTGATTTGCGTCCACTGGTTCCTTTGGATGGCGGCCGCTTTGCGACCTCTGACCTGAACGACCTCTATCGTCGCGTGATCAACCGTAACAACCGCTTAAAGCGTCTGTTGGACTTGAGCGCTCCCGATATTATTGTCCGTAACGAAAAGCGGATGCTGCAGGAATCTGTAGATGCGCTCCTGGACAACGGTCGTCGCGGTCGCGCTATCACAGGGTCTAATAAACGTCCGCTGAAATCTTTGGCTGACATGATCAAGGGTAAGCAGGGTCGTTTCCGTCAGAACTTGCTTGGTAAGCGAGTCGACTATTCAGGCCGTTCGGTAATTACTGTTGGGCCTAAACTTCGTTTACATCAATGTGGTCTTCCAAAGAAGATGGCCCTTGAACTCTTTAAGCCGTTCATCTTTAGTAAGCTTGAATTGCGTGGTCTTGCGACCACCATTAAAGCGGCTAAAAAGATGGTTGAACGCGAAGAAGCGGTTGTATGGGATATTCTCGACGACGTGATTCGCGAACACCCAGTATTGCTTAACCGCGCACCGACGCTTCACCGTCTCGGTATCCAGGCGTTTGAGCCGGTATTGATCGAAGGCAAGGCTATTCAGTTGCATCCTCTCGTATGTGCGGCCTATAACGCCGACTTCGATGGCGACCAAATGGCTGTACACGTTCCACTGACTATTGAAGCTCAGTTGGAAGCGCGTGCGCTGATGATGTCTACTAACAACGTGCTGTCCCCAGCTAACGGCGAACCAATTATCGTGCCTTCACAGGATGTGGTATTGGGCCTTTACTGGATGACTCGTGAGCGTGTTAACGGTAAGGGCGAAGGCATGATTTTTGCCGACGTTGCCGAAGTTAGCCGTGCTTACTACTCTAAGCAAGTTGAACTGCAGTCTCGCATTAAAGTTCGTATCACCGAGTATGTAATCGGCGAAGATGACGAGAAAACTGGTACCACCAGCATCATTGACACCACTGTCGGTCGTATATTGTTGTGGAATATTATCCCGGACGGCATGCCGTACGAGATGGTTAATAAGCCAATGGTCAAAAAGGCCATATCAGCACTCATCAACTACTGCTACCGTGTTGTCGGTTTGAAGCCAACGGTCATTTTTGCCGACCAGTTGATGTACACCGGTTATGACTTCTCGACTCAGTCAGGTTCGTCTATTGGTGTTAACGACTTTGCTATTCCAAAAGAGAAAGCAGAGCTGGTTGCCCGCGCTGAAGCCGAAGTAAAAGAGATCGAGAATCAGTATGCCTCGGGTCTGGTTACCGCTGGTGAGAAGTACAACAAGGTAATCGATATCTGGTCTCGCGCTAACGACCTAGTCGCCAAGGCCATGATGGACGGTATCAGCTTTGAAACCGTTATTAACCGCGATGGCGAAGAGGAGCAGCAAACCTCGTTTAACTCGGTATACATGTACGCTGACTCAGGTGCTCGTGGTAGTCCTGCGCAGATTCGTCAGTTGGCGGGTATGCGTGGTCTCATGGCAAAGCCAGATGGGTCTATTATTGAGACGCCTATTACCGCTAACTTCCGTGAAGGCCTGAACGTTGGTCAGTACTTCATCTCGACTCACGGTGCGCGTAAAGGTTTGGCGGATACCGCTCTGAAGACTGCTAACTCTGGTTACTTGACTCGTCGTTTAGTTGATGTGGCACAGGATGTGGTTGTTACTAGCGTTGATTGTGGTACAGACGAAGGTCTGACTATGACGCCGGTTATTGAGGGCGGCGACGTTATTGAATCATTAGGTGATCGTATTCTCGGTCGTGTTATGGCTCGTGATGTTATGCGTCCTGGTTCTGACGAGATATTTATTTCCGCCGGCACTATTATCGATGAAGCTTGGATCACACGTATTGAAGCGATGGGCATCGATGAGATTCTGGTTCGCTCGCCGATTACTTGCGATGCGCGCTCAGGTATCTGCTCCATGTGCTACGGTCGCGATCTGGCTCGTGGACATCGTGTAGGCGAAGGTGAAGCGGTGGGTGTTATCGCTGCTCAGTCTATTGGTGAGCCAGGTACTCAGTTGACCATGCGTACCTTCCACATCGGTGGTGCGGCTTCTCGTGCCACGGCTGTCGACAGTGTACAAATTAAGCAAGACGGTACTGTGCGTTTGCACAATGCCAAGGTTGTTACTAACAACGATGGCCATTTGGTCGCTGTATCTCGTTCTGGCGAGTTGGCCATTGCCGATAACAATGGTCGAGAGCGCGAGCGTTATAAGGTGCCTTATGGTGCTGTAATTTCCGCTCATGATGGTGATGAGGTTCAAGGCGGTCAAATTATCGCCAAATGGGATCCGCACACTCACCCGATCGTTACTGAAGTAGCGGGTCGAATTGCCTTTTCTGGCATGGAAGAAGGTCTGTCTATTCGTAAGCAGACCGATGACTTGACGGGCTTGAGTTCGATCGAAATCATTGATCCGGCCGAACGTCCAGCTGCAGGTAAAGATCTTAAGCCGGCGATTACCCTAGTCGACGACGAAGGTAACGAACTGTGCTTAGCTAACACCTCGGTTCCCGCGCACTACATGTTGCCTGCTAAGTCGATAGTTAGTATCGAAAATAGCTCTGATATTGGAGTTGGTGACGTTATTGCTCGAATTCCACAGGAGAGTTCCAAGACTCGAGACATCACCGGTGGTCTGCCGCGCGTTGCTGACTTGTTTGAAGCACGCAAGCCAAAAGAGTCGTCTATACTGGCGGAAATTTCTGGTACCGTGAGTTTCGGTAAGGAAACCAAAGGCAAACGCCGCTTGGTTATTACTCCTACCGACGGTCAGTTACGTGAAGACGGTTCGACGCATTACGAAGTTCTTATCCACAAGCATCGTCAAATGACCGTGTTTGAAGGTGAGAAAGTCGAGAAGGGTGAAATTGTATCTGACGGCCCAAGTAATCCGCACGATATTTTGCGTCTGAAGGGTGTTGAGGCATTGTCTCGTTACATCACTAGTGAGATTCAAGAAGTGTATCGTCTGCAGGGCGTTGGCATTAATGATAAGCACATTGAGACTATTGTGCGTCAAATGCTACGTAAAGTTGAAATCAAGTCCATGGGCGATTCCAGCTTTGTTAAGGGTGAGCAGGCTGAGTACGTTCGTGTTCTAGAAGAGAACGAACGCCTGCGTGCTGAAGGCAAGCAGCCAGCGACTTACGAGCGTCAGCTTTTGGGTATTACCAAGGCCTCCTTGGCGACAGAGTCATTCATATCAGCGGCCTCTTTCCAAGAGACCACTCGTGTATTGACCGAAGCTGCAGTGCACGGCAAGAAGGATACTCTGCGTGGCCTTAAGGAAAATGTGGTTGTGGGTCGTTTGATCCCTGCAGGTACTGGTTTGGCTTATCACAAAGAGCGCAAGCGCAAGCGTGAAGTTGAGCTAGCTGCCAGTCGCGCCGATACGGGTGTTAGCGCGGCCGATGTAGAAGCTGCATTGACTGCCGCACTAAAAGGCAGCTAAGGCAGCTTATTAGAGGGGGAGGTGAAGCGCCTCTCCTTTAAATAAGCTGTACTTAAGGGTAGTTACTACCTTAACGCCCCATTGTATGGGGCACTAATTTGAGGCTAAGGTGATAATTGGTTCTGCCATGTTTCACCTCAGTCTTGACGAAAGTGGTGATGTGGCTATAAAATGCGCATCCCACTTTTACAGTGGGCGGGATATCGGTATAAATCGTTATCCTAGCTTAATTAACGCGCCTTCGGTTACGAAGGTCATTTTGATATTGTGGAGTCATTTTCATGGCAACGATCAACCAATTGGTTCGTAAGCCTAGAAAACGTAAGGTTGCTGCTAGCGACGTACGTGCTCTGCAGGCGTGTCCTCAGCGTCGTGGTGTTTGCACCCGCGTTTATACTACTACCCCTAAGAAGCCTAACTCGGCTCTGCGTAAGGTTTGCCGTGTGCGCCTGACCAGTGGTTTTGAAGTGTCTTCTTACATTGGTGGTGAAGGTCACAACTTGCAAGAACACAGCGTTGTATTGATTCGCGGTGGTCGTGTTAAAGATCTACCTGGTGTGCGTTATCACACTGTTCGTGGTTCTTTGGATACTGCCGGCGTGAGTGATCGCAAGCAAGGTCGTTCTAAGTACGGCACCAAGCGTCCTAAGTAAGTCTTTACTTACTAATGATGCATACGTTTTCGGTTACTATTTAATTAGGGAATCGAGTAAGGCTAAGCCGCTACTGTCCGTGTTGATAGCTCAGCATGCGAGAGCGTCGTCTTAGAAATCCTGAAGAGAGGCTATTAAAATGCCAAGAAGAAGAGTTGTCGCTAAGCGCGAAATATTGCCAGATCCTAAGTTTGGCAATCTGGCTCTAGCCAAGTTCATGAACATGGTCATGATCAGTGGTAAGAAATCAGTAGCTGAGCGCATCGTTTACGGTGCCTTGGAGATTGTTCAAGAGAAAACTGGCAAAGATCCGTTGGAAACTTTCGACGAAGCTTTGGCTAACATTGCACCTATGGTTGAAGTTAAATCTCGCCGTGTTGGTGGTGCAACGTACCAGGTTCCTGTTGAAGTGCGTCCTGCACGTCGTACCGCCCTGGCGATGCGTTGGTTGGTAGAGTACTCCCGCAACCGCGGCGAGAAAGCTATGCCACAGCGTCTTGCTGGTGAATTGATCGATGCCGCCCAATCTAAGGGTGCAGCGGTTAAGAAGCGTGAAGACGTTCACCGCATGGCTGATGCCAACAAGGCATTCTCTCACTTTCGCTTCTAATTACTGTTTGCAGAAGTGTTGTGAGTTAAATAAAAAGGCAGCTAAAAGCTGCCTTTTTATTGTCTGGCTTAAACGTAAAAGCCTGCAGTGGCTTGTTCAAATACCATTTTCACTGAGTGGCATTTGAACAATTTAATGTATTTCACATTTGGGGAAATTCAGTGGCCCGTAAAACACCAATCGATCGCTACCGTAATATCGGTATTGTCGCGCACGTTGATGCTGGTAAAACCACCACTACCGAGCGCGTGCTTTTTTATACTGGCATGTCACACAAGATCGGTGAGGTTCACGACGGCTGTGCGACCATGGATTGGATGGAGCAGGAGCAGGAAAGGGGGATTACAATAACTTCTGCGGCAACTACTTGCTTCTGGCCCGGTATGCAAAAGCAGTTTGACCAGCATCGTATCAACATTATCGATACCCCGGGGCATGTTGATTTCACCATTGAAGTTGAGCGCTCGCTGCGCGTTCTTGATGGTGCTGTGGTGGTGTTGTGCGGTTCCTCCGGTGTGCAGCCGCAAACTGAGACTGTCTGGCGTCAGGCCAATAAATATCAAGTGCCTAGGCTTGTATTCGTCAATAAGATGGATCGGATCGGGGCCGACTTCGAGATGGTGGTTGAGCAGCTTCGTCATCGTCTTGGTGCTAATGCTGTGCCTTTGCAGTTGGCTATTGGTGCTGAGGATGAGTTTGAAGGGGTAGTTGACTTAATTAAGATGCGCGCCATTCACTGGTCTGATACCGACCAGGGTATGACCTTTGAGTACGGCGATATACCCGCTGATATGATGGATCAGTGCGTGGATATGCGCGAACACTTGCTCGATAGTGCGGCGGAAGCCTCTGAAGAGTTGATGGATAAGTACTTGGAGGAGGGCGATCTCAGCGAAGATGACATTAAGAGTGCTATTCGTCAGCTCACTTTAAGCACCGACATAGTCCCTGTCTTCTGCGGTTCTGCCTTTAAGAATAAGGGTGTGCAGGCGGTATTGGATGCGGTTATTGAGTATCTTCCGGCACCTACCGACGTTAAGCCTGTTGAGGGTACATCGGAGGATGGTGAGGTTGTGGTGACCCGTGAGGCCTCCGATGATGTGCCTTTCTCTGCCTTGGCATTTAAAATAGCCACTGATCCTTTTGTTGGCACTCTGACATTTTTCCGCTGCTATTCCGGTGTGCTTGAGGCGGGCAAGGTTGTGTTCAACCCTGCAAAGGGTAAGCGTGAGCGTATTGGTCGTATGGTGCAAATGCACGCTAACGACCGTCAAGAAATTAGTGAGGTGCGCGCGGGCGATATTGCCGCGGCTATCGGCTTAAAAGATGTGACAACCGGTGATACGCTTTGTTCGCAGGATGATCGTATTGTGCTTGAGCGTCTGGAGTTTCCGGAGCCTGTTATATCGGTAGCTGTTGAGCCTCGTACTGTAGCTGACCAAGACAAGATGGATGTCGCGCTCGCCAAACTGGCGCAAGAAGATCCCTCATTTCGTGTGCTTACTGATAAAGACACTGGCCAGATTATTATTTCCGGTATGGGTGAGCTGCATCTAGATATTATTGTTGATCGCATGCGCCGCGAATTCTCGGTTGCTGCTAATGTTGGTAAACCGCAAGTGACTTATCGTGAGGCAATCAGTGCCCCGTGTAAGCTTGAAGCCAAGTTTGAACACGAGTCTCCTACTCGCACTCAGTATGCTCATGTTTGTATTAATTTTGAGCCGGCCGAGGATGCTGCCGCTGAAGGTTTGGCGTTCGTCAACGAGATTGATAACGGCAGTATACCCAAGGAGTTTATTCCGGCTATTCGCGAGGGTATTGAAAGCCAGATGAAGAATGGTGTGTTGGTGGGTTATCCAATGCTTGGGTTAAAGGCAACGCTTGTAGGTGGCTCCTTTCATGAGACCGATTCGTCTGAGGTGGCCTTTAAAATAGCTGCCTCAATGGCAGTTAAAAAGCTGGCTGTTGAGGGTGGTGCCAGCTTGTTGGAGCCGGTAATGAAGGTTGAGGTGGTGACGCCTGAGGCTAACATGGGCGACGTAGTTGGCGATCTCAATCGTCGTCGTGGCCAGATTCAGGGTATGGATGATGGTCCGGCAGGTAAGGTTGTTACGGCGGAGGTGCCTTTAGCGGAGATGTTCGGGTATTCTACAGCGCTGCGCTCTGCGACTCAGGGCCGCGCCACTTATGCCATGGAATTCAGTCAGTATACCGCGGCGCCAGCTCGTGTCTCCGATGAGATTATTGCAAAAACTCGCGGCTATTAAGCACGCGTTTCCGTACTATTTTTCACTATGTGTCGGCGGGTTTGTCTGTCGGTAAATTTATAAAGAAGGTAATTAGCAATGGCTAAAGAAGCATTTGAACGGACAAAACCGCATGTGAACGTTGGTACTATCGGTCACGTCGATCATGGTAAAACTACCCTGACTGCTGCTCTTACTCGCGTATGTGCAGAGGTCTGGGGTGGTGAGTTTGTTGCCTTTGATGGTATTGATAATGCTCCAGAAGAGCGCGAGCGCGGTATCACTATCTCTACTTCACATGTTGAGTACGATTCACCAAACCGTCACTATGCTCACGTGGACTGTCCAGGTCACGCTGACTACGTTAAGAATATGATCACTGGTGCTGCCCAAATGGATGGTGCTATCTTGGTTTGTGGTGCAACTGATGGCCCTATGCCTCAGACGCGCGAGCACATCCTTTTGTCTCGTCAGGTAGGTGTTCCTTACATCGTTGTGTTCTTGAATAAGGCTGATTTGCTTGCTGAAGATTGCGGCGGTTTCGGTACTGAAGAATATGAAGAGATGGTTGAGTTGGTAGAGATGGAGTTGCGCGAGTTGCTTGAAGCTTACGAGTTCCCGGGTGACGACACTCCTATTATCGCTGGTTCTGCCCTGATGGCATTGAACGGCGAAGATGAGAATGGTTTAGGTACTACTGCTGTTAAGGCGTTAGTTGAGACGCTCGATTCGTATATTCCTGAGCCGGAGCGCGCTATCGACGGTGCTTTTATTCTGCCTATCGAAGATGTTTTCTCTATTCAGGGGCGTGGTACTGTTGTTACTGGCCGTGTTGAGCGCGGAATCGTTAATACTGGCGATGAAGTAGAAATCATTGGTATAAAAGAAACCATCGTTACCACCGTTACTGGTGTGGAGATGTTTCGTAAGATTCTCGATGAAGGTCGCGCTGGTGAGAATGTTGGTGTTCTTCTTCGCGGTACTAAGCGTGATGAAGTTGAGCGTGGTCAGGTGTTGGCTCACAAAGGCTCAATTACGCCGCACACTAAGTTTGAGGGCGAAGTTTACGTGTTGTCGAAAGATGAAGGTGGTCGTCATACGCCATTCTTTAAAGGCTATCGTCCACAGTTTTACTTCCGTACCACTGACATCACAGGCGCTTGTGAGTTACCTGAGGGTGTTGAGATGGTAATGCCGGGTGATAATGTGCAGATGTCTGTGACTCTTATTAATCCAATCGCAATGGAAGAGGGTCTTCGTTTCGCAATTCGTGAAGGTGGCCGAACTGTTGGTGCCGGTGTTGTAGCAAAAATTATCGACTAAGTTGATTTTGCTTTGCCTCAAAAGCCGCATCCTCAATTGAGGGTGCGGCTTTTTTGTATCCGAAAAGGATGGTTTCTGATCCTGTTGCTTATGCGATGTACGCGTGAGCCTTTGCTTCTGCGCTTCGCGACTTTAGCAGGGTCGGATGGTTATCTTGAGGTGACGTGAATCGATGTTTTGTTGTTTGTTTGCCTAAGGTGAGTGGGTCTGGGTACTTAATCAACAAGCTCGGCTTGTTGATTAAGAGTTGGGGTGTTGTTGGGTGTGGCTGGGTGTATTTGTGCTTAATGTTTGTTTAATGAGCAGAAGTTGACAGTTGCGACCGAGTTCTTTATTATTCCGCTTCCGTTTTTCTGGGTTCAAATTGAGCCCTGAGCAAAGGCGGAGTTCTTTAAACACTGTTGGAGTTAGGAATAATGCAGAATCAACGTATTCGAATTCGCCTGAAGGCTTTCGATCACAAGCTTATTGACGCATCCACTCAGGAAATCGTCGAAACCGCTAAACGTACCGGCGCCCAAGTTTGTGGCCCGATTCCGCTGCCAACTCGTAAAGAGCGTTTTACCATTCTGGTATCTCCGCACGTCAACAAAGACGCGCGTGACCAGTATGAAATTCGCACACACAAGCGCTTGCTTGATATTGTTGAGCCTACTGAAAAGACTGTTGACGCACTGATGAAGCTAGATTTAGCTGCAGGTGTTGAGGTTCAGATTAGTCTCGGTTAATAACAAAAAGGTTTGTTCGGGCTGAGCAATTTTGTTCAGTCTGGGTATTGTGTAACGCTCTGAGATGGGCGGCCATAGCGGGTAAAAGCCCCGTACACTAGAGAGGTTATTGAAATGACGATTGGTATCGTCGGCCGCAAAAGCGGCATGACTCGTATATTCACCGAAGACGGTGTATCTATTCCTGTATCCGTGATTGAGGTTGATCCTAACCGCATCACTCAGGTCAAAAGCGTCGAAACTGACGGTTATTCTGCTGTGCAGGTAACTATTGGTACTCGTCGTGCTTCCCGTGTTACCAAGCCTGCTGCAGGTCACTTCGCAAAAGCCAATACAGAAGCCGG
Source organism: uncultured Cellvibrionales bacterium (assembly GCA_913050115.1). GTDB lineage: Bacteria > Pseudomonadota > Gammaproteobacteria > Pseudomonadales > Cellvibrionaceae > UBA1124. Next base: position 18,343 of record CAJWZU010000010.1, read on the forward strand.
ATCCGGTCTGTGGGAATTGCGCAATGATTCTGAAGAGTCTTTTGAAGTTGGTGGCGCTATTACTGTTGAGACTTTTGAAGTCGGGCAGAAAGTAGACGTGACTGGTCAATCAAAGGGTAAAGGTTTTGCTGGTGTGATTAAGCGTTGGAACTTTGCAATGCAAGACGCCACTCACGGTAACTCTATATCTCACCGTGCCCCTGGTTCTATCGGTCAATGTCAGACTCCAGGTCGCGTCTTCAAGGGCAAGAAAATGTCCGGTCACATGGGTGCTGAGCGTTCTACTGTTCAGAATCTAGAAGTGATTCGTGTTGATGCTGAGCGCAATTTACTGTTGGTTAAGGGTGCTATTCCAGGCGCTCCAGGTGGCGAGATACTCGTCCGTCCAGCCGTTAAAGTTCGCAGCAACGGTTAATCGGGAGACACATCATGGAACTTAGTATTACTAGCCCAGAAGGCGCCAAAGGTACAGTTGCTGTATCTGAAGTTGCATTTGGCAAAGAGTTCAATCAAGACCTGGTTCACCAAGCCGTAGTTTCTTACTTGGCTGGCGCACGTCAGGGCACCAAAGCTCAGAAGACTCGTTCGGAAGTATCCGGCGGTGGCGCTAAGCCTTGGAATCAAAAAGGTACGGGTCGTGCACGTGCCGGTACTATTCGCAGTCCTTTGTGGCGCAGTGGTGGTCAGACTTTTGCTGCCAAGCCTCGCGATTTCTCTGTAAAACTGAACAAAAAGATGTACCGCGCAGCAATGCGTTGCATCCTGTCAGAGCTGGTTCGTAGCGAGCGTCTGATGGTTGTTGAGTCTTTCGAGCTGGACGCACCAAAGACTAAGTCTCTGGTTCAGAAGCTGGCTCAGTTTGATCTGACTCAAGCGCTGATCATCTCTGAAGAAGTAAATCAGAATTTGTATCTGGCTTCGCGCAACCTGTACAAGGTTGAAGTTCGCGATGTTCAGGGCGTCGATCCTGTCAGCCTAGTTGGCTTCGACAAGATCGTGATTACTGTGTCTGCTCTGAAGAAAATCGAGGAGTCTCTAGTATGAACCGCGAACGTCTTTTAAAAGTGTTACTCGGTCCGGTAATTTCTGAGAAATCAGCATTTGCGGGCGAAGTGGCTAACCAGGTTGTTTTCAAGGTTCTTGGCGATGCCAATAAGCTGGAAATTAAAACCGCTGTTGAAAGCTTGTTTGACGTAACCGTCAAAGAAGTTAATACCCTCAATGTAAAGGGTAAAACCAAGCGCACTAAAACTGGCCTTGGTAAGCGCAGCGACTGGAAAAAAGCCTACGTTCAACTCGCCGAAGGTCAAGACATTGACTTTGCGGTAGCTGAGTAAGGGGACTGGTATCATGGCTATATTAAAACGTAAACCTACATCTCCGGGTCGTCGTCACGTAGTTAGTGTCGTAACTCCGGATTTGCACAAGGGTGCTCCTTACGCTCCGCTGCTAGAAAAGCAGTCGAAGAGCGGCGGTCGTAACAACAACGGTCGTATTACTGTTCGCCACATTGGCGGCGGTCATAAGCAGCATTATCGTGTAATTGATTTTGTTCGTAACAAAGATGCAATTCCTGCAAAGGTTGAGCGTTTGGAGTACGATCCGAACCGCAGCGCTAATATCGCTTTGGTTTGTTATGCCGACGGTGAGCGTCGTTACATTATCGCCCCTAAGGGTTTGAGTGCTGGCGACAGCATCGAATCTGGCGCTGCTGCAGCGATCAAAGTTGGTAACACTCTTCCGCTGCGCAATGTGCCAGTCGGTAGTGTTATTCACTGCATCGAATTGAAGCCTGGTAAAGGTGCTCAAGTGGCTCGCTCAGCAGGTACCTCTGCGCAGCTTATTGCTCGTGAAGGTAAGTACGCTACTCTGCGCTTGCGCAGTGGTGAAATGCGTAAATTCCTGGTTGAGTGTCGTGCGACACTTGGTGAGGTATCCAATAGCGAGCACAGCTTACGTCAGCTGGGTAAAGCTGGTGCTTCGCGCTGGCGCGGTGTGCGTCCAACAGTTCGTGGTGTTGCCATGAACCCTGTTGATCACCCACATGGTGGTGGTGAAGGTCGTACTTCTGGTGGCCGTCATCCGGTTTCACCTTGGGGTACTCCGGCTAAGGGTTATAAGACTCGTAGCAATAAGCGCACCGATAAGATGATTGTTCGTCGTCGCGGTAAGAAGTAATTAACCGCACGGCTCAACAGCCAAAATGAGGAAGCAACAGTGTCACGTTCACTGAAAAAAGGTCCTTTTATCGATCTTCACTTGATTAAGAAGATTGAATCTGCGATCGAAAAAAATGATCGTCGTCCAATTAAGACTTGGTCGCGTCGCTCAATGATCATGCCTGAAATGGTTGGTCTAACGATTGCTGTCCATAATGGACGTCAACATGTACCAGTTGTAGTCAACGAAGAAATGGTTGGCCACAAGCTAGGTGAATTTGCTGTTACCCGCACTTACCGCGGTCACGTAGCAGATAAGAAAGCCAAGCGCTAAACGAGGTTATGACAATGGAAGTGCAAGCAAAATTACGCGGTGCTCAACTGTCTCCCCAGAAGGCGCGTCTAGTAGCAGATCAGATTCGCGGAAAAGGCGTTGAAGAAGCTCTAGATATTCTGGCTTTCAGTAATAAAAAGGGTGCCGTTATCATCAAGAAAGTGCTGGAGTCTGCAATTGCAAACGCCGAGCACAATGACGGTGCTGATGTCGATGAGCTTAAAGTGTCTACTATTTTTGTAGATGCCGGAATGACGCTGAAACGCATCAGTCCACGTGCTAAGGGTCGCGCAGATCGCATCCTTAAACGCAGCTGTCACATCACTGTTAAAGTAGCCGACCAGTAGAGACGACGTTATGGGTCAGAAAGTACATCCAACGGGCATACGTCTGGGCATCGTTAAAAAGCACACCTCAACTTGGTATGCTGGCAGCGATAAGTACGCAGACAATCTAAATGCCGATCTGAAGGTACGAGCGTACATTCAGAAGAAATTGGCACACGCCTCTGTTAGCCGCGTTGAAATTGAACGCCCCGCTAACACAGCACGTGTCACCATTCACACTGGCCGTCCAGGTATTGTGATTGGTAAAAAAGGTGAAGATGTTGATAAGTTGCGCGCAGAGCTGACAAAGCAGATGGGCGTTCCTGTTCACATTAACATCGAAGAAATTCGCAAGCCTGATTTGGATGCGGCTTTGGTTGCGCAGAACATCGCCAGCCAGCTGGAGCGTCGTGTGATGTTCCGTCGTGCCATGAAGCGCGTTGTTCAAAACGCGATGCGTCAGGGTGCTGAAGGTATCAAGGTTCAAGTAAGTGGTCGTGTAAACGGTGCTGAAATCGCTCGTACTGAGTGGTATCGCGAAGGTCGTGTGCCTTTGCATACTCTACGTGCAGATATCGATTACGCTCCGTTTGAAGCTCATACTACCTATGGCATCATCGGCGTTAAGGTTTGGATCTTTAAGGGTGAAGTGATCGGCGATGTTGTTGCAGCCGAACCAGCACCTAAAAAGAAAGCTTCAAAGTCTAAGTAGAGGGAGTACGCATTATGCTACAACCAAAGCGTACAAAGTTCCGCAAGATGATGAAGGGCCGCAATCGCGGTCTTGCACATCGCGGTTCCACCGTTAGCTTCGGCGAATTCGCCCTGAAAGCTAGCGGTCGCGGTCGCATTACTGCTCGCCAAATTGAGGCGGCGCGTCGTGCGATGACCCGTCACATTAAGCGTGGTGGTAAAATCTGGATTCGAGTGTTCCCAGACAAGCCAATTACCCAGAAGCCTCTCGAGGTTCGTCAGGGTAAAGGTAAGGGTAATGTGGAATACTGGGTGGCACAGGTTCAGCCTGGCAAGGTTCTCTATGAGATCGAAGGCGTGAGCGAAGAACTCGCACGCGAAGCTTTCGCACTTGCCGCTGCAAAACTGCCAATAAGTACAACTTTCGTTAAACGTTCGGTGATGTGATGAATGCTTCAGAACTCCGCGAAAAATCCGTTGAAGAGCTGAACCAAGAGTTGATCTCTCAGTTGGAATCGCAGTTTAAGCTTCGCATGCAAGCGTCTACTGGTCAGTTGAACCAGACTCACTTGTTGAAGCAAACTCGTCGCGATATTGCTCGCATCAAAACAACGCTTAGAGCAAAGGCAGGTATTTAACATGACACAAGCAGAAAATGTTGCTCGTACCCTGCAGGGTAAAGTTGTCAGTGACAAGATGGATAAAACCATCGTTGTTCTGATTGAGCGTCGTGTTAAGCACCCGATTTATGGCAAATATGTCACTAAATCGTCAAAGCTCAAAGCGCATGACGAGAAGAATGAGTGCAAGATCGGTGATGAAGTTACTATCGCCGAAACTCGCCCTCTGTCTAAGACGAAGTCTTGGGCTGTAGATACAATCGTTGAACGCGCTACAGAAATCTAAGATTTCCTCTGGCGCTATATAAGAGTTTCGGAGACGAACAATGATTCAAACACAATCTTACTTGGATGTAGCTGATAACAGCGGTGCTCGCCGCGTTATGTGTATCAAGGTATTAGGCGGTTCACACCGTCGCTATGCCTCGGTCGGCGACATCATCAAGGTTACCGTAAAGGAAGCAATTCCTCGTGGTAAGGTCAAAAAAGGCCAAGTGGTAAACGCGGTAGTAGTTCGCACCAGGAAAGGTATTCGCCGTTCGGACGGGTCTTTGATCAAGTTCGACGACAATGCCGCGGTGATACTGAACGCTCAGGACGCACCAATGGGCACTCGTATTTTTGGCCCGGTTACTCGTGAACTCCGTGGTGAGAAATTCATGAAGATCATTTCTCTGGCACCTGAAGTCCTTTAAGGACGGAGTGAGGATAACCAAATGCTTAAGATCAAACGTGATGACGAAGTGATAGTTGTCGCCGGTCGTGACAAAGGTAAGCGCGGTAAGGTAGTTAAAGTACTGCCTGATAATCGTTTGCTTGTCGCCGGTATTCACATGGTCAAGAAACACCAAAAGCCAAACCCGCAAGCGGGTGTAGCTGGTGGTATTATTGAAAAAGAAGCCCCAATTCAGGTTTCCAATGTAGCGATTTTTAATGCTGCAACTGGTGAAGCTGACCGTGTTGGTTTCAAGCTCCTGGAAGATGGCAAAAAGATTCGCGTCTTTAAGTCTTCCGGCGAAGCTGTGGAGGCATAAGACGATGGCTAAACTAAAAGAAGTATATAAGAACGAGCTGGCGCCAAAGCTGAAAGAAGAGCTGAAGCTGAGCAACCCAATGATGATACCGCGTATCACCAAGATCACCCTGAATATGGGTGTTGGTGAGGCAATTGGTGACAAAAAGGTGTTAGAACACGCCGTTTCTGACCTGGAGAAAATCTCTGGTCAGAAGGTTGTTGTCACTCTTGCGCGCAAATCTATTGCTGGTTTTAAGGTTCGTGAAGAATGGCCTATTGGCTGTAAGGTAACTCTGCGCTCTGAGCGTATGTATGAGTTCCTCGAGCGTTTGGTGTCTATTGCCATTCCTCGTATTCGCGACTTTCGCGGTATCAGCCCTAAGCAGTTCGATGGACGCGGTAACTTCTCTATGGGTGTTACCGAGCAGATTATTTTCCCGGAGATTGATTACGATCAAATCGACAAGCTCCGCGGTATGGATATTTGCATTACCACAACTGCACGCAATGACGACGAAGGCCGCGCGCTGTTAAAAGCGTTCAACTTCCCGTTCAAAGTTTAAGGGTTATATCATGGCTAAGAAATCTATGATTGCGCGCGATGTTAAGCGCACCAGTATCGTGGCAAAATTTGCCGTTCAGCGTGCTGAGTTGAAAGCTGTCATCGCCAACCAGGAGTCTTCTGAAGAAGACGTCTGGGATGCTCAGGTAAAGCTGCAGAAGATGCCACGTGACGCGAGTCCTTCTCGCCAACGTCGTCGCTGTCGCATCACTGGTCGTCCTCACGGTGTTTACCGTAAGTTCGGTCTGTGCCGTAACAAGCTGCGTGAAGCGGCGATGCGTGGTGATGTTCCCGGTCTGGTTAAGGCTAGCTGGTAATCACAGCAGTAAATTTTTAGGAGCTGTATTATGACTATGCAAGATCCGTTGTCAGATATGCTGACTCGCATTCGCAACGCTCAGCAAGTGAACAAGGTTAATGTTAAAATGCCTTCTTCCACGCTGAAAGTTAGTGTTGCGCAAGTGCTCGTCGCCGAAGGTTATGTTTCTTCTTTTGATGTTAGCGAAGGTGTTAAGCCAGAGTTGACTATCGAGCTGAAGTACTTCGAAGGCAAGGCAGTAATTGCCGAGATCGACCGCATCAGCCGACCAGGCCTGCGTAATTACACTGGTAAAGATGGTATTCCATCGGTACGTGGCGGCCTTGGTGTCGCTATCGTTTCCACCAGTAAAGGTGTTATGACCGACCGCTCTGCTCGCGCCGCTGGCGTGGGTGGTGAAGTTCTCTGCACCGTTTTTTAAAGAAAAAAGTATAATCGGGATATCGATATGTCACGAGTTGCAAAAAGTCCGGTTGAAGTACCTGCTGGTGTTGAGGTCACTCTTAGTGGTCAAGACATTTCTGTTAAAGGCAGCAAAGGTACATTGGCACACACAATTAATCGCGCAGTTGAAGTTAAGCAGGACGGTAACGTTCTGACTTTCATCTCCGCGAGTAATGCCAAGCAGGATCGCGCACAGGCCGGCACAGTACGTGCCTTGGTCAATAACATGGTAATCGGCGTTACAGCTGGCTTCGAAAAGAAGCTTGTACTGAATGGCGTTGGTTACCGTGCTAAAGTTGCGGGAAAGTCTGTAAACCTGACTCTGGGTTTTTCTCACCCTGTTGATTACGCCTTACCGGAAGGTGTAAAAGCTGAGAGCCCAAGTCAGACCGAGATCGTACTCAAGAGCGCTGATAAACAGCTGCTCGGTCGAGTAGCTGCGGAAATAAGAGCTTTCCGCGAGCCTGAGCCTTATAAAGGCAAAGGTGTACGCTACTCCGACGAAGTTGTACGTCGTAAAGAAGCTAAGAAGAAGTAGGGCTAGGTTATGAGCGTTAAAAACCAATCTCGTTTACGTCGTGCGCGTCGTGCTCGTGCCAAGATCCGCCAGTTGGGTGCTGTTCGTTTAAGCATCCACCGCACACCTCGTCACATCTATGCGCAAATCATAGCTGCTGATGGCGCCAAAGTTCTGGCTTCTGCCTCAACTTTGGACAAGGCTTTGCGCGCGGGTAAAACAGGTAATGCCGATGCAGCTACTGCTGTTGGCGCCTTGATTGCCGAGCGTGCAAAAGCGGCCGGTGTTGAAACTGTCGCTTTTGATCGCGGTGGCTACAAGTACCACGGTCGTGTTAAAGCATTAGCTGACGCCGCGCGTGAAGCCGGTCTGAAATTCTAAAGGTTGAGTTATGGCTTACAACAAGAAAGACGACGCTAACTCGGACGGCCTCCAGGAAAAACTGGTAGGGGTAAACCGTGTAGCAAAGACTGTTAAAGGTGGTCGTATCTTCGGCTTTACCGCGCTGACTGTTGTTGGTGATGGTAATGGCAAGGTCGGCTTCGGTCGTGGTAAGGCGCGTGAAGTGCCTATTGCCATCCAGAAAGCAATGGAAGCGGCTCGTCGTAACATGATTCAAGTGGATCTGAACGGCGATACCATCCAGTATGCTATTAAAGGTGCTCACGGCGCCTCTAAGGTATACATGCAGCCTGCATCTCAAGGTACTGGTGTAATTGCTGGTGGCGCTATGCGTGCTGTGCTGGAAATTGCTGGTGTTCAGAACGTTCTGGCTAAGTGCTACGGCTCTACCAATCCGGTAAACGTCGTACGTGCTACTTTCTCAGCTCTGAAGAAGATGTCTTCTCCTGAGTCTGTTGCGGCTAAGCGCGGTAAAAGCGTTGAAGATATTCTGAACTAGTCGAGGTGGCGCCTGTAGCGGGCGCACCTCTATTTAGGATGGTGATTTACCATGGCTAAGAAAACTGTAAAAGTGACACTGGTTAAAAGTACTGCAAAGCGCTTACCAGCTCACAAAGGATGCATTGCCGGTTTAGGCCTGCGTCGCATCGGTCATACTGTTGAAGTTGAAGATACTCCTTCGGTTCGCGGCATGATCAACAAAGTAAACTATTTGCTTAAGGTTGAGGGAGAGTAAGATGCGTCTTAATACTCTAAGCCCAAGCCGTACTCACAGTAAAAAGCGTGTTGGCCGTGGTATTGGTAGCGGCACCGGTAAAACCTGTGGTCGCGGTCATAAGGGTCAAAAGTCTCGCTCTGGCGGTCACACGGTTCCAGGTTTCGAAGGTGGTCAAATGCCACTGCAGAAGCGCCTGCCTAAGTACGGTTTTACTTCCCGTATTGGTCGTGTGTCGGCTGAAGTTCGTTTATCTGAGCTGAACCTTGTAGAAGGTGATGTGGTAGATCTTGAAACGCTGAAACAAGCCGACGTTGTTGGCAATAATATGAAGCGTGCAAAGATTTTCCTATCGGGTGAATTGACTAAAGCGGTAACTATAAAAGGTCTGGCAGTTACGAAAGGTGCGAAAGCAGCGATCGAAGCAGCCGGTGGCAAAGTCGAAGAATAAGAGAGAAGCCAATGGCAACTCCGGGCAAAATGCCAAATATGAATAAGAAAGGGTTGGGCGAGCTTTGGGCTCGTCTGCGTTTTCTTTTTCTGGCAATCATTGTTTACCGTATCGGTACGCACATCCCTGTTCCTGGTCTGGATCCAGAGCGCTTGTCGTCTCTATTTAACCAGAATCAGGGCACTATCTTGGGTCTGTTTAACATGTTTTCCGGTGGTGCATTGGAACGCATGAGTATTCTGGCTTTGGGCATCATGCCGTATATTTCTGCATCGATTATTATGCAGCTATTGTCGGCCGTAGTCCCAACGCTAGAGCAGCTCAAAAAAGAGGGAGATGCTGGGCGTCGCAAGATCAATCAGTACACTCGTTATGGCACTGTGCTATTAGCGACTGTACAAGCGATCGCAATGTCCGTATCATTTGCGCCCCAAGCTTACGGTGGTGATCCCGGTTTCAGCTTTTTCTTTGTAGCTGTTATCTCACTGGTCACCGGCGCAGTCTTTATGATGTGGCTAGGTGAGCAGGTGACGGAGCGCGGTATCGGTAATGGTATATCCATGCTGATATTCGCTGGTATCGTTGCGGGACTGCCAAGTGCAGTGGGTACAGCCTTTGAGAGCGCGCGTACAGGTGATTTACATTACCTTATGTTGTTAGCGATTGTTTTCTTGATGATTGCACTGGTTTGGGTAGTTGTTCGCATTGAGCGCGGTCAACGCCGCATCACTGTGAATTATGCCAAGCAGGGTGGTCGTCAGTCTCAAAGTAGTCATTTGCCGCTGAAAGTTAATATGGCTGGTGTAATACCTGCCATTTTTGCTAGCAGTATCTTGCTTTTCCCTGCGTCTATCGCGCAGTGGTTTGGGCAGGGTGGTGAAGGACTTGCCAGTGACCTGTTGTCAGAATTCGCCCTGGCCATTGGCCCGGGTCAGCCGTTGAACTTTTTATTGTTCGCCGGTTTAATAATATTTTTCTGCTTCTTCTATACGGCGTTGATGTATAACCCGAAAGAAGTTGCTGATAATTTAAAGAAATCAGGTGCTTTTATTCCGGGGATTCGCCCGGGTGAGCAGTCTGCTAAGTATATTGATACCGTACTTACTCGCTTAACGCTTGTTGGTGCTATCTATATAGCAGCAGTTTGTCTGATGCCTCAGTTCTTGATAGTGTGGACAAGTATCCCATTCTATCTCGGCGGCACATCTCTACTCATTGTAGTAGTTGTTGTGATGGACTTTATGTCCCAGGTTCAGGCTCATTTGATGTCTCATCAGTATGAATCACTGATGAAAAAGGCAAACTTGAAAGGTGTTGGTCGCGGATAATCCGGGCCAATCCAAACTCGAGGTAGTTATGAAGGTTCGTGCTTCTGTAAAGAAAATTTGCCGAAACTGCAAAATGGTCCGTCGGAGCGGTGTATTGCGCGTAATTTGCGCAGCCGAGCCACGTCATAAGCAGCGTCAAGGCTAATAGGCGGCGTTGACTGTCGCCGAGAGGGAAACTTCTCGGCTATTGCAATTAAGCTACATTATCGCTATCCTTTTGCGCCGTTTTAAACCAACGGCGTTGGGTGGCGTTTTGTTGCGTCAACGCTACAAACTAAAGTATACGTGGAGTAATAAGAATGGCCCGTATCGCTGGTGTTAACATACCGGATAACAAACACACGGTTATTTCCCTGACTTATGTCTATGGGATCGGCCAAACCAAAGCCAAGCAGATTTGTGCTGCTACTGGCATCGCTGAAGATGTGAAACTGGGAAGTCTGACTGAAGAGCAGATCAACAGTATTCGTGACGCAGTGGCGAATTTCACCGTAGAAGGTGACTTACGTCGTGAAGTTTCGATGAGCATTAAGCGTTTGATGGACCTAGGTTGCTATCGTGGTATTCGCCACCGTCGCAGCTTACCTGTACGTGGACAGCGTTCTAAAACGAATGCTCGCACCCGTAAAGGTCCTCGCAAGCCGATCAGAAAATAGACTGCCCAACTAATTATTAGTTGTGCTTATTAAAGTTTAGGAGGAGATTGCTATGGCTAAGCCAAACAAGCAAACAACTCGTAAGAAGGTTAAAAAAACCGTTGTTGATGGCATTGCCCACATCCACGCTTCTTTTAACAATACGATTGTTACAATCACTGACCGTCAGGGTAATGCTCTTAGTTGGGCAACTGCTGGTGGATCAGGTTTCCGTGGTTCTCGTAAGAGTACCCCGTTCGCAGCACAGGTTGCTGCTGAGCGCGCCGGTGAAGCAGCAAAAGAATTTGGTCTAAAGAACCTTGACGTTGAAGTTAAGGGTCCTGGTCCAGGTCGTGAATCTGCTGTTCGTGCGTTGAATAATTGCGGCTACAAAATTGCCAATATTAATGACGTCACACCGATTCCTCACAACGGCTGTCGTCCGCCGAAGAAACGTCGCGTCTAAGGGGGCTCTACAATGGCACGTTATATTGGACCAACTTGTAAGCTTGCTCGTCGTGAAGGAACTGATCTGTTCCTGAAGAGTGGCGTACGTGCACTGGACTCAAAGTGTAAGATTGAACAAGCACCAGGTATGCATGGTGCCGGCCGTCGCGGTCGTCTTTCTGACTACGGCGTTCAGCTGCGTGAAAAACAAAAAGTTCGTCGTATTTACGGCGTACTTGAAAAGCAATTCCGTGGCTACTACAAAGAAGCTGCACGCCGTAAAGGCGCAACCGGTGAGAACCTGTTGCAATTGCTGGAAGGCCGACTAGACAACGTGGTTTATCGCATGGGCTTCGGCTCAACTCGCGCTGAATCTCGTCAGTTGGTTTCCCACAAGTCAATAACTGTAAACGACGTAACTGTTAACATCGCTTCTTATCAAGTTAAAGAAGGTGATGTGGTTGCTGTTCGTGAAAAGGCCAAGAATCAATTGCGTATCCAAAGCGCACTGACTATTGCTGCACAACGCGGCGAAGTTGAGTGGGTTGAAGTGAGCAACGACAAGAAAGAGGGTACCTTTAAGCGTACTCCTGAACGTGTCGACTTGCCTGCAGAAATTAACGAAAACCTCATCGTAGAGCTTTACTCTAAGTAAGGGCTTAACCGCTAACAGGTATGGATATGCAGAGTGCAGTAAACGAGTTTTTGACCCCGCGTCATATCGACGTTACCGAGAGCAGTTTGACCAGCGCGAAGGTGGTTTTAGAACCACTAGAGCGTGGTTTTGGTCATACCCTTGGCAATGCGCTGCGTCGCATTCTGCTTTCCTCGATGCCGGGTTGCGCCATCACAGAAGTTGAAATTGATGGCGTACTGCATGAGTACAGCACCATTGAAGGCGTTCAGGAAGATGTCATTGGCATTCTTTTGAACCTTAAAAATGTTGCCGTAGTTATGCACGGTAAAGACGAAGCAGTATTAACGCTGAGCAAAAAAGGCCCATGTGTTGTTACTGCTGGTGATATTCAGGTGGATCACGAAGTTGAGATCAAGAACCCGGAGCATGTCATTGCGACTGTGAACGGCGATACTGAGCTCAACATTAAGCTGACCGTAGCACGTGGTCGCGGTTATCAGCCGGCAGAATCCCGTCATAGTGACGAGGAAGAAACCCGCAGTATTGGCCGCTTGCAGCTAGACGCTTCTTTTAGCCCTGTTCGACGTTTGTCTTACAGTGTTGAAAGTGCCCGTGTCGAGCAACGCACAGATCTGGATAAGCTGATACTAAATCTGGAAACAGACGGTACCATCGATCCCGAGGAAGCAATCCGTCGCGCCGCGACCATACTGCAGCAGCAGTTGGCTGTGTTCGTAGACCTGGAAGGCGAGAAGGAATCCGAGCCGGAACAGAAAGAAGCGGAAATTGATCCGATTCTCCTGCGCCCAGTAGATGATCTAGAATTGACGGTTCGTTCTGCGAACTGCCTCAAGGCTGAGAATATCTGCTACATCGGTGACCTGATTCAGCGCACAGAAGTTGAGCTGCTGAAGACCCCTAACCTGGGCAAGAAATCTCTGACTGAGATTAAAGACATTCTCGCTTCGCGCGGTTTGTCTCTCGGTATGCGTCTTGAAAGTTGGCCACCGGCCAGCCTGAAAGGCGAAGGTTAATTCTACTTAGAGTAACGCCCCGGTCTGTTTTCAGGCCGGCGCCTAACGAATTGCTGTCAAAGCAATAAGGATTAAGAGTCATGCGTCATCGTCATAGTGGCCGTCAACTCAATCGTAACAGCTCACACCGTAAGGCTATGTGGCGCAACATGGTTGCATCACTAGTTGAACACGAGCTGATTAAGACAACTTTGCCAAAAGCTAAGGAACTGCGTATGTTCGCAGAGCCTTTGATTACTTTAAGCAAGAAAGACAGTGTGGCTAATCGCCGCCTGGCTTTCAGTCGCTTGAATAATCCAGCTGCCGTAGGCAAATTGTTCAACGAATTGGGTCCTCGTTATGAGTCTCGTCCTGGTGGCTATATTCGCATTATGAAATGTGGATATCGTACCGGCGACAAGGCTCCAATGGCCTACGTTGAGTTAGTCGATCGTCCTCAAGATATTGAGGCGGTTGAAGCAGAATAAGCTTTGCTTGTTGCTGTTTAAAAAACTGGGTTTCCGCAAGGAGCCCAGTTTTTTTATGCTTGTAATCTGGTCAGTGCTGTCAAGGCCTGCCTAATTAACCTTCTTCAACTGCTTCGATCGTCCTGTGGACATCTAAGCGGTTGAAGAAGGTTGATTTTTAAGCATAGTCTTACAGAAAAAAGCCGAGCTTCTCATAAGAGGGCTCGGCTTTTTAGTGTCTGGGATATTTATTGCTGAGGGCGATGAATTTATTGTGCCCTAGTTTGCAGGTTTTGCTTAGTTAGCTACGCATATAGTACACGCACGGTTACTCTTGCGTTGCTCTACCCATTTTATTCACGAATTCGTCCTTGCCTGTGGCCAAAATTTGGCCCGCTAAAACGGAATTCACTCTGGGGGCGGCACCTTTATCCTGTTGGTTGTTGTTGGTTCATCCCTATGTGAGGTTTATTTTCTAGTCACGTATCGACAACAGTAACTGGATTGAGCCTAAGTTACTGCAATAGCGTTAAGTCTTCCCGTATTTAAGGCGTATTATGGGCTATGGTAATGTGAGATCCTCTTTCACTAGTATGCCGGTTTAGGGTCAATTGACGCCAATTCAACCCAAAGCAATGCTACACAGCTATATCAGCTAACGCGCCTATATATTGATACCGGTATGAGTCCACGGTCAATCTGTGTAGAAGTTACATCTCTTGGCTTATGTGACTGATGTACATTAATCACCATCAGGGGGTGGGCTGATGCCAGTAGCAGCGCATTGAGCTGTGGATATTGAACTTCGTTGATCATCACTCCCTAACGGTTATCTGCTACGCTCTGCTTGGCCTTGCGCCGGTGTAGTTCTATATCCTCGAGAGTATCGGCAAAACCCAGTTTGCACAGGCGATTGTGGCCCCATGCTAATAGCATGGGGCCACAATCGTTGCGTTGAAGGCTTAGCATAATTTGTCCTTAGGTTTCCTTCATTGCCAGTCTATTTACACGTGTACTCGCTAAGATTTCTTCCCTGCTAGCATGTCTTTTAAGAAATGCCCTGTATGCGAAGCCTTAACCTTAGCTACTTCTTCGGGTGTTCCACTGGCGACTATCTTGCCGCCACCAGAGCCGCCTTCAGGGCCAATATCAATAATCCAGTCGGCGGTTTTGATGACATCTAAATTATGTTCAATGACGACTATGGTGTTGCCGTGGTCGCGCAATCGTTGCAGTACATTCAGCAGTTGCTGGATATCATGGAAGTGCAGGCCGGTGGTGGGTTCATCGAGTATATATAAGGTTTGGCCAGTGTCGCGTTTGGATAGCTCTTTGGCCAGTTTTACCCTTTGAGCCTCACCGCCCGATAGCGTGGTGGCAGCTTGCCCGAGGCGAATGTAGGACAGGCCAACATCTTTTAAGGTCTGTAACTTCTTGGCAATTGATGGGATAGCATCGAAGAATTCACGGGCCTCATCTATTGTCATTTGCAGGCATTGATGAATACTCTTCCCTTTGTATCTTACTTCCAAGGTTTCGCGGTTGTAGCGTTTACTGCCGCAAATATCACAGGGCACATACACGTCGGGTAAGAAGTGCATTTCGACTTTTGTGACACCATCACCTTGGCAGGCTTCGCAGCGCCCTCCCTTTACGTTAAAGCTAAATCGTCCAGCTTTATAGCCGCGCGAGCGGGATTCCTGTGTCCCAGCAAACAGCTCACGTATCGGTGTGAATATACCAGTGTAGGTCGCGGGGTTTGAGCGCGGCGTGCGACCGATAGGACTCTGGTCGATGTCTACGCATTTATCGAACAGGTCCATGCCATGAACAGCAGTATGTGGCGCCGCTTTTAGGGTAGTGGCTCCATTCAATGCGGTTGCAGCTAATGGGTATAAAGTGGCATTTATGAGTGTAGATTTTCCTGAGCCAGACACGCCGGTAACACAAGTCATAACACCAACGGGAAGATCAAGGGTGACATTTTGTAAGTTATTGCCTGTGCACCCTTCTAAACGCAGCATCTTTTTACTGTCAAATTCCGTTCGTTTTTGCGGGATGGCAATTTCTTTTGCGCCCGACAAGTATTGACCCGTTGAGGACCTAGGGGCGGCCATAACGTCGGCTACAGAACCTGCCGCAATGACTTCGCCGCCGTTGACGCCAGCGCCTGGGCCTATATCGATAACATAGTCGGCGGCGCGAATCGCGTCTTCATCGTGCTCCACTACTATCACGGTGTTACCTATATCGCGAAGATGAACAAGCGTTTTGAGTAAGCGCTCATTATCGCGTTGGTGTAGGCCGATAGAGGGTTCGTCAAGAATATACATGACACCTACAAGCCCAGCACCAATCTGACTGGCAAGTCGTATTCGCTGGGCTTCACCACCGGACAGCGTGTCGGCACTGCGATTTAGGGTGAGGTAGTTGAGGCCAACATCCACTAAGAATTGAAAACGTTCACGTAGCTCTTTAAGGACTTTGTCGGCAATTTCGGCTCTAGAGCCGCTAAGTTCGATGCTTTCAAAATAGGCTAAAGCCTCAGCAATCGGTAACTGAGTAATTTCAGGCAGCGCTCGGTCGTTCACGAATACATGGCGAGCATCGCGGCACAGACGTGCGCCGTCGCAGTCGGGGCAGTTCTGGGTAGACATGAATTTTAGCAATTCTTCGCGCACTGAGTTTGACTCGGTGTCGCGGAAGCGGCGCTCCATGTTCGGCAGCACACCTTCAAAAGTGTGGGTACGCTGGTAGATGTCACCGCGGTCGTTAATATAGGTGAACTCGATCTCATCTTTATTCGAGCCGTTGAGTACCGCCTCACGCTGTGCTTTCTTTAGCTGGCTCCAGGGCGTGTCTATATCAAAGCCGTAGTGGCTGGCCAGCGAGGTAAGCATGTGAAAATAATATACATTACGTCTGTCCCAGCCGCGAATGGCTCCCTCTGACAAACTGGCATCAGGAAATTGAACGACCTTATCTTCGTCTAGGTACTGCTTAACCCCTAAACCGTCGCAGCCGGAGCAGGCACCGGCGGGGCTATTGAAGGAAAATAGTCGTGGCTCAAGTTCTGTGAGTGAGTGCTCGCAAATCGGGCAGGCGTGTTTGGAAGAGAACATACGGTCTTCAAACTGTTCATCCATATCGCTGATTAAGACTAGGCCGCCAGTCAGGTGGAGGGCGGTTTCAAACGATTCAGCGAGGCGCAGCTGAATTTCGTCACGCACTTTAAAGCGGTCGACCACTACCTCGATTGTATGCTTTTTCTTTTTGTCGAGCTCCGGTGCGTCATCCAAATCGACCACCAATCCGTCGATACGCGCGCGGATAAAGCCATCTCGTTTTAGCTGTTCAAAAGTGTGTAAATGCTCGCCTTTACGTCCCCGCACGATAGGTGCCAGCAACATAAGCTTGCTGCCCTCTGGCATGGCCATTACTTGGTCGACCATTTCGCTAATGGTTTGTGCACTCAACGGTTTGTTATGATCAGGGCAGCGCGGCTCGCCGACCCGAGCGTAAAGTAGGCGCAGGTAGTCGTAAATTTCGGTAATGGTGCCGACTGTGGAGCGGGGATTGTGTGAGGTGGATTTTTGCTCGATGGAGATCGCCGGGCTTAAACCCTCGATATGGTCGACATCGGGTTTTTCCATCACCGACAGAAACTGACGTGCATATGTGGAAAGTGACTCGACATAGCGGCGTTGGCCCTCGGCGTAGAGGGTATCAAAAGCCAGCGAGGATTTGCCAGAGCCCGACAGGCCAGTGATTACAATCAACTTGTCGCGAGGAATATCGAGGTCGATGTTTTTCAAATTGTGGGTGCGTGCACCCCTGACAAGAATAGTATCCACTGCAGGCTTCCGTGAGGCTTAATAAGCCGATGATTATACGGTAACGCAGTGTTAAGGGCAGGGCCTTTTACAGTTGATTGCTAATAAGAGTTGTTACTAATAGGTTTGTTAAAGGTATTGTTTGGCCCAATTGCATGCCTGCAGGCGATTGCTAACGCCAATTTTCTTGAATACATTGTACAGATGGCTTTTGACTGTGTGCTCGCTGACATAAAGTGTAGCGGCAATAATTTGATTGGTAGCACCTTCAAGTAGTTGTTGCAGTATCTCTCGCTCGCGACGTGTTAATTTGTTAGCTATCGAACTGCGCTCAGGGGTGCGGCGGTAGCGCGACAGCAGCGACTCCATAACTTTTCGCGGCAGCCAGAGTCCATCGTTGAGTAGTTCTTCGAGGCCTTGCATCAATTGTGAGTGGGCGCAGTTAGTGTAAAAAATCCCCTTTAATTGCGGCCATTTGACCAATTTTTCATACTGGCTCATTGCTTGGGCATTAATCAGAGCGATACAGATACGGCGGCCTTGTAATAACTCCAGAATGTTAGCGGCGGTGTCGGCACCGACGCTATAACAATCGATAAGGACTAAACTGTGATCCGATAACTTTGCCAGTGTACGGTACTGCCCGGCAGTGGATATTACACAGGGGTATTGCAGGCGGTCGGTAATCAATGAAGCTAAAATGTTACTCTGTAAGGTTGGCTGTCCGATGATGTTGAAACGTACGGTTCCACTTTCGGTGTCTGGGGTTGTACTTGTGGGCGGCTGGCAGTGCGCTTCCATACTTTTTCCTAGGCTAGCGTTCTCGACAATAGATTTAGAAAATACGATGAATCTGTAAAGTAGAGCTAATGTAATCTTCGATTGACCGTGTCGCAATAGCTAAAGACTATTAATTTGACAGTATCAGGTGAAAGTGTGAATTTGCTGAGCAGTAATGTAAAACACCCATACGCGGTTGATAGATCACTCTATTTAATTGACTGCGCAATCTTGTTAGAATTGAAATATTTATGAGTAAGTGCGCAGTGTTAGAGTCTCCTTCTTCTCCGTCCCCCTTGATCTCGCCGTCGCCACTGCAAGAGCGTCAAGCGGTGGCGTCGCTGTCTGTTCTCTATGCTTTTCGTATGCTTGGCTTGTTCATGGTGTTGCCAGTATTGGCGCTCTACAGCGACAGTTACAGCGGTAGTACAGCAACATTGATGGGTTTGGCGCTTGGTGCCTACGGTTGTTCGCAAGCACTGCTGCAAATTCCCTTTGGTATGCTCTCCGATAAAATCGGTCGCAAGCCTGTTATTGCATTGGGGTTGGTTATATTTGCCCTTGGCAGTGTGGTTGCCGCTCAAGCCGATAGTGTTTATGAGCTTATTTTTGGACGTTTTTTACAGGGTTGTGGTGCTATCGCCAGTGCGCTAATGGCGCTGGTGTCCGATTTAACCTCGGAGGAAAAACGCACTAAGGCCATGGCATCTATTGGTGCCTCGATAGGCTTGTCTTTTTCCTTGGCGCTGGTACTTGGGCCATTGTTGGCGGCGGCTGGTGGCATGAGTCTGATCTTTTCAACGACCGCTTTTTTGGCGTTGTTCGGTTTGCTTATTTTGTGGCGCTGGGTGCCATCGCCCAAAATTCAGGAGCGTCGGCATCGCGAGGCGGGTGCGGTACCGGAGCTATTTTGGCGCACATTAAAAAACCGTGAACTGTTGCGGCTCAATTTTGGCATTTTTGTACTTCATGCCTGTCTCATGGCGAGTTTTTTGGTATTACCAACGATATTGGAGGCGAATCTCGGTTTTGATCGAAGTGAGCATTGGGTTATTTATTTATCGCTTTTATTGACGGCGTTTGTGGTCATGCTGCCATTTATAATTGTGGCAGAAAAGCGGCGTCAAATTAAGCCGATCTTCCTTGTTGCCGTGGCGCTGTTGATGTGTGTGTTGTTTTTGCAGTGGGCGTTACAGGCTTGGTTTCCGTATTCCTCAGTGTGGATGTTGCTGGCGGTATTTTTATTTTTTGTCGCTTTTAACCTGTTAGAGGCAACGCTGCCCTCTCTAGTGAGCAAGGTTGCACCCGCTGGTAGCAAGGGTACAGCTATGGGATTATATTCTACCTGCCAGTTTCTGGGGGCTTTTTTGGGTGGTGTCGCCGGGGGAGCAGTGTTGCAAAGTTTTGGTGCCGAAGCGGTTTACTTGCTCTGCGCCGGTTTGGCTTTTTTGTGGTTGCTAGCCGCTGTCGCCATGCGCCCCCCGAGTTTTTTAAGCGGCGTTTTTATTTCGCTCGACGGCTGCGACTTGCCGGCAGCGGCTAGTGCTTTGCGTAAAGTGGCGGGTGTGCATGAGCTGGTGTTGATCGAAGAGGAATGCGCTGCTTACTTGAAAGTGGATCCGCGTGAATTTGACCGTGAAGCGGCGGCCGCGATTGGTTGCTGACGCCACGTTTGCTTTTCACTAAATGAGTCTAAAAAACCTGTCGCTACCTGCGCCGCTGGTGTAAGCTGTTTCACCAATTTTCGCTGCTGCGCCGAGTTTATTACACGGCGTAGCGGCACAGTAATTTGCTATTAGGTAGGAGAAAAACATGGCTTCTAGAGGCGTGAACAAAGTCACTATTGTGGGCAACATGGGCAACGACCCCGAATCCCGAACATTTCCTAATGGTGACGTGGTAACTAATATCACCGTTGCCACCAGCGAGAAGTGGAAAGATAAAGCAACTGGAGAGGATCGTGAGCGTACCGAGTGGCACCGTATTGTATTTCACCGCCGGTTAGCTGAAGTTGCAGCACAATACTTGCGTAAGGGTTCAAAGGTTTATATCGAAGGGCGTTTGCAGACGCGAAAATGGCAGGATAAAACAACGGGTGCAGATCGTTTCACCACAGAAATTGTTGCTGGCGAAATGCAGATGCTTGATTCTCGTGGAGAAGGGGGTAACGCCGGTAATTTCGCACCTCAGGCTGCTCCCCAGGCTATGTCGCAGCAGAGTCAGCAGCACAGTCAGCCTATGCAGCAGCAGGCCCAGCAACAATCGCAGCAGCCAATGGCTCAGTCGATGCAACAGCCTCCACAACACGCTCCACAACATGTTCAACAAGCGCCTCAGCCGATGCAGCAAGCTCCTCAGCAAATGCAGCAAGCGCCTCAGCCGATGCAACAGGCCCCACAGCAGGTGCAGCAAGCGCCACAGCAACAGCAACAGCCAATGCAGCGTCAGCCGCAGCCGGCGCCTGTCGCTCAGCCAGCGCCAGCCCAGGGCTTTGATAGCTTTGATGACGACATTCCTTTTTAGCTCCATTCGATTGTTAGTGTTGCCGCAGAAAGCCCCAAATCTGGGGCTTTCTGCTATTTAAAGTTGAAGTTATTGGCCGGTGTAAATTGTGAAAATACTCTTAACAGATACCCATAGTCCATTGGGGCAAGCGTTGCTGCATGAACTCGAACGTCAGCCCTATACCTTACTTTGCCCTAGCAACGAAGTAGACTGGCTGGACTTTGAATCGGTCTCAGTTTACCTGCAGCAGCATCAACCTGATTTGATTATTAATGCTTTGGGATGGTCTGAATGGGCCGATGTCCAGTGGCAGCAGTTGTTGATCGGCTCGGCTCGAAATTTGGCTAAGGCCTGTGCTCAGCAGGGTGGCATTCCTTTGCAGTTGTCGAGCTATCGAGTGTTTGGCGGTGAGCAAAAAGATTGCTATGAAGTCGGTGACCGTCCCTCACCTTTAGGGGTGGTAGGGCGTGCCTTTTGGGATGCCGAGCGTCTTTATGATGCATCGCTCGATAAATGGCTGGTGCTGCGTTTGGGTTGGGTATTTGGCGTGCAGGCAAATAATCGACTTTCCAACACCTTACAGGCTTTGCGTAGCGGTGAATCGGTAGAGGCCGGTAGTGACTATTTCGGGGCGCCAACGACTGTGCTGGATGTCGCTCGTGTAGTCGTGGCTATGGTTCGGCAAATGCTTTGTGGCGCCAACAACTGGGGGCTTTATCAGTATGTTAGTAGTGATGTCTGCTCTGAGTTAGAATTTGTGCAAGAGCTTGCCGCTATTTTGCAGGAGACGGGTGATCTTAAAGGTAGGATTGTTGAGCCTGCGGAACAGGACGCACTGCAAGGCAGCGCAGTGCTTAGTAATCAGCGCTTACTAGACAATTTTGGCGTTAAGCCGCGTACATGGCGTCAGGGGTTGGGTGAAACGGTACGCCTGTGGCTCGAAAAAAACCCTGTTTGAGTGAGTGTTTCGACTGCAAATTATGCAGCTTGGAATTGTTAATCAGTCGTTGCGCCTGCCTCGTCGACTATTTTTCTTGGTGTTTTGGTGAGCGACAGGAATCACTTTATCGTCAATAAAAAAGGCCGAGTATCATTAGATGCTCGGCCTTTTTTGTTGTTCTGTTCTGACTAATCGTTGTAACGATCAAAAATCAGAGTGGCATTGGTGCCGCCAAAGCCGAAGCTGTTCGACATTACACGGTTGAGCTTAGTGTTATCACGACGCTCTAGGACGATGTCCAGTCCCTGAGCTTTTTCATCGACAGTGCTAATGTTGGCAGAGGCGCAGATGAAATCGTTTTCCATCATTAGTAAGCTGTAGATGGCTTCCTGAACACCAGTGGCGCCCAGTGAGTGACCCGTTAGCGACTTAGTAGAGCTGATGGCGGGGCTCTTATCACCAAATACATTTTGTACAGCGCCCAGTTCGGCTAAGTCGCCAACGGGAGTAGATGTACCATGAGAGTTTATGTAGTCGATTGGGCCTGCAACAGTGGCCATAGCTTGTTGCATGCACCGAGTTGCCCCTTCGCCCGAAGGGGCAACCATGTCGTAGCCATCGGAGGTGGCACCATAGCCTGTCAACTCGGCATAGATCTTGGCGCCGCGGGCTTTGGCATGCTCAAGTTCTTCTATAATTAAGCAGCCGCCGCCACCGGCGATAACGAAACCGTCACGGTCAGCATCATAAGCGCGCGAGGCTTTTTCTGGGGTGTCGTTGTACTTGGTTGAAAGCGCGCCCATAGCGTCAAATAAGCAGGACAGCGACCAGTGTTCTTCTTCTCCACCGCCCGCTAAGACAACGTCTTGTTTACCCAGCTGGATCTGCTCCATAGCGGCGCCAATACAGTGAGCGCTGGTGGCGCAGGCCGATGAAATCGAGTAGTTAACGCCCTTGATTTTAAAGGGGGTCGCCAAACAAGCCGATACCGTACTGCCCATAGTCTGGGTAACGCGATATGGCCCCACGCGTTTAAGGCCGCGGTTGCGCAGAATGTCGGCCGCTTCAACCAAGTTGGCTGATGATGCGCCGCCAGAGCCCATTATTAAACCGGTGCGTGGATTGGACATTTGCTCATCGGTAAGGCCTGAGTCTTTCACTGCTGCGGTGCTGGCAATGTGAGCGAAGGCGGCGGCATCACCCATAAAACGCAGAGTTTTGCGGTCAATGTGCTCTTTCAGATCTATATCGATAGAGCCGGCGATATGGCTGCGAAACCCCATTTCTTTGTAAGCTTCCTGAAACTTAATGCCGGAGCGGCCTTCGCGCAAAGATTCCAATACGGTTTCTTTGTCGTTGCCGATGCAGGAAACAATACCCATGCCAGTGATCACAACGCGCTTCATAAACTACCTCAAAAAAAGTCGGTAATAAGAGTCAACTGTGGTTGACCCTTGGGGGTGCTGCTACTAATTGGCGCAGTCACCGGTTTAAATAAGATTAAAATGCTTCAGTGTTTTGAAACAGGCCTACGCGCAGATCTTTCGCAACGTAGATAACCTTGCCGTCTACAGAAACTGTGCCATCGGCAATACCAAGAACAAGTTTACGTTCGATAACGCGTTTTAGGTTCAGGTTGTAGGTAACTTTTTTGGCGGTTGGTAGAACTTGGCCAGTAAATTTCAGTTCGCCTACACCAAGAGCGCGACCATGGCCCGGGTTGCCTTTCCAGCCTAGAAAAAAACCAACTAGCTGCCATAGGGCGTCTAAGCCAAGGCAGCCCGGCATTACTGGGTCGCCTGGGAAGTGGCACTGAAAGAACCATAGATCAGGGTTGATATCGAGTTCAGCAATGATGCCGCCTTTACCAAGATCGCCGCCGTCGGTGGTAATACTGGTGATGCGGTCCATCATCAGCATGTTGTCTACTGGCAGTTGTGCGTTGCCTGGGCCAAACATGCGGCCGTGGCCACAATCCAGTAATTCATCGCGGTTGTAAGAGCTTTTCGGTTCAAAGGTCATAGTCGACTCGATTTGTTAGTAGTTCACTTGCCGCGATTAGCGCGCAGCAACTGGAACAAGGTCAGTTATAAATGCGTGCATTTTACCGTTTGTAGCAACTATGTCCACTTGGCGGTGGTGACCGAGTGTAAGGCGGACTAAATATCCGTGGCGACTCGGGTTAGCTGTTGTGTTGTAGTGACTAAATTAATGGTCACGGCCAACGGCAAAGCGGGCCAAATCTTCCATCGCGCTGCGATACTTGTTGTCGGGTAGGCATTGCAGTTCGGCAATGGCTAAATCGACTTGTTCGTGGGCGCAGTTGTTGGTGTATTTAAGGGCACCGGTGCTGCGTACAATTTCAACCACTGCCTCTAATTGCTTGCTGTCGCCGTTGCGAATAGCGGCGGCAATCAACTCGCGCTGCGCTTTAGTGCCGCGCTTCATAGCCTCGATCAGAGGGAGTGTGGGTTTGCCCTCGGCTAAGTCGTCGCCGACGTTTTTTCCTAGTGCTTCGGCATCGCCTTCGTAGTCGAGAGCGTCGTCGATCAGCTGAAAGGCAAGGCCCAGGTGATAGCCATAGCGCCGCAAGCTGCGGCGCTGTTCTGTAGTGGCTTCGGCCAGCACAGCTGCTGTCTCGCAGGAGCCCTCGAATAAAGCGGCGGTTTTTTTGTGGATTACGCTAAAGTAGCCACGCTCGTCGACGTCGGGGTTTTTGGCATTCACTAATTGCTGAACTTCACCTTCGGAGATGATATTAGTGGTGTCGGACAATATGGCCATAATGTCCATATTGCGTATCTGTACCATCATCTGAAAAGCGCGGGAGTAAAGAAAATCGCCGACCAGTACGCTGGGAGCATTGCCCCACTCTGCATTAGCGGTGGGGCGGCCGCGGCGCAGTGACGACACGTCAACCACGTCATCATGCAGCAGTGTGGCAGTGTGAATGAATTCAATGATTGCCGCTAAGTCGAGGTTGTGTTGAATGACCTGAGGGCCGCTTTTTTCGCCACTGTTATTAGCGTTATAGTCCAGTGCGCGAGTAATGAGCAGCACCAACAGTGGGCGCAAACGTTTGCCTCCGGCCTCAATAAGGTAGTGCCCAATATTCTCGACTAAGCCTACGTCTGAGTGGAGTTGTTCAATAATACGCTGATTGACGGCGTTAAAATCGTCGGCAACGACTTTGTGAAATGGCAGCATCTTGGCGGGGCCTTGCTTGGGTATTCATAAAAGAGCATATTTTAAGTTGCAAGTGCTTACAGAGGCAACCCAATAGTCCAATCAGATTGGAGCCGGTGATAGGTGCTGCAAGTAAAAATTGATCAAACTTGCACCAATGCGGCCTCTGGCGTAAAATGTCGGGTCCTGAAATCAGGAATACGACGCAAGCGAATATTAAACTTAGTCGCGGTTGCAGCTTTTAACAGTTGTAGATGCGAGCCAAGTGCTTAGTGTCGTCCAATTTAACACGTTAATTGGAGCATACGTATGTACGCTGTATTTAAGAGCGGTGGTAAGCAGCACCGTGTTGTTGAGGGCGAAACCCTCAAACTGGAAAAGATTGAAGTAGCCACTGGCGAAACTATCGATTTCGAAGAAGTATTGATGGTTGCCAATGGCGACGATATCAAGATTGGCGCACCCGTTGTTGCCGGCGCTAAAGTAACTGCGGAAGTAGTTGCTCATGGTCGTGGCGAAAAAGTCACTATCATCAAATTTCGTCGTCGCAAGCACTCTATGAAGCGTCAAGGTCATCGTCAGTGGTTCACGGAAGTGAAAATCACTGGTATCACAGGTTAATAGGAGTTAGAGACAATGGCTCATAAAAAAGCTGGTGGTAGTACTAATAACGGTCGCGATTCCGAGAGCAAACGCTTAGGCGTGAAGCGCTATGGCGGCCAAGAAGTTCTTGCAGGTAACATCCTTGTGCGTCAGCGCGGAACTAAGTTCCACGCCGGCACCAATGTTGGTATTGGTAAGGACCACACACTGTTTGCGAAAGCGCACGGCGTGGTTAAGTTCGAAGTAAAAGGCCCTAAGAACCGCAAGTTCGTCAGCATCGTTGCTGCTTAATTTGGTGTTCGGCCGCAGCAACCTTTCGGGGTTGTTGCACGCTGAGAATAAAGAAAAGCCCTATCAAAATTTTGATAGGGCTTTTCTTTATTCTAGGCACTGAAAAATATCTAAACTGAAAAAAGTCCTAGAAATTGTAAATAGAGGGGCCTTGTGGTCCTGTTGGAGTTGCCGTGAAGTTTGTTGATGAAGCCCCGATTGTTGTGTTTGCCGGCGATGGTGGCGGTGGTTGCATGAGTTTTTGGCGTGAGAAATTCATCGCCGAGGGTGGACCCGATGGCGGAGATGGCGGAGATGGCGGTTCGGTGTATCTCGAGGCCGATGTCAATTTGAATACCTTGGTCGATTTTCGTTACCAGCCTAAGTATCGCGCAGAGAGCGGTAAGTCTGGCAAGGGTGCTAATTGCACCGGCGCCAAAGGCTTTGATAAAGTGTTGAAGGTGCCGGTAGGCACCACAGTGATTGATGTCGATACCGAGGAAGTTTTGGGCGATATGCGTGTTGCGGGTGAGCGCTTAAGAGTGGCTCAGGGCGGGTGGCACGGTCTAGGTAACGCGCGTTTTAAGTCTAGTGTTAATCGCGCGCCGCGCCAGACGACCAAGGGTTCTGAGGGTGAAATGCGCAACCTCAAACTGGAGATGAAAGTGCTTGCTGATGTCGGTTTGTTGGGGCTACCCAATGCGGGCAAGTCTTGCTTCATTCGCTCGGTCAGTGCTGCCAAGCCCAAAGTGGCTAACTATCCATTTACCACTCTGGTGCCTAACCTCGGTGTAGTGCAGGTACAAAAGCATCGCAGTTTTGTGGTCGCTGATATTCCGGGTCTAATTGAGGGAGCCTCTGAAGGTGCCGGCCTCGGTATTCGCTTCCTCAAACATCTGACTCGTTGTCGCGCGCTCTTGCACTTGGTGGACATGAGTCCTTATGATGGTACTGACCCGGCTGAAAATGCTCAGGTTATTATCGATGAAATCAACCTGTTTAGTCCGACATTGGCCGGCCGTGAGCGCTGGTTGCTGTTGAATAAAACCGATTTGTTACCGCCAGATGAAGTTGAGCAGCGCTGTCAGGACGTGGTCGATAAGCTCGGCTGGACGGGTAAAGTTTTTAATATCTCCGCTATCAAAGGAGAGGGCACTAGGGAATTGTCTGGCCAATTGCTCGATTACCTGGAAGAGTGTTGGGAGCTAGAGAAGACTAACCCCGAGCTAATTGAGCAAGAAAACGAAGCTCAACTGGCTATGCAGGCCGAGGCGCGCGAGCGAATCGAGCAGCTACGTCACCTTTATCGTGCGCAGAAGCGAGCGATTAAAGACGACAAGGATGAGGATGACTGGGATGAAGACGACTACGACGTAGAAATCGTCTACGAACCCTAGCTTATCGCTAAAGTGCGCAATTTGTGCGCGGCCGTCGTTGCCGCTGTGCTCGGTCGGTTGTGTGCATAATGAACGCTTATTTTTTGTGCCCAGTGGCGCCTTGTCTATACACAAATTTCACACCTTATCGATACGTTAGGCAGCTTTAATCAATGAGTAGTAGGTTTTTTTTAAAGCGCGCTAAGCGTGTAGTCGTTAAGATCGGTAGCGCTCTGCTAACCGATGATGGTCGCGGTCTTGATGTGGCCTCTATCAGTGGCTGGGTTGAGCAGATGGCGGCGGCTAAACGGGCTGGTGTCGAGCTGGTGTTGGTGTCGTCGGGCTCTGTTGCGGCCGGTATGACTCGCCTCGGCTGGGTTAAACGTCCTAAAGTTATTCACGAATTGCAAGCGGCGGCCGCTGTCGGTCAAATGAGTTTGGTGCAAACTTATGAGAGCGCCTTTTCTAAATTTGATCTGCACGCGGCACAAATTCTCCTCGATCATGACGATCTCTCCAGTCGCCAGCGCTATCTAAATGCGCGCTCTACGTTGCGCACGCTCATGGCTATGGATGTGGTGCCGGTGGTGAATGAAAACGATACTGTGGTTACCGATGAGATCCGCTTTGGTGATAACGATACTTTGGCAGCTCTGGTCGCGAACTTAATTGAAGCGGACCTGCTGATCTTACTCACAGATCAAGATGGTATGTTTGATGCCGATCCACGCGCTAACCCCGATGCTAAGTTGCTGATGGAGATGGCGGTGGGTGATGAGCGTCTTGATGCTATGGCTGGTGATGGCGGTGCGCTGGGTCGCGGCGGCATGACTACTAAGGTGCGCGCGGCCCGTGTAGCCGCTCGCTCCGGTGCTAATACGGTCATAGTCGGCGGGCGTCTAGAGGGAGCCATTACTCGAGTGTTGGCCGCCGAGCCAATAGGTACATTGATGCGCGCCAGCGAAAAGCCGCAGGCGGCGCGTAAGCGCTGGCTTTCGGGCCATATGCAAACTCGCGGATCGCTGCAGTTGGATGACGGTGCTGTGAAGGCTTTGCTGCATAAAGGGGTGAGTCTGCTGCCGGTCGGGATCTATCGCGTTTGCGGTGAATTTACTCGCGGCGAGGTGGTGGCCTGTGTCGACAGTGAGGGAGTTGAGATTGCTCGCGGTCTGATTAACTATTCATCGAGCGAGGCGCAGCTGATAGCCGGTAAATCCAGTCGTAAAATAGAATCGCTACTGGGTTATAAGGATGATGACGAGCTGATTCACCGAGATAATTTAGTCTTGGTGTAGCTGTTGAGCCCTGAATATTAAGATCTTAGAAGCCTGATTCAATAATCGGGTTTTTTTGTGCCTCGAATACCGTAGGTATTATCGCTAGGGGCTTTGATCTGAGTGCTCTTGTTGTCGAAGTTGACGGCTGTTATGACCACCGGCTTGCTCTTTATGTCTGAAAAATTGCTGTCGTAAATACAGTCGCCCTTGTTAGTGAGGCTTTTTTCTAGGCGTAAAAAAACCGGCACAAGGCCGGTTTTTTAGTGCGCTTGAAGCGTCAGATTAAGCAGCTAGGGCTTTGATCTGAGCGTTCAGGCGGCTCTTATGACGAGCGGCTTTATTCTTGTGAATAATGCCCTTGTCAGCGATGCGGTCAAGAATTGGTACCGCTGCAGTTAGCGCTGCATTGGCTTCGTCTGCGTTACCTGCGTCGATAGCTGCAATTACCTTTTTCAGGCAAGTGCGCACCATGGAGCGCAGGCTGGCGTTGTGCTTGCGCGACTTTTCGTTTTGACGTGCGCGTTTTTTAGCTTGAGGTGAATTGGCCACCGTATTGCTCCTGTATTTGGACTGAAAGTATTTATTTTAAAGAAAATCTTAAAAAATAGTTAAGTTTTAGCGCTTAATCTAAGGGTCTAAAACTTGGACGCGGTATTATGCGGTTTTGCAGATTAATGTCAATCTTTGTGCGCGAATGTTGTGCTATTACTTTGTTCTCTGAACCGGCAGCTCAATACAAAAAATGACGCCGCTTTCATCTTGGCGGTTTTGGGCTTGAACGCGGCCGCCGTGAAAGAGTGCTATTAAGCGCACAATATTCAGACCAAGTCCCATGTGTGGGCTGCTAGCGCTGTTTTTGTTGTGGCTGCTGATATTTCCGCGCACCGATACAAGTGAGTCAAATAGCTGTTCGCGCATCTTGTCGGGTAGCAGAGGGCCGTCATTGCTAACGCTGAGAAGTATATTGTCGCCTCGGCGCTGCAATCGGTATTCAATGTTGCCCTCCGGGGGGCAGAAATCACTGGCATTGTCGCTGAGCTTATCCAATAGCTGCACCAGCAGCTCGGGCGCACCATTGAAAGCATAATCAGCGGGTGCAATGTTCAACTGCAATGGCTGCGGATAAACATCGCTATAGGCCGCAATAAGCTGTCGCAGCAACGCGGCCAAGTCGAACACTTCGCGTCCAGCGCTTTGAATGCTATTTTCCACACGACTGGCTGCGCTCATGGCCGAAATTAACTTACTGAGTCGTTCGCTGCCGTCGCGAGCACGCAACAAGAAGGTGCAGGCTTTATCGCCCAGCGATTCATGCTCCAAATTGTCGAGTGAGGAACGCACCACTGCAAGCGGCGTGCGCAATTCGTGCGACAGCTTGTTGGCGAGTGTTTTTAAATAATGGGTGTGGCCCTCTAACCGCTGCAGTAACTCATGATAATTTCGCGATAATTCACCGATCTCATCGGTGGCCCCAAATGATGGCCAGTGGTCTTGCCGTTGCACTAATTGACCGTCATCGGAGACCGCCATGGCGGCGGCATGACCCAATCGACGTATACGCCAAGATAACCAGCTGGCGTAAAACAGTAAGGTTAAGCTGACCAATACGGTGGTGACAAAGCTGTATTGCATTAAACGAGTAAAGGCGTTGCCGGTCAGTTTTAGCAGGTGCTCACTGCTCTGTTCGGCGATCAAAACACCCAGCAATTGTTGGTCGTGAATAATGGCGACACTGCTGCGACCTATTTGGCCGGTTGCTGATGGATACCACCGGTGATTGCTACTGCCCATTAGGGCGAGATTGATATCGTCACCCTCTACGCGGCCCAGTAAGTTGCTGGGGGGTAAGGTTTCATTGCTCTGTGCCAGTGCCAATCGATAAATTTGCAGGGTTAACCACGAGGGCTGTGCGCTGTTAATGTCGGTATTGTCAGCTTGCGGTGAGCCTGTCCGCGCGAGCGACCAATGCTCGGGGTTGATAACCTCAAGTTGCAGTGAGGGCTGTTCAAATACTTGCAGTGCTTTTTCAATAGGGCCAAGGCTGTAGGTTAATGTGGCCGCCAAATGCTGGCTGTGATGGGTTCCTATGTGTCGGTTTGAATTGCCATTGCCACTGACTATCTGCAGACCAAACCCGTAGGTACTAAACGCCAGTGGCAGTTGCAGCTCTACCGTGTAGCCATGCTCTTGTTCGTGCCAGACACCCTCAATGTGATGCTCCCGCTGTGCCTGTCCATGAACATCACGGTAGTGGGCCAGTAGTGAGCCTGGGGCGCTAGTGGCCAGAGTGTAATCAATGCTGCTGCCGTCGGCATAACCTCGGCTGAGTAATAAATGATCGCCACTGGCCAACTGGTCGCTAGCGGGGTGGTGGTAGTCGATGTGTGGTGTTTGTACTTCAATAAATACATACAACTGGTCGAGAAATTTAGCGGCACGAATACTGGCAGAGAATTGACTAGACGAGTTCATGGCAGCGCTAAATTTTTGGCTGGGTAATTTAAGGCTGCGCCAATCGTCGATATAGCCGTCGACAATTAACGGCTGCTCAACCGTATGGGCATAAAGAGTGGGTGTGTTGGTGCGACCGCGATCTCGACCGAATAGCTCGGGCTCTGCGGCGAGTCGGGCGGCGACAGCATTCGCGGTGGCATCAAGCGCCGCTAATTGACCCTGCTGAAGGGCCGAGCCGACTTCTTTAACGTATTGGCAGCCCGCCCAAGGCAAACTCAAGCTGAGCAGACTAAGAAGAACCAGCTGTTTGCGCAGCTTCATTTAAGGTCCCGCAATAGGCCATGAAAATATAGGGGGCGAAGTTTGAATGTTTTTATGCATTTCATACTGTACCGCTATCATTCCAACGATACCCCATACCATAGGCGGTTTGAATACAGCTGAAGGCCTTGTCGTGCTGCGAGAATTTTTTGCGAATACGTTTGATGTGAGAGGTGATGGTGTTGTCATCGAGTACTACATTGGCAGCATCCATTAATTGCTGGCGATTTTTAACATGGCCTGGGTGTTTGGCAAGGGCGTGCACTATCCACAACTCAGTTAAGGTCAGATCAATAGTGTGCTGATGCCAGTGAACGGCCATGCGCTCTAAGTTGAGCTTAAGCGGGCCACGCTCTAGTACTTGCTCATGTTGTTGCGGCTGACGCAACGCGTCAATGCGGCGTAGCAGGGCATGTACTCGCGCCATCATATGAGCTTGGCTAATGTCTTTAGTAAGATAATCGTCGGCACCTAAGCGCAAGCCCGAGATAACGTCTAACTCGTCATCGCGAGCGGTAAGAAAGACAATCGGCAGTTCTGGCGCCATAGAACGCAGCTCGCGGCAGAGTTCAAAGCCACCTTCAATATCATCCCCAAGACCCACATCGATAACCGCTAAATCGGGCAGCCGTTGCTGAAAAGCGACAAGAGCTGAGGGGCGATCTAGGTAGTGGCTAACCCGATAGCCCTGACGGCAAAAAGCATCGCGATAGTTATCGGCAATGGCTTGTTCATCTTCAACAATTACAATGTGGCGGGGCATAGACGATCCTTTTAACGTATAGCGATATTAGCCATTCGTTAAGCAGAAATACAGACCTGCGAGCGAGTTATCATAATTGATCACATTTTAAAATTGCTGACCTCTGCTGACTAGCAGCGGTCAGCAATATCAGGCTTAAGCTAAATACTAGTGGTGTATAAGTATGGTTGTAACGGCTTGTCGTTAACCCTCAAAGTTTACTGCTTGGCATTAGTGCTGTACCGCAGTTCAGGTAGCCGAGGCATAATAAGCCGCCTGTTTGAACCGTTCGCAAATTGGCTAGTGGTCGCGCTGATGCTAAACTTGTAGATTAGTGTTGTGAGTTGTTGGTCAACAATATTTACTGATACGCAAAGAATTGAGTTGAGAGTTAGCCGCCTTTTTCGTTAAAAAATAAACCGCTAATAACACCGGTAAATAGGGCGAGTCATATTCAATGGGATGTGTTGATTAATTCATTTTTTTGGTCATGGGGTGGCCGAAGTCTCGGTGGTAGACAACTCATTTTTTCGGCGCATCAATTGCGATGGTTCGCGCTGCAGTTTGGCACGCTGGTCAAGTAAGGCGCAGCGATAATCTTTATCGTGAACGGCAAAGGCTTCGGCTTGTTGGTTAATACTGGCGTAGCGCTCATTCAAGCGCTCAAGCTTTTCAGAGAGTTGTTCGAGGGAAAGTTGTCGGTCAAAGAACAGTGCAATTAAACGCTCGCATTCACGTGCAATGGCTAGGTATTGATTGCCCATTTCACGGTGACCTTCTGAGCGGCTTTCAAAATTAAAAAATGTTTGTATGCCACCGAATAGTGCCGATGTCAGAGCTAAAAACGCCCCCAGCCATTGGCACCACTGGGGTAATAGGGTAGATACTTGAGTAAAAAAAACAGAACCAAGAATCAAGTTAAAAATAATAACCGGTAGGCCGCAGAGCACATGGTAATGACTGCGCCGTTTGGAGGCCTCAAAATGTGAGCGTTTGACTAAGTGCGCGTTTAAGCGCAAGCGCTCCAGTACTTCCAGTGTGTAGGGTATGGTTTCAGTTTGCATATTAAATATTGTAATCCATTAAAATAGACCAGCCGCGTACGTTCTGCCCGTAAAGACCTTTGACTCCCAAGCTAAAGCTGTCAATAGCCCATTGGTGTTGGCTAATATCAAACACTAGTGAGGCGCCGAGCTCGCCGTATTCATTAAATCCCAATGCATGTCTATCACCACCGACAAAACTGTTGCCGCTAATATGCATTATGCCGCTTAGGGGGTAGTTGAACAGGCTAATGCCGAGCGCTTTTTTAATGCTGACGCGTACCGCGGCTGAATCGACCTGCTCGTCAAAAGACCGCAGTTGGCTGCTCTCGCGAAAAGTTTTTACTTTTGATAGGGCGTAGATTAGGCGGCTGTCTACATTGTAGTCGCCAAATTTACGCTTATGATCCAGCGTTAAGGCGCCGCTTAAAGTGCTAGCTTGGCTCTTCCAGTTGGTGATGGCATTGTTATTGAAGGCGGGTTTTAACGTTTCATTATTAAACGTTCCATAAAACTTGGTGTTATTGCGAAATCGCGCCACGCCTAAATCTAGGGTCGGTGCCAGGGTCCAGCGCTCGCTGATTGGTACTTCGATACCGCCCCCGAAGGTGACGCTGGCGCCTTCCCAGCTGGGTTTAAAAGATCCGCCCCACGGAGTCTCTATGGCGCTCTGATGAACTGTCATATAGCCCATATTGACGCGAGAAATAATACTCCAGTTGTACTCGGCTAATTTGTAGTGGTGTTGAATCGGAATTTTTGAAGCGCGAATGGTGGGGTTGTTAAGGGCGTCGACATGGTAGGTTGCTGACTCCACGCTTGGGTCGACAATCATATTGGTCAAAAATGCCTCCCCCGCACCCAGTTGGCTGGGCGGGTTAATTATTTGCTGCTCGTTTAAATCCCCCCGCTGTTGGCTACTTATTGCCCCTGCCATCGAGTTAACCGAAAGCAGTATGAGCAGGCAAGTGAAAATTTTTTTAGTGACAGTACGCATAACGATGCAGATCAACTTTAAAAAGGGTGTGGTCATGGTTAGGCATTATAGGCAACTATAAAAGAAAATTTTGCAGCGATATTATAGTGACCAAGCATAACTCGCTAGCCGAAATATTCCGCAGCGCCGGTTAGGGCAACTGCAGTACTAAACTTCGATCATCGGCATTAATGGCAAAGTGAAAGCGTGCCAAAATATCTAGGCCAAGCAGGGCGTCAAAACCATGGCTCGCGCCCTCGGACAATACTACAAGTTCTTTGTTGTTGACGCTGAGTTCAAAATTTTCACCCAAAGCCAATGTATCGGTTTTTACAATATCCGCCTGATAATTACCGCCAGCGGTTTGCAGTAACACTCGTTGGCCGGTGAATGCATGTACTAGATTTTGCTGGGCAAAGGCATAGCTGATCGCTGAAATCGAGGCGCCGGTATCGACTAAAAAGGTTAATTGCTCGCCTTCAATCATGCCGGTTAATAGATACTGATTGGTACTGCGATTTAACGGTACCACGAGTGTGCCGCTAGAGATTTGTGCGTTCGGCTCCATGCTCGCCAACAATTGTTCGGCAGCATCGAAAAAATCCGGCGCAGTGCCAGCCAGTAGAGCGTGGTAGCGGGCAATGTCGAACTGTTCTTCGGAATGCGCTAACTGCGCCAACCACCAATGCGCTTGGCTGTCGTCGGGTTTTTGCTGTAAATATTGCAGTGCCACTTTGGTAAAGGTGGCGGCACTTTGATCGCGCTGCTGCCACCATTTTTTGAGTGTCTGTTTAACGCTCGTGAGCGCCCGGTCAGACCGCTCAAGGCGGCTCTCATCCATAGCGTAGGCTAGCAGCCAAAGTGCGGCTTGCACGCTGTCTCCTGCATCACGGAGCTGCCGAGCAAGTTCGGCCTTAGCTTCGGGCACATGAGCCCAGGCACTGCCTTCGTCAGCGATTAGCTCTAGTAACGTACCGACGGTTAAGTCACGGCCGCCTTGATAGTTCCATCGCTGAATGCAGGACTGCATTATTGCGGGCGATAATTCTGCTGGGTATTGGCATTCGATGGGTGTTTGACTTATGGCTGTTGTGTTGTATACCACGGTCTGATCGACTTGACGGCTAACCTGGTTGCTTTGCTTGGCGGCTTGTAACGGAGTGTTAGGGTTGTCTGCGGGGACCTTGGCGCCAAAGAGGTAGCCGCCGAGCGCGCCAATAAAAAAGGTCAACGCATAGTTAAGGGCTTTTGTTGTCACTATCTAAACACTCCCGCAAAATTTATAATCAACACAGTATTATTAATTATTTAACACCCGGTAGGAATGGCTATGAATGAAAAAGCAATATATGAGAACAATCCGCTGCATGGGTTGAAGCTTGAAATCCTATTGGCTGAACTGGTTGACCACTATGGTTGGGAGATTCTCTATGCCTATTTGAATCTTAAGTGCTTCGATAAAAACCCCAGTATTGAGTCGAGTCTAAAATTTTTACGTAAGACCTCATGGGCCCAAGAAAAGGTCGATGCATTTTATATGTATCAGTTTAAAGGTCTGCCTATGGCCAGTAATGCGCAGTTTGAGCTGCCACCGCGCGATCGCATCGTGCCTGCGGCGGATACCCTCGGTGAGCCAGCGGAACTGAGTTTTGAGGATGCCGAGCAACTTAAGGCTAAACGCGCCAGAAAAGCCAAAGAGCGTGATGAGGCTAAGCTATCGGGCGGGAGAGGTGCAAGCCGGTCGCGAAGTTACTCTCATTCGGCGCCGACTCAGCGTGATGATGATCCTTGGGGGCTAAAAAAGAAGCAGCCAGAGCAGAAGCCAGAGCAGAAGCCAGAGCAGCAACAAGAGCAGCAACCAAAGCGTGACCCGAACCCTTGGGGCAATTGATTCTTTGTGCCTGAGGTTTGGGGGTGACGCCCTTGCGCCTTAGCGGGCAGGTTTTTGCGCCAGGCCAAAACTATACCTTTGGCGGTCGCGTTGAGTTTACATCTACGAGCAGTATGCAGTAATGGCAACCCTGTAGGGCTACCTTCGGTTGCGTATGAGCATGCGCTCACAGCGGCTTCTGCGTTGCTTTACCTCGTGCATTAATGCATGTCGTCTTTCGCTGCGGTGAGTGCGCCACTTTGCAGCAATTCGTATCAAATCTCAGGCATAAAAAAGCCCCGCTAGCAGAAGCTAGCGGGGCTTTTTTAGATCAGTCACTTAAAAAGAATTACTTCTTCTTTTTAGCGGCTGCTCTTTCTTTCTCTTTGGCAATTACATCGTCAGCTACATTGTTCGGGCAAGCTGAGTAGTGTGCAAACAACATAGAGAACTGGCCGCGGCCAGAAGTCATGGTGCGCAGGCTACCAATGTAACCGAACATCTCTGAAAGAGGTACGTCGGCTTTAATGCGAACACCGGTAACACCCGCTTCTTGACCAGAGATCATGCCGCGACGACGGTTCAGGTCACCAATAACATCACCAACGTGATCTTCAGGGGTGAACACATCCACAGCCATGATTGGCTCTAGCAGCTGTGCGCCGGCCTTAGGCATGGTCTGACGGAAAGCGCCTTTAGCAGCGATTTCAAAGGCAACAGCCGAGGAGTCAACGGCGTGGAAACCACCATCGTTCAGGTCAATTTCAACGTCAAGTACCGGGAAACCCGCCAAAGGACCAGCAGCCATCATGAACTTGAAACCCTTCTCAATCGCTGGGAAGAATTCCTTAGGTACGTTACCGCCGACAACAGAAGTGGTGAAGGTAAAGCCAGAGTTAGGCTCGCCTGGCTTCATGGTGTAGTCGATCTTACCGAACTGACCAGAACCACCGGACTGCTTCTTGTGGGTGTAGCTGTCTTCGATTTCCTGAGTGATGGTCTCGCGGTATGCAACCTGCGGAGCACCCACTTCCAACTCTACGCCGTAAGTACGCTTCAGAATATCAACCTTGATGTCCAGGTGCAGCTCGCCCATACCCTTAAGGATGGTTTCGCCTGAATCTTCGTCGGTTTCAACGCGGAAAGAAGGATCTTCTTGAACCATCTTACCGATGGCTACGCCCATCTTTTCAGTAGAGCCTTTGTCTTTCGGAGAAACAGCAATTGAGATTACTGGCTCAGGGAAGATCATGGGTTCAAGTGTACATTCGTGCTTAGGATCGCACAGCGTGTGACCGGTCTGAACATTCTTCATACCGACGATGGCGATAATGTCGCCCGCCTGCGCTGAGTTCAATTCTTTACGTTCATCGGCTTGCATTTCACACATGCGGCCTACGCGCTCGGTCTTGCCGGTGTAAGAGTTAAGGATGGTGTCACCCTTATTCAGCTTACCGGAATAGATGCGAACGAAAGTCAGGGCGCCGAAACGGTCGTCCATGATCTTAAAGGCCAGTGCGCGGAAAGGCTCGTCAATAGAAACCAGAGCGTGCTCACCGTTTGGCTCGCCATCTTCGTCGGTCAATGGCTGCGGATCAACTTCAGTTGGGTTCGGCAGGTAGTCAACAACGGCGTCCAGCAACAGCTGCATACCCTTGTTCTTGAAGGCAGAGCCACAGTAAGTTGGGAAGAAGTCCAGCTTACGAGTACCGGTACGGATGCAGCGCTTGATGTCGTCCATGGCAGGCTCTTTGCCTTCCAGGTACATTTCCATCAAATCGTCGTCTTGCTCAACAGCCATTTCGATCAGCTGCTCGCGGTACATCTCAACTTCGTCAACCATATCGGCTGGGATTTCAACGATGTCGTAGTTCTCTGGCTCGCCTGAGTCGTCCCAAACGAACGCCTTGCGGCTCAGTAGGTCAACTACGCCAACAAAGTCGTCTTCGATGCCGATTGGCAAAACCATAATCAGCGGGTTGGCGCCGAGTACTTTCTTAACCTGCTCGGTAACACGCAGGAATTCAGCGCCCATACGGTCGAGCTTGTTGATGAAGATGATACGCGCAACTTCAGATTCGTTGGCATAGCGCCAGTTGGTCTCTGACTGAGGCTCTACGCCACCAGAACCACAAAATACACCGATGCCGCCATCGAGAACCTTCAGTGAGCGGTAAACTTCAACGGTGAAGTCAACGTGCCCAGGGGTGTCGATTACGTTAAAGCGGTGATCTTTCCAGAAGCAGCTGACAGCCGCAGACTGAATGGTAATACCGCGCTCGGCTTCCTGTTCCATAAAGTCGGTAGTGGACTCACCTTCGTGAACCTCACCGATCTTGTGGATTTCACCGGTCAGCTTAAGGATACGCTCGGTGGTGGTGGTCTTGCCCGCATCAACGTGCGCGAAAATACCGATGTTTCTATATAAGGATAAGTCTGTCATTGCATCACTCGTTGAGTCGGGGCCACTACCAATATTCACCAGAATGATCAGTAAAATAGCCAAAAAAAACAGGTCAAAATTCAGCGCGTGATTATACAGAATTTTAGCGCAAGGGTAGAGCTAAATTTAACCAGCGCTGGGGGGCAAGATCGTCCGCGCGGCTTTTGAGGTGTTACGGCTGTTTCAGATGTTCCCATTTTGGCCTGAAATTGCCTGTAGGTTAATGCTTTACCCCGTTGGCGCTTCCCTCAAGACGGCTAAGGGCTTTATATTGTTATGACTAACATTGGTGTAATAAACCGATGCGCTCGGATTTAGCGTTGTTGGGTGTAATACAGCTCGCGGGTCGAATCCAATAAAAAATATAATAATAGAGAGCACAAACATGAAAGTCCCTTATTTTAAACTGGTCTTTGCGGCCAGTATTACGGTCGCATCGGCCGTATCGATGCACGCTCAGGCTCATGATTGCACTGCTTTACCTGCATGGAAATCGGGCGTCACGCAAACTGGCAGTCAAAAAGTGCAGCATCAAAATCATGCTTTTGAGGCCAAGTGGTGGACTCAAAAAGAGGAGCCGAGTCAAGCTAATAGCTGGGGTGTCTGGCGGTATTTAGGTGCATGTCTAAACAGTCAACTCAAAGATACTGATAGCGACGGTGTCATGGACCATTTAGATAACTGCCCAAATACCGCCAACCCAAATCAGGCCGACAGCGATATTGATGGTGTTGGCGATGCCTGTGACGCCATAATAGGCGGCGATCTTGATGTTGATGGCGTGCCTGATAGTTTTGATGATTGCCCGCATGTGGCCAATTCAAGTCAAACTGATACTGACGGCGACGGTATAGGCGATGCCTGCGATGCAGATCAGGTTAGTGGATTTAAAACCGTGGGTTACTTTCCATCATGGGCGGGTTCAGTCGGTGATATTCAATTCAGCAAACTCACCCACATAAACTACTCATTTGTCCTGCCAACCAGCAGTGGTGGTTTAGGCCCAGTTGACGGTGTTGCTAGGCTGCAGAAGCTCGTCTCCTCGGCACACGGTTATGGTGTTAAGGTCGGTATTGCTATCGGTGGTTGGAACGGTGGTGATGACAGTGCCTTCGAGTCGCTGGCGGCTAATAGCGCGACTCGCACCCTTTTTGTTAACAACCTCATGGCGCTGGTTAAACAGTACCAGCTCGACGGTGTAGATATGGATTGGGAGTACCCAGATCCGGGTGAGTCGGGCAACAATTACACACTGATGATGACCGAGTTGGGTGAGGCTCTTCACGCCAAGGGTAAATTTTTGTCGGCGGCGGTTATCGGCCATGGTTACACGGGCGGCGGCGTACAGGATTCAGTCTTTGAGGTAGTCGATTTCTTAAACCTAATGGCCTACGACCAAAATAATGGCAATCACTCATCAATCGCCTACGCTCAAACGTCGATCGACTACTGGGTCACTCAGCGCGGCCTGCCCAAAGCTAAAGCTGTACTGGGTGTGCCTTTTTATGCGCGTCCTAGTATGGGTGCTTATAAAAACATAACGGCTAGTAACTCATCTCTGTCGTGTGTCGATACTGATGGCAGTAACTACTATAACGGTATTCCAACCATTCGCACTAAGACCGAAATGGCCATGGCTCAGGCGGGCGGAATTATGAACTGGGAATTGAGTCAAGACAGCGGTTTTGCTAATTCACTGCTCACCGCCAAATGGGAAGTGGTCAACGGTTTGCCGCGCAGTTATGACTGTGGTGATTCATCTGGCCCTGGTAGCTCTTTAACGAGCACTTCAAGCTCCAGCAGCTCTTCAACAAGCAGTTCAAGTTCCAGCAGCACTTCAAGCTCCAGCAGCTCTTCAACGAGCAGTTCAAGCTCCAGCTCCAGCAGTTCGTCGTCGAGCTCTTCAAGCTCTAGCAGTGGCGGCGTTATCGAATGCGAAAGTAACAATATTGATGCCGCGGTTTATGGCGTTTATCCTAACTGGCCCCAATCGAACTGGAATGGTGACTTTGATCATGCCAATGGTGGCGACCGTCTCAACAACAATGGTGCCCTGTGGAACGCCAATTGGTGGACAAAATCTGAGCCTAAAGCTGGCGATGCCAGCTGGACCAAACTCTGTGTTACCCAGTAAGGCCTTAACCAGTACCGTTTGTTAAACCGAAAAGCCCCCGTCAGTTTTATGCTGCGGGGGCTTTTTTATACCCGCAGCTTCGGTTAAATGTTTGCTGTTGGTGATATTAAATAAAGCCTGCATACGCTATTCATCGGCGTGCTTAAATGCCTGCTGCAACAATTACTGTGGTTATTGAAAGTGTTACAGCTGTTTCAGAAATTCCCATTTGGGCCGGTAATTATGCGCGAGTAGTGACTTTGGCATGTTGGCGCTTCCCTCAACACCGTTAAGGGTTTTATATTAGAGCCATTGGTATTGGCGTATAAAGTAATACGCCCCGATTTGAATTTATTTGAATTGATAAAACAGATCGAATCATCCTAAAAATCATAATAATAGAGAGAACACTTATGAAACTGCCTTTTTCTAAGTTGGCCTTAGCGGCCAGTATTACCGCTATATCCGCAGTATCTATGCAGGCGCAGGCTTATGATTGTGCCGACTTACCGGTATGGCAACCTGGCGTTACGCAAACCGGCTCAGACAAAGTTCAGTATCAAAATGACGCTTATCAAGCCAATTGGTGGACTCAAAACGAAGCACCGTCAACAACCGGTGGTACTGGTGTGTGGAAGCATTTGGGCGAGTGTGACCCAGTGGGGCCTATCGATAGCGACAATGATGGTATCGAAGATTACCTCGATAACTGCCCAACTAATGCAAACCCATCTCAGGCCGACAGCGATAACGACGGCCTCGGCGATGCCTGCGACTCAACTGATGGCCCAGATGCCGACATCGACGGCATTGTCGACAGTCTTGATAACTGCCCTGTTGTTGCTAACCCCAATCAAACCGATACAGATGACGACGGTGAAGGCGACGCATGCGACGCCGATCAAATTAATGCATTTAAAACCGTGGGTTACTTTCCATCATGGCAGGGCTCTGTCAATGAAATTCAGTTCAGCAAACTTACCCACATTAACTACTCATTTGTTCTGCCCACCAATAGCGGCGGCTTAGGTCCAGTACCAAGAGCGCCCACGCTGGTGGCTTTGGTCTCTGCGGCGCACAATTTCGGCGTTAAAGTGGGTATTGCCATCGGTGGCTGGAACGACGGCGACGACACGGCATTCGAAATATTGGCGGCCAATAGCGACACTCGCACCGCTTTCGTTAATAATTTGATGGCTATGGTTGAGCAGTACGATCTCGACGGCGTTGATATGGACTGGGAATATCCTGATCCAGGTACCTCTGGTGATAACTTCACATTAATGATGACCGAGCTGGCAACAGCATTGCACGCAGAAGGTAAATTCTTGTCGGCGGCCGTGGTTGGTCTTGGGTATACCGGCGGCGGCGTTCAGGAATCAGTCTTTGATGTAATTGATTTCTTGAATTTGATGGCCTACGACCAAAACAATGGCAATCACTCTACAATTGCCTTCGCGCAAAGTTCAATCGACTATTGGGTGACTCAGCGCGGCTTGCCTAAAGCTAAGGCAGTATTGGGGGTGCCTTTTTATGCGCGCCCTAGCTGGGGTAAATACAAAGACATTACTGCTAGCAATCCAGAATTTTCGTGTGTCGACTTCGATGGCAGAGGTTACTACAACGGTATCCCCACCATCCGCACCAAGACCGAAATGGCCTTAGCCCAGACGGGCGGAATTATGAACTGGGAGTTGACTCAGGACAGTACCTCGGCCAACTCGCTGCTCAACGCCAAGTGGGAAGTGATAAACGGTGTGCCGGCTAGCTACGATTGTGGCGATGGCTATGTTACCCCCCCTTTAAGTAGCTCTAGCAGTTCTTCTAGTTCTTCTAGTTCTTCTAGTTCCTCAAGCAGTTCTTCTAGCTCTTCTAGTTCCTCTAGCAGTTCTTCTAGCTCTTCTAGTTCCTCTAGTGGCTCTTCCAGCAGTGCGTCTTCAAGTTCATCCAGTTCATCGGGTGCTGACTGTACGATGGGCTTTGATCCCAGCTGTCCTGATGGTCCAACAGCGGTCGATAACGACTTTAACGGCGACGGTACTGCTGATATTTTCTGGCGCAACACTAACGGCAGTGCAGAAATTGCGATTACTAACAGCATGGGCACCGTTGATCGTACCGAGAGTCTAAATAACAAGTCGACTGATTGGATTGCCCAACAGGGTGATTTCAACGGCGATGGCGCGGTTGATACGCTCTGGCGCGACAGCATGACAGGCGCGGTTAAAGTTGCTATCAGCAACGCTAACGGTAATCAGGCTGCTGTTCATAACCTGGCGGCCAAAGGCCGTGCTTGGCAGACCCAGATCGGTGACTTTAACGCCGATGGTCGCGACGACATTTTATGGCGCAAGCCATCAGTAGGCACCGTTGCCATAGGCATCAGCGATGCCAATGGTGATCAGGCCCGCCTCGAGTCTTTCTTCGACAAGGGTGCGGCTTGGGACGTGTTCGTCGGTGACTTTAACGGTGACGGCGGTGACGATATGTTGTGGCGTCGCGGTACTGACGGCTCATCAAAAATTGTTTTCACTAACACGCAGGGTACTCAAGAGTCTGTAGTCAATGCAGTGCCGTTCAAGCGTTTCACCGCTTGGGATGTTCAAGTAGCTGATTTTAACTTTGACGGGCGTGACGATATATTCTGGCGCAAAAGCGACGATGGCACTGTAAAAGTCGGCATCACTGGTGCTGACGGCAAGCAAGCCTCATCGGTAAGTCACTTCGCCAAGTTTAACGCTTGGACCGCTGATTTAGCTGATTTTAACGATGATGGTAGCCAGGACATTTTGTGGCGTAAACCTGCTGATGGTACGGTTAAAGTTGCCATTAGTAATGAGTCAGGCGGCCAGAAACGTGTTGAGAATTTGCCCGCTAAATTCTCGGCCTGGACCCAACAGATAGAAGATTTTAATGGTGATGGTCGTGCCGACATCCTGTGGCACAAGCCCGCCAATGGCGAAGTTGGGCTTTCTATTAGCAATGCCAACGGTAATCAGCAGAGCCTACAGGTGATGGCTGCTAAAGCATCAGGCTGGTCTCTAGTGCATTAAAGGCTAACCTTAGCGATTTAAAACCCGTGCCTCTTTACGACGCGCGGGTTTTTTTATGGCAAAAACCCAGTGCATTTTGAGGGGTAAGGTGCCAATAAGATGTGCAGCCCAGGTATCTAATATAGGCATATTCGGTACCCAGTTATTTCTGTGGCAATCGTGCCAACGGTAATGGCTTCACTTACTTAGATTGCGGTGTTGGTTCACCGCGCCATGCACAAGCGACAATGGCTGGATTAGCTGTGTTTACAGATGTTTGGTTAAGGGTTTACGGTTGCTAATACCAGAACAATCATCAAGGTTATTGAGCTATTTATTGAATGATTAACTGCAAATGTTGGCCACAATCTGACAGGGTTGCGGTCGTTTTTTATAAGCTAAAGAGGCAAGTATGAGATCTGTAATAATTATGCTACTGGTATCACTGTTTTTTACAGTACCAGCGACGGCCGAAGAATTAACGGCGGGTCTATCCGCTGAGCCGGAATATCTTGAGTGGGCTGAAGGCACCAACTACCTTACCGGAGATATTGTCACTTTTAATGGCAGCTGGTATCGCTGTCTCGATGGCCATTTGGCTCTTGTGGGCTGGACGCCAATCGTGGTGGTTTCGGTCTGGAAAGAAATTGATAAGCCTAAACCGCCGAAGGTTTTTCCGCCGCCTTTACCTCTGCCCGAAGCGTATGACTACTCTGACAATGTCGCTCCCTCGCCAATTCCGCCTGGCGGCTTAACTCCTGAACAAATCCCTATGCTGATCTCTTTTGGTTGGGACGATCTGTCAGTCGTGGGTTACGACCACGAAGGTCAGCAAGCCATGAAGTGGTTGCTGGATTATGTGGAGCCACTTAAAAATCCAATCGGGTCGGGCAATAGCGGCACCTTTGATGGTGCGCCGGTGCGCATGAGCTTTTATCCCAACTCGACTTACATGTCAGAACTGCCGTCTGATTTTCATCAGAAGGTAAAGTGGGCTGTCAACCAGGCATTTCGTATGCACCACGAAGTGGGTAATCACACTCACGCTCATAATAATAACGAAATGAGTTCCGATGGCATGTGGCTACAACAAATTAGCGCGACTAATGATCGTTTGGTATTGCCCGCGCCGCAAACGGAGGCCGATATCGGCGCTTGGCCCGCTATCGACAGTCAGGGTGCAGGTATTCCGCGTGAGTGGTTGGTGGGCTTTCGATCGCCCTATTTAAAGTACAACGACTCGTTATTTACGGTGTTAAGGCAGCTGGGCTTTATGTACGACATCAGCATCGAAGATGGTTATCAACAGGGTATGGACGGCACCAATTTTAATTGGCCTTACACGCTCGACAATGGCAGCCCCGGCCACGATGCTTTATTGGCCATTGGCAACAAAGACTTCACCGTTGGTAGCCATCCTGGTCTGTGGGAATTGCCCGCTTACCCAGTTATTGTGCCCGAGCGGTATCGCGATGCCATTCGCGACCGTATTCCGGGGCGAGACTGGATTCACCATGACTCGGGTAAAATTGCCGGTCTGGACTACAACATGTGGTACTACCGAAAATTTAGTAAAGAGGAGTTTGTCGAAACCTTAAAGCACACTCTGGATCTGCGTCTGGCGGGCAATCGCGCACCACTTTTATTCGGCGCCCACCCAGTAGAATATTCCGAGCGCTGGACAGCCAACAACGGTGTTGTGCCCACTTGGCGCGAACGTCAAGAGGCGATGGAAGAATTTATTGAATACGCGCTGACAAAAAAAGATGTCCGGATCGTGCCCATGTATGACGTGTTGCAGTGGGTA
>CAJWZU010000011.1 GCA_913050115.1 uncultured Cellvibrionales bacterium
TATAGGGGAAAAAGGCCGCCACCCAAAGGCCAGACAGCGCACCCACGGTGCCGACAAGCCACATATTTTCTAGCCCTGACTCTTGCTGGACAGCCACAACCGCTAT
This sequence comes from uncultured Cellvibrionales bacterium, assembly GCA_913050115.1. Classification (GTDB taxonomy): domain Bacteria; phylum Pseudomonadota; class Gammaproteobacteria; order Pseudomonadales; family Cellvibrionaceae; genus UBA1124. Next base: position 107 of record CAJWZU010000011.1, read on the forward strand.
CGCAGCAATACAAGGGCCAAGAGCCAACAGTGGTAAGCCTAAAAAGACGATAGCCGCGTCTTTAATATTGCCTTTAAAATTAAACTTAATATTGCGATAGGCCGTGTTACGGGCATTAAAGGCCATAGTGCGCAACACCAGCCAAGGCAATGACAATACCAATAAAATTGCCAAGCCTAAGCCGACCAGTGGCAGTAATTCGCTGACAAACATATAAATCATAAAACAAGCGACTGCGATTAAGCGACCTTTCAAGATGGTTATAGGACTGGCCAAATAGGCGAAGCTGCCACCATCGAGAGTAGTGTTGCCGTGAAAATATTGTTTATTGCGAACTTTGGCCCAGGCGGAATAGATACCCAGCGTAACAATTGTCAGCAGAATATTAACAATCCAAATCTTGAAATACTCACCGCCTTTACCTGAAAACTTAAACGGCAGAGTGCGCGGCTCATCGTCGCTAATACTTGCTTCGGGTTCAGCCATCACTGCGGCAACACTGGGCTCGGCCACGGTTTCAATTTCGGGCTCTGTTACGGACTCATCTGCATATTCGGCTAAGGTTAGCTCAGGCTCCACAACCGCATTGATGCATTTAAGCTCAACTTCAGCACCGACTTTCTGTAAAGCTTGTTGAAATTTCTGCGCAACAGCTTCTGTCACATTGGGCTTCAACACAACCTTGGAAGATGCAAATATCTGCTCGACTTTGTCATTGGATAACTTGAACAATTTAGCAAAGCTAGCTTTCACAGACTCTGACTCAAAGCCGTCAATGAGAGTGCCGTAGAAAACTACGTCAAATAATGGGGTAAAAGGTTGCTCAGAAGAGTCTGCCATGGGGTATCTCCGTATACTCAAAATATTCTGACGGAGGTTAACAGAGTATGCGGAAACTGTCAGTGGCCTTAGTCAATAGGCTGCGTCGAAACCTAGCCACAGACTTTGCAGCTAGGATCTTTTTGTAAGCTGAGTTGGCGCCACTCCAATCTCGCGGCATCGAGCAGAGACAATTTACCCATGCTGGACTGGTCAAAGTTAGCCAGTAATTTCAGCGCTTCCAGCGCCTGCATACTGCCGATAACACCGACCAATGGCGCCAAAACCCCGCTCTCGGAGCAGGTTAAGTTTTCGTTGTAATCTTCATCTAGGTCATAGAGGCAGGCGTAACAAGGGCTGTCGTCATTGCGGCTATCAAACACCGCTAATTGTCCTTCAAGACGGATGGCGGCACCAGAAACTAGCGGTGTTCGAGCCTCGACACAAGCTTTATTAACGGCCATACGAGTACTGAAATTATCGCTGCAATCGAGTACCACATCGCTGTTGTGTACTTCGCGCAGCAACGCCTCGCCTTCGAGTGCCGCGTTAATAGTAATAATTTTTATATCGCTATTAAGACCGCGCAGCATTGTCGCCGCCGACTCGACTTTTAACTCACCCACTGTGTTTTCACTGTGAGCGATTTGGCGTTGAAGGTTGCTCGATTCAACCTTATCAAAATCAGCCAAAATCAAGCTGCCAACACCGCTAGCAGCCAGATACATGGCCGCAGGGCAACCCAAACCGCCGAGACCAATAATTAATACTCGCGCCGCTAAAAATTTTTCTTGCCCGGCAATATCGACTTGAGAGACCATAACCTGCCGTGAGTAGCGCAGTAACTGTTCATCGTTCATGTTAAATCACACCTAACAAAAGCTCTAATCCACTCTTTATCACTGCGACGGCGGTAATAAATACAGCAGCTATGGGTAATAATTCCTAGCTCGGCCAGCGCCCTAATGTTGCGCGATCATTGCCGTTTAAATCTTTTTCACTTTTAACGTTGGCAAAGCCCGCCGCCATTAAGATACGTCTAACCGCTGCGGCCTGATTGTAACCATGTTCAAATAATAGATAACCGCCGAGATTTATAAAATCAATGGCAGCCGCAGTGATGTGTTTAATATCGGCCAAACCAGCATCGTCGGCCACCAGCGCCGACAGTGGTTCGAAGCTAACATCACCCTCGCTCAGATGATGGTCATCTTTATCGATATAGGGCGGATTACTAACAATTAAATCAAAGCGTTTGGCGCTTAGCGCCGGCGCCTTTAACGCCGCAAACCAATTGCTTTGCAGCACCTGAACATTATCAATAGCAAGCATTTTACGATTGGATTCTGCCAGTTCGCAGGCCGCTTGCGATTGATCTAATGCAAGCAAATGCCAAAGCGGTTTTTCACTCGCCAGCGCTAACGCAATCGCCCCAGTCCCGGTACCCAAGTCGAGCGCACGAATGCTTTGTTGTGGAAAGAGCTCAAGAGCAATTTCCACCAACAACTCGGTGTCGGGGCGAGGAATTAAAGTAGAGGCATTAACCTGCAGGGACAGCGACCAAAATTCACGTTCGCCAAGAATATGGGCGATAGGTTCACCTCTTAAGCGCCGTGCAAAAAATTGCTCAAATGTTGCCAATTGTGTGGACGTTAATGCTTTTTCCGGCCAGCTAAAAAAATAACTGCGATCTTTATCGAATACGTGCGCCAATAATAATTCCACATCAAGGCGCGCGCTATCGCTAACATCTTGCAACTGAGCCGCGCGCAGCAAACAAGTTTTTATATCGGTCAAAACTAACCACCACTTAAAGCGGCTAACTGATCGGCCTGATACTCGTTAATTAGCGGCCCAATAACATCATTCAATGAGCCTTCCATTACTTCAGCCAAGCGATACAAGGTTAAGTTGATACGATGGTCGGTAACACGGCCCTGAGGGTAATTGTAGGTGCGAATGCGCTCTGAACGATCGCCGGAGCCCACTAGGTTTTTGCGCTCTTCTGATATGCTATCGGCTGCAGCACTCTCCTGCACATCCTTTAATTTGGTCGCCAGTAAGGTCATGGCGCGGGCTTTGTTTTTATGCTGTGAGCGCTGGTCCTGACACTCCACCACTATACCGCTGGGCAAGTGCGTAAGACGAATGGCGGAGTCGGTTTTGTTAACGTGCTGACCACCAGAGCCAGAGGCGCGAAAAGTATCGACACGCAAATCGCCCTTATTAATATTGATCGCTTCCAGCTCATCGGCCTCGGCCATAATCGCTACGGTACACGCAGAGGTGTGAACACGACCCTGAGATTCAGTTTCTGGCACTCGTTGTACGCGATGAACACCGGATTCAAATTTCATTTTCGAATAAACACCGGCGCCCGTTACACGGCTAACAATTTCTTTATAACCGCCCTGCTCACTGCGATTTTCAGTGACTATTTCTAACTTCCAACCCTGCTTCTCAACATAGCGAGAGTACATACGAAACAAGTCACCAACAAAAATTGCGGCTTCATCGCCACCAGTACCCGCGCGCACTTCTAAAAATACGTTTTTTCCATCGTTCGGATCTTTGGGCAGCAACAGCGTTTGCAGCTCAAGTTCCAGTGGCTCGCGCAGCGCCTCACCCGTTTTTAATTCTTCTCGGCCCATTTCGCGTAAGTCTGGGTCCGACTCTTTTATCATCGACTTGGCCTCGACGATATCTTCCAATACTTGGCGATAATTGGCGAAGCACTTTACCACCGGCTCAATTTCCGCATACTCTTTTGACAATTCGCGAAACTTATTTTGGTCGCCAATAATGTCCGGATCCGACAAATGTGCCGCCACTTCATCATAGCGATCCTGCAAATTATCGAGCTTGTCTATTATCGATTCTTTCATTTTATAGCCTGATAGGTAAAACGCATCGGTTCAATTTTTATTTCAAATCGTTCAATTCAAACAATTCGCGTGCAAGGCCGACCACATCGTTGCGACCAGCAGCCGAGGCACCCTTAATAATAGTGGTCGGCGAGTGAATTAGTTTATTGGTCAAATTGCGCGCCAGCTGATTTAACACCACGCTAGCGTCGGCGCCACTTTCAAGCGCGCGCAAAGCTTTATCTAACTCCGTATCGCGAACGGTCTCTGCTTTTTGCCGATAGGCTTTAATTGTTGCCACAGAACTTAATGCACGCATCTCGCGCGAGTAGAGTGCCACCCCATCGGCAATGATACGCTCGGCATGCTCGGCTGCCTGCTGCCGCGACTTGCGGTTCTCATCAATGACCCCTTGCAGGTCATCGACTGTATACAGATATACATCATCAAGTTCGGCGACTTCCGCTTCGATATCGCGCGGGACAGCGATATCGACCATAAAAATAGGCTTATGGCGACGCTGTTTTAAGGCCGATTCCACTGCACCTTTACCCAGTAGCGGCAACTGACTAGCGGTGGAGGAAATAACAATATCGGCACGATGCAAGTGTTCGGGAATTTCGGCCAATAAAATGGCCTCGGCCGATAGATCATCCGCCAGCCTGCGAGCGCGGTCGAGCGTACGATTGGCGACAATAATATGAGCAATACCGCAGTTTTTCAAATGCCGAGCCACCAGTTCAATGGTCTCACCAGCACCGATCAGCAGTGCGGTATCCTCCTTTAAATCGGAAAATATTTGCTGCGCCAAGGTAACAGCAGCATAAGCAACCGATACCGGATTTTCACCGATTGCAGTCTCGGTACGCACGCGTTTGGCAATCGAAAATATACGCTGAAAGGCGCTGTGCAATATACCGCCAACGGTGCCGGCGCTACTGGCTAGCGCATAGGCCGATTTAATCTGACCCAGTATCTGTGGCTCGCCCAATACCAGCGAGTCCAGCCCCGCCGAGACCTTCATCATGTGTTCAATAGCGGCTTCGTCGGTATGAGCGTAATAGCAGTAAGCGAGCGCATCCACATCCAACTGGTGAAATTGGGCCAGCCAAATCAACAAGTCATCCACACTCGCATCGCCGCAAGCGTAAATTTCAGTGCGATTACAGGTAGACAGTATGGCCATCTCTTTAAAATCCGCACCACTACAGACCTGCTGCAGCGCCTGTTCGACCTGTTCTGGCGAGAAGGCCACACGCTCGCGCACATCCAACGCAGCGGTGTTATGGTTAATGCCTAGAGCCAACAATGTCATATAAAGCTTATGTCGTTAGTCGCGAAGATTGATAAAAGGCGGCAATTGTCCGTGTTGCGAGACAGCAACACAAGCTAAGCTGTAAACGATCAGCTGACTTTTTTCCGTCTTATACCATTTCACGGTGCTCATCTACTGGTTATGATGGGCATAGAACAGAGATACCGCTCACTTATTTAGGATTTCAATGAAGACACTTTACATAACCGGCATCGCCCTGTTCGGCATACTGGCTCTTCAGGGCTGCAGCAACCTCAAAACACCGGTCAACGAGCCCGAACCAACCCCAGCAGTCGTCGCGCGCGCGTTTCCGGCCGAAACACTTTACGCTTTATTAGTGGCGGAAATGGCCGGCAACCGCAACCGCTTCGACATTGCCCTTGGCAACTATATACAACAGGCTCACAGGACCCGTGACCCTAAAGTCGCTGCCCGAGCCACCCATATCGGCCAGTACTTAAAAGCCCATCAAGCCACCCTCGACACCGCGCAACTGTGGCTAGAACTTGAACCCAGCAGTAACGAAGCGCGCTTGATCGTGGCCACTGAGTTATCGCTGAGCGGACGCTTACTCGAGGCGTTCAAACAGTCGAAAATTCTGCTCGAACGCAACAGCACCACGCTATTTCAGGATATTGCGGCACGCGCGGCACGCGCTACCGACACCCAGCGCGAACAACTCCTGCAAGCCTATACCGCCCTGCTAGCAGAGCACCCAAAATTCCTGCAACTATTAGTCGGACGGGGCCTGCTGCAGCAGCAGCAGGGGCAACTTGACACCGCACTCAAAGACGCCAAAGCCGCTCTTAAGCAGCAGGAAGATTATATACCCGCCGCAATCCTTGAGGCCAAATTACTCAACCAGCTTAAGCGCCCCAACGAAGCACTAAAAAATCTCAGCGGCATACTTGAGCGCCACCCCGATAATGAACGCCTGCGCCTGCAATACGCCCGTCTATTATCGGCTTACGACCTCGACCGCGCTTATGAACAGTTCACTATATTGACTGAACAATCACCGTATGACCCCGACCTGCGTTTATCCCTGGCGCTAATTTGCACCGAACGCGGCAACTCGCAAGAAGCCAAGCAACACTTTGACACACTATTATTGCAACAGCAGCGAGTGCCCACGGCACACTATTACCTAGGCCGTATCGCCGAGCAGAGCGAACAAACAGACCAAGCCTTACAACACTATTTAAAAGTAGACTCAGGGGCTGACTTTTTACCGGCACTCCTGCAGGCGAGCAATATCATGCTAAAGCGAGAAGATTTTACCGCCAACAGTGGCCGCTTTAATGAAGCCCGAGAAAAGTTTCCCAAACAGAGCGAGCACTTGTTTTTATTGGAGTCGGAAATACTGCGCGAACAAAAACAGCTGCAACGCGCCGAACAAAGTCTGACCCAAGGTTTACGAGCACTGCCGTTAAATACCAAATTGCTCTACTCGCGCGCCATGCTACTGGAATCACAAAAAAAATTGCCCCGCGCGGAGGCCGATTTACGCACCATTATCAAATACGAACCCGACAACGCCACCGCCCTTAATGCGCTCGGCTACACTCTGGCCGATAACACCCCTACTAACAGCAACAGCGAACGTCTTGCTGAGGCTTTAGAAATGATCGAAAAAGCCCTCAATATCACCCCACATGACCCAGCAGTGATCGACTCTTTGGGCTGGGTGCATTATCGTCTGGGTAATCTTGAAGAAGCCATATTGCGTTTGCACCAAGCTATGAAGGCCTATCCAGACCCAGAAATTGCAGCGCACTTAGGCGAGGCCCTATGGGCTGCAGGCGATCACTCAAAGGCCAGTGAGATCTGGATCGAGGGCATGCAATTAGACCCAGAAAATAGCATTATTGCCGACACGGTCGAGCGACTCACTGGCGCGCCCTTGCCAGCCCCCATGAACACTGCCGACAGCGATAACGAATAACAATATGTTTTTGACTCTATCGACGCGGCTTGCCGCAACAATGGCAACGGTATTATTACTTAATGGTTGTGCCAACCAACCTGTCGCCAATGGTTTTATTGCCGACTGGGACAGCTATCAACAACAACTGCAGCAGCAACAGCGGTGGCAATTATCGGCCAAGATGGGCGTGCGCGGCCCCAGCGACAGCGGCAGTGCGTATTTGCATTGGCAACAAGCACCTGACAACTATGATATTCACCTATCTGGACCCCTGGGTCAGGGCAGCGTCAGAATTATTGGTAATAGCGAGCAAGTCACCTTAGAACAGGCCGGCAAACCAACCTTGAGCGCACCCACTGCAGATCAATTACTACAACAGGCCCTGGGCTGGTATGCGCCGCTAGAGCAATTAACATACTGGGTACGAGGCCTACCGGCACCGGGCCTACCGGCGCAAATGGAACACAACGCCCAGGGGGCGCTCGCCAGCTTGCAACAATCTGGCTGGCAATTGAGCTACAGCCGCTATCGCGATAAAGGGAGTTTTTTACTACCGGGTAAACTTGTCGCAACTCAAGATGAACTGAAACTCACCCTAATCATCAAAGACTGGACGTTAAATTGAGCCACAGGCAAGTGCTGAGAAAGGCTTTTACACGGACAGAAATGTCACCGTCTAGCAAGGTCAAAGCCCACAAAAAAAACGAGTTTATAAATTGATAAATGACCGATTGAGTAGGATTTCAAGCACGCCACAGGGAAAAGTAACTAAAGTGCAAGAACCGCTGACTCTGCCCGCCCCGGCAAAACTCAACCTAATGCTCCACATCACCGGCCGTCGCGCCGACGGTTACCATAACTTACAGACTGTTTTTCAACTGCTCGACCGCGGCGACACACTCAGTTTTACTCTGCGCACCGATGGTGCGCTCACCTTGTCACCCGATATTAAAGGTGTCAGCTTCGATAATAATCTCATTGTCCGCGCCGCCCGCCTACTGCAAAAAGCAGGCAACTGCGAACTCGGCGCCGACATAGCGCTCGACAAGCAACTGCCTATGGGTGGCGGCATTGGAGGCGGCTCCAGCAATGCCGCCACTAGCTTGGTCGGACTCAATCATTTATGGCGGTGCGGCCTGAATGTGGACCAGCTGGCAGAACTCGGTCGCCAACTTGGCGCCGATGTGCCGGTATTCGTGCGCGGCCACAGCGCCTGGGCCGAAGGTGTAGGTGAACACTTACAACCCCTGCAGCTCCCTGAAAGTTGGTTTTTAGTACTCACGCCCGCTTGCCATGTCTCCACTGCAGAAATTTTTTGCCACAAGCGTTTGACAAGGGATACTCCGATCATTAAAGTAGCGGCCTTCTTCGAGGGTGACAGCCAAAATGACTGCCAACCACTGGTTAGAGAACTCTATCCAGAAGTTGATTTTGCCTTAACTTGGCTCAGTCAATACAGCGATTCTCGAATGACAGGAACAGGAGCTAGTGTTTTTGCCTCCTTTGAGTCCGAAGTGGCCGCGCAAGCGGTACTGGATAAGACCCCAGATGAACTTTCCGGATTCTTGGCAAAAGGTGTTAATTTATCACCACTACAGCAACTGATCTGACACTACTGGAGTGTAGCCAAGCGGTAAGGCAGCGGGTTTTGATCCCGTCATGCGAAGGTTCGAATCCTTCCACTCCAGCCATTTTCTTTTGATTGTCTCAACCGAGAGAGTCAGCCACTCTTCGAAGTCACTCATTTACACCGTCTTCGAAAGTCGTGCACAATAAAAATTACCCTATAAGTATAAGCACCCTTTTTTGGCTTGTTGCGAGCACTCTAGACAATTCTCTGCAACACTATTTCGACAACCCACCGACAACAGCAGGTAACTGACGTGGCAGACTTGATGGTATTTACTGGGAACGCAAACCCAGCACTGGCAAAAAAAATTGTTGACCGCTTAGGTATTCCTATAGGGGACGCCTCAGTAACAGCATTCTCAGACGGCGAAATTGCCGTTGAACTAAACGAGAACGTGCGCGGTCGCGATGTATTTATTGTGCAATCCACCTGTGCCCCGACCAACGACAACATCATGGAACTGATGGTGATGATCGATGCTATGCGTCGCGCCTCGGCCGGTCGCATATCCGCTGTGATCCCCTACTTTGGCTACGCCCGCCAAGATCGCCGCGTGCGTTCGGCTCGCGTTCCCATTACCGCCAAAGTGGTCGCCGACATGCTAGTTGGCGCCGGTGTTGACCGCGTCTTAACTGTCGATTTGCACGCCGAACAAATTCAGGGTTTTTTCGACGTGCCGGTAGATAACGTCTACGGCTCGCCCGTATTGCTGGACGACATCAACGAGCAGGACTACCAAGACCTAATCGTTGTCTCCCCAGACATCGGTGGCGTAGTGCGTGCCCGCGCTATTGCAAAGCAGTTAGATGTAGAACTCGCCATTATCGATAAGCGTCGTCCGCGCGCCAATGTTGCTGAAGTCATGAATCTGATCGGCGACGTCGACGGACGCACCTGCCTGCTAGTGGACGACATGGTCGACACTGCGGGCACCCTGTGCAGCGCCGCAAAAGCCCTGAAAGATCGCGGCGCCAAACAAGTTGTCGCCTACTGCACTCACCCAGTACTGTCGGGTAACGCACTTGAAAACATCAAGAACTCAGTACTCGATCAGCTTATTGTCACAGACTCTATACCGCTGTCGGACGAACTGCTAGATCTACCCAACGTACGCCAACTAACACTATCGACAATGTTGGCCGAAGCGGTGCGCCGCCTGAGTAATGAAGAATCACTCAGCGCGATGTTTTAGTAGTATAAAAATAATATTTGAGCGCGAACCTACTGCAGCGTAAACTGCCGCCTGTTCGATCTCAATTTCCCGCACTGCCAGTAAACTGGCAGTGCACAACGAGCCGACAAAGGTTTCTGGTCGCGGAATCTTAGTCAAATGGCTTTAATATTGACCATTATGAGAAATCAGTCATGTCTAACGAATTTACTCTGAACGCTGAACTCCGTACTGATGAAGGCAAAGCTGCGAGCCGGCGCCTGCGTCGTCTGGAAGACAAAGTTCCAGCCATCATCTACGGCAGCAATAAAAAGCCTGTTTCTGTTTCTATCCATCACAAAGATTTCATCAAGCAGCTGGAAAACGAAGCTTTCTACGCCCACGTTGTTGAAGTTGTTGTCGACGGCAAAGCAGAGAGCGTGATCCTGAAAGACCTTCAGCGTCACCCGGCCAAAGCTATCATCATGCACGCTGACTTCATGCGCGTATCTAAGACTAAGAAGTTCACCAAGATCGTACCGCTGCACTTCATCAACGAAGATATCAGCCCCGGCGTTAAGATTGATGGCGGCATAGTATCTCACGCAGCCAACAGCGTAGAAATTTCTACCCTGCCTGCCGATCTGCCAGCCTTCATCGAGGTTGACATGGCCGAAGTTGAATCGGGTACCACCCTGCACATCTCTGACCTGAAGCTGCCAAAAGGCGTTACTTCTGTTGCCCTGGCACTTGGCGCTAGCCACGACCTGCCCGTTGTTTCTATCAAGAAACTTAAAGGCGCACCAATTGAAGAAGGCGAAGGCGAAGGCGAACAAGCCCCAGCCGCTGAGTAAATTTCAGCATTGTGGTAAGAAAAAGGCAGCTCCGGCTGCCTTTTTTTATGTGCGGAATGAACTGGCAGCCCTGTATACAAGGGCGTATGGTATCTCGAAAATACAGCAGTAATAACCGGATAGCTGCTTTTTTGCCCTCTAAAAACTGACTGATACATAAGCCGTCATTTTTCACAGGTCAATCGCAGTGATAACAGCAATGGAATACCACCCATGAGCAACATCAAACTCATCGTCGGCCTCGGCAACCCCGGAGCCGAATACGAACGCACGAGACATAACGCGGGCTTTGATTTTGTCGAAGCACTGGCACGCCAACACAACCAACCGCTCAAAGCCGAAAGTAAATTTTTTGGCCTCACCGCGCGTATCGACGTTAACGGTAGCGACATTCGCCTGCTCAATCCCAGCACATTTATGAATCGCTCCGGCCAGTCTGTTGGCGCCATCGCCAAGTTCTACAAGATAGAGCCAGAAGAAATATTAGTCGCCCATGACGAACTCGACCTAGACCCTGGCATAGCCCGCCTTAAACAGGGTGGCGGTCATGGCGGTCATAACGGTTTGCGCGATATTATTGCAAGCCTCGGCAACAACAAAAACTTCTACCGCCTGCGACTAGGCGTTGGCCACCCGGGCAACGCCAAGCAAGTAGTAGGCTACGTTCTTAAAAAAGCGCCCCAGAGCGAGCAAACACTGATTGATGATGCCATCTATGAGTCCACCCGCGTACTCGGCGATGTGGCAAAAGGCGAGTGGAACAATGCCATGAAAGAGCTGCACACCCAAAAATAATCGAACCATTGTAAAGCCGAGGCAGCAAGACGCGGTTTACTGTACAATCTGCCACCAATTTTCAGCACACCGAACACTCAACATTTAACGGTATTTATCATGGGTTTTAACTGCGGCATCGTCGGCCTGCCTAACGTAGGCAAATCAACACTCTTCAACGCTTTAACCAAAGCGGGCATCAGTGCCGAGAACTTCCCTTTTTGCACCATTGAGCCCAACTCTGGCATAGTTGCAGTGCCTGACCCACGCCAAGATAAGCTAGCCGAAATCGTCAAACCGGAGAAAACCATACCCACCACTATGGAATTCATCGACATTGCCGGTATTGTTGAAGGCGCCTCCAAGGGTGAGGGTCTGGGCAACAAGTTTCTCGCTAATATCCGTGAAACCGACGCTATTGCCCACGTAGTGCGCTGTTTCGAAGATGAAAACGTTATTCATGTCGACGGCAAAATTGATCCCGCCAACGATATAGAAGTGATCAATACAGAGCTGGCACTAGCCGACCTCGACAGCATCGAAAAAGCCATCTATCGCTTTGCTAAAGCGGCCAAAGGCCGCGACGCTGATGCCATTAAAATGAAGGCGCTGTGTGAAAAAATTCTGCCACACCTCAACGAAGCCAAGCCGCTGCGCTCCTTCGAGCTCAACGAAGACGAAGTCTTGCTGCTTAAGCCGCTGAGCCTGCTCACGCTAAAGCCCACCATGTATATTGCCAACGTCGATGAAGAGGGCTTTGAAAACAACCCACATCTAGACGTTGTCAGCGCGATCGCCGCCGAAGAGGGCGCCGTACTGGTTGCCATCTGCAGCAAGCTCGAAGCTGAGATCGCTGAGCTCGACGACGATGAAGTGGCCGAATTTCTGGAAGATATGGGCATGCAAGAACCCGGCTTAAACCGCGTTATCCGGGCTGGCTACGGCCTGCTAGAACTGCACACCTATTTCACCGCCGGCGTTAAAGAAGTGCGCGCCTGGACTGTACGCGTTGGCTCCACAGCGCCACAGGCAGCCGGTGTAATCCACTCCGATTTCGAACGCGGCTTTATTCGCGCTGAAATCACTGCCTATCAAGACTTTGTAGACAACGATGGCGAGAACGGCGCCAAAGACGCCGGCAAGTGGCGCTTGGAAGGTAAAGATTACATAGTAGCCGACGGCGACGTAATCCACTTCCGCTTCAATGTATAGCTACCTTACTCGCTGATATGTCGTTAAAATTGGCCGCAAAACGCTCATGTATAACTTATACACTGCGCGCTTTGCGGCCAATTTTGCCTAGTCTCAGCTTCGACGCCAACGCTATAGCCGCAGCTCAATTCTATTTTCGATGAATGCTAAATTGAAAGAAAAGAGATAGATTAAAGTAAAAGGCACGACAACACTATTGACAGCAAGGGCCTGTATATGGAAAATACGCGCCCTCGCTTAGGCGAGATTGTGGCTAGGTAGCTCAGCTGGTTAGAGCACAGCATTCATAATGCTGGGGTCGCGTGTTCAAGTCACGCTCTAGCTACCATATATTAAAAAAATCCCGATAAGTTCATTCTTAGCGGGATTTTTTTTGCCTAGAATCTGGCAAAAGAGAACTGCACAGCATTCAGCCCGTAACTTCCGGAATCGCCCGCCCAAGTCACGCTCTAGCTACCATATATTAAAAAAATCCCGATAAGTTCATTCTTAGCGGGATTTTTTTTGCCTAGAATCTGGCAAAAGAGAACTGCACAGCATTCAGCCCGTAACTTCCGGAATCGCCCGCCCAAGTCACGCTCTAGCTACCATCTATTCAAAAAATCCCGATAAGTTCATTCTTAGCGGGATTTTTTGCCTCGACATTAAGCTAAAAGACCACCACAGATACTGGCAATACCAGTAAGGCAGAATCAATCACCGACTCGAGTGCTTGGCTATTCTGGCCCGCTAACCACCTGTAACACTCAGGTGTTCCGCTTTAACCCATGTCGGACTATAGATTTTTAACCTTTAACCTACCCCTAGTCACACTCTCTTTAAGCCCATAGAATCAGAACATTCGATTAAATGGATTCGTTCATGGACACGACTACCGGCAACACCACACATCTGTCTAGAACCAGCCTAAGTAACGTCCTGCTGGCGTGCGGTTTAATCCTCAGCATGCTGGTCAGCGGCGGCTGCAGCCACACTCTGAAAAATAAAGGTCCCAGCAGCAGTTCGCTCGATTTTAACGACTTCGGCAAGAGCACCATCGACCAAATTACCGAAATGCATGTATTGGAGCTGCGTGATCTGACCCGCTCGTTGATGATCAAGCTGTACAAACGCAACCCGCGTGAGTTGCGCAAGCAGCCCAGAGTCAATATCGAGTCTCGGCTAGCGCAGCTGTATAACGGCAGCCAGACTTATATTTTTAAAGAGTTAAATAAAAAAACGGGCACCGAGGCGGTGCAGCTTGCCTTTGATAAAAAGTTTCACGGCGACCGAGTGTTCGCGCTAATAGTGGGAATAAAAAGCATGCTACATGCCAGCTACAACTACCGCACCGAGTTTTACTATTTTGATAGCGTCGACCAGCAAGAACTCTATGACAGCGCCCGCAATTTAGAGATCATTAACTGGCGCTTACTCACTTGCATGGACCACGACAATCAACCGTTGATTTACAGCAATAGCTATCTAAAAACCAACCCCAACCTGAGTTATGAGCGATTATTTAGCAAAATGATAGCCAACCAAGACATGATGGCTAAAATTGTGGCCGATAGAACCAACCGGACAATTATTAGCGTGGCACAAAGTGCCGCCTCAACCCTGCTAATCCCTATCGGCATTTAACGGCTCACACGAGCAGAGCATTAATTAACAGCATGGCTCTGCATGGACATGATTTTTATCGATAGGAATATACTGCTGCCCCCATGCGAAAGCCTTAACTATTGCCGGGGCGCTGGTAGCTCTTGCGTATATTGGGTTGGTCCTTTTTATGCGTCATCAACAAAACTTCATTCGCCTTAACCGATTCTTCTTATCGCACATAAAGTTGCACCCGCAGCAAAGCAATGGCAGGAGTAGATTCTGGCGCGCGCTCTCGTTCAGGCATATCAACCAAAGATCTTATCTCACCGGTTAAATTACACAGATTCTCACTAAGCAAGTTACATTATCGCACCCGTTCGCCCATCAAAGTCTCGCCCGAGAGAGTCTATTCAATCGCCTGATTACTTATAGATACAGCAGAGCTATTTCTGGCAGCGGTCACAGCAAGACCAGCGCAACCCGTAGTAATATTTCTCCAAACCTGTGCGGGCTAATGGCATTTGCCTTCTCTGAATTTTCATATGAACACGCCCTTTCTGGCCGCTATCCAGCACAGCGCTCATTGGCAAAATCAATCAACAGAGAAGATTTAACCAAAACTAACCGTTATCTAGCTGTTTTCAGTCATTCCCCTCTCTTAATAAACGACTTATTTATCAACTTCAGGCTATCAGAGGCTATAATGATTCGCATTTGCCAGCGGTCTCGCGCCCGCCAGCCACATTTTCAGTCAACACAGAGGTAAAAACTTTGAACTTAGATCAAGCCACCCAAGACCAACTTAAGCAATGGGAAACAGAACTGGCCGCCGATTACCAGGCCATTATTGATCAGAAGCTGAGCCTAGATTTGACCCGCGGCAAACCTTCCTCCGAGCAGTTAAGCCTGTCCGATGCTCTAGACGGCTTGCTCAAAGGTAATTACAAAGGTGCCGACGGTACCGACGTACGTAACTACGGCGGTCTAGACGGTCTACCCGAAGCCAAGCAACTGGGCGCCAATTTGATGGGTGTTGATGCTGCCGATGTACTGGTGGGTGGTAATGCCAGCCTGACGTTAATGTTTCAGGCCATGCTGACCGCTAACAATTTTGGCCTCAGCGGCGCCGATAGCGCTTGGAATAAAGAAGACAATGTAAAATTCATCTGCCCAGTACCCGGCTACGACCGTCACTACACCGTGTGCGAGCAGCTCGGTATCGACATGATCACTGTCGATATGACCGCTAATGGCCCAGACATGGACGCGGTAGAAGCACTGATCAAAGCCGACAGCAGCATCAAGGGTATCTGGTGTGTGCCCAAGTACTCCAACCCGACTGGGGTAATTTACTCAGATGAGACTGTGGACCGCATAGCCGCCTTAGGTAAGATCGCTGGCGCTAATTTCCGCGTATTCTGGGACAATGCCTACTCAGTACACGATCTGGGTGAATTTAAGCCGCTAGCCTCAATTAAAGACGCCTGCAGTAAGCACGGCACTGAAGATTCAGTACTGCAATTCGGGTCTACCTCCAAGATCACTTTTGCCGGTGCCGGCGTCGCTTTTATGGCCGCATCAGCGGCTAATTTGGTCGGATTCAAGAAGGTGCTTGGCACTTTGACCATCGGTCCTGACAAGGTAAATCAGCTGCGCACCGTCGCTCTGTTACCTAATAAAGACGCACTGCTCGGCCATATGCAAAAGCATGCTGAAGTGCTAGCACCGCGCTTTGCCGCTGTACTTGAAAGCCTTGCCGCCAACTTCGGTGACAACGACATGGGCAGTTGGGAAAGCCCTGAGGGCGGCTACTTTGTCTCCTTCGACACTCGTCCAGGCGTTGCGGTTGCCGCCGCTAAGCTGTCTGCGGATGCGGGTGTTAAGTTGACTCCAGCAGGCGCTACCTTTCCGTATGGCAAGGACCCAGCCAACTGCAACATCCGCATCGCGCCATCGGTTCCGACTCTAGCGGAAGTAGAAGCGGCGATGAAAGTGTTTGCAGTGTGCGTGAAGTTGGCCAGTGTGCGAGTCGCTATAGCTGCTTAAGATGCTAGATGCTAGATGCTAGATGCTAGATGCTAGATGCTAGATGCTAGAAAAGATCATAAAAAACCCGCAACTCGCAAGAGTTGCGGGTTTTTTATTTCAACGTTAACCGAAAGTATTACCAAGACGTGAACGGGGTCTTCACCAAGCTCGAATTGTAATACCGAGCATCACCAGTGACTTCCAGCGCCAACCACTCGGGTCGCGCAAATGTTTCATCCTCGGCAGTTAGCTCAACCTCGGCCACCAGTAAGCCTTGATTGTCACCATTAAATATATCCAGCTCAAAAACATGTGAGCCCAGTGGTATTTCATAGCGCACCTTCTCAACCGTTGGTACCACACACAGCTCGGCAATCATCTGTTCGGCGTCAGCCAGCGGAATAGCGTATTCAAACTCCAGTCGGGAAGTACCGGTAGCATTATTTTCGCCCTTAATAGTGAGAAAGGCGCGCTCACCTTTGAGTCGTACACGAGTAACAGTGTTATTACTGGAGGGCAGGTAGCCCTGCTTTATGGCAATACCGACCGGCAGATCTGGCAACAGATCCATGCTTACTAGAAATTTACGCTCGATTTCAACAGCCATTACTTTCCCTTAGTGCGTACTGCAGATACAAAAAACCCGCTATATTGACGAAATATAGCGGGTCTGTGATAAAGAAATTTTTACTCACCCAAAGGCGGTTTGATACCCGGCATTGGGAATTTGGCAATTTTGCTACCGGCGCCTACCGCGCCACCCTTCACCTCGGTCACCTTAACCTCGCCCTCTTTCTCCACCTCGTCGATACGAACGATAGCATGCATAGGGATATAGGTGCGCTTAACGCCGGCAAACTCGTTTTTCAGTTTTTCCTCGGCGGGGTCTACCAGCAGCTGCGAACGCTCGCCAAAGACCAACTCTTCAACCTCGATAAAACCGTACATTTCGCTTTGAAAAATAGCGCGGGCGAAGATCTCAAAGACTTCGTCTTGATTAAGGAAAATCACCTTAAAAACGGGTTTATTCATATTGGGCTGCCGATAGTGCATTTGCGGAACAACATAATAGCATTCTTTATCGGACCACTTCACAAACCTGATGGTGGGTTTTATCTCGCTCTATGGCTATAATGCGCCCCCACTACGAAACTGGCTAGTTTTTGAACACTTAGCCAAGCAAGATCGCACCATTTGAACAGCAGGTATACAAATGTCAGTCGCAGAGAAAGCCGTTAAGAAACTTTTTATTAAGACCCACGGCTGCCAAATGAACGAATACGATTCCAATCGTATGCGCGACCTGCTCGGTGATTCCCACCGCATGGAACCCACTGACGACCCTGAAGATGCAGATGTCATCTTAATTAACACCTGTTCTATTCGCGAAAAAGCGCAGGAAAAACTGTTTCATCAACTCGGTCGCTGGAAGCATCTTAAAAAGAAAAAACCCAATTTGGTAATTGGTGTGGGCGGTTGTGTCGCCAGTCAGGAAGGCGATGCCATCGCCAAGCGGGCGCCCTACGTCGACCTTATTTTTGGCCCACAGACCCTGCATCGCCTGCCAGAAATGATCGACACACCGAAAAAAAATGGCTCGGCTGTGGTCGATATCAGTTTTCCTGAGATCGAAAAATTCGACCACCTACCCAAGCCAGAAGCGGATGGTGTCAGCGCCTTCGTATCTATTATGGAAGGCTGTTCCAAATACTGTACTTTCTGCGTAGTGCCCTACACCCGTGGCGAAGAAGTCAGTCGCCCGGTAGACGATGTATTAGCAGAGATTGCGCATTTAGCCGGTCAAGGCGTGCGCGAAGTCAACTTGCTGGGCCAAAACGTTAACGCCTATCGCGGCGATTCCGTCGACGCTTCAGGGGTAGGGCATATGGTCGACTTAGCCGAGCTGATTACCGCAGTCGCGGCCATCGACGGCATCGACCGCATTCGCTTCACCACCAGTCACCCAGTGGAATTCAGCGATGCTTTAATCGATGTGTACAATGAGGTGCCGGAGCTGGTAAGCCATATCCACTTGCCCGTGCAAAGTGGTTCCGATCGCATATTAATGGCGATGAAACGCGGCCATACGGTGCTGGAATACAAATCAAAGCTGCGCCGCTTGAAAAAAATTCGTCCCGATATCTGCTTCTCTTCCGACTTTATCATCGGCTTTCCCGGTGAGACCGATGCCGATTTCGAGAAGACTATGGACCTGATTCAAGCCATGGACTTCGACCTGTCGTTCAGTTTTATTTACAGCAAACGTCCTGGCACACCTGCCTCGGACCTGCCCGACGCTACCAGCGAAACCACCAAGAAGCTGCGTCTGAAAATCTTACAAGAACGCATCAGCCAGCAGGCTATGGACATCGCCCGCAAGATGGTCGGTAACACCGAGCGCATATTGGTCAGCGGCTACTCAAGAAAAGATCCGGGACAACTGTCAGGTCGCACCCAAAACAACCGCGTGGTTAATTTCCGCTGCGACCAGCCCGAACTTATCGGCAAGTTTGCTGATATTGTAATTGAAGAGGCACTGAACAACTCATTACGCGGCACACTAGTAGGCTCGGAACTAGATGATTAAATCGCTAGGGTGGTATGGCGTTTTACATGTACGCCCAATATATTGAGCAAATCCGTGTGCCTCGGCAATGCCCATTTTAGCTAATGTAATAAAAGCACCTAACTCTCATAACCTAAATAGCCTTTTCCCTCCGCACGGATTGCGGTACGCTTGCAGATAGGCTCTTAAAGGGAAATCACTTGGATACCAGCATTCGCACTCAGCCCACTGTGACACTTAAAGTTGCACTCGAACCCAGCGATGCGCACCGACTCGCCAACCTCAGCGGTCATCTCGACGAAAACCTACAGTTAATAGAACGCCGGTTAAATATTGATATACGCGCGCGCGGTCATAATATTTCCATTTCCGGAGCCAGCGCCGCAGTCCGTGTTGGCGCCGACCTGCTGCGCAGCCTCTACCATGAGGCCAGCAACCCCGTCAGCCCTGACGAAATCCACCTAGCCCTGCAAACATCCAGCATCGAGGCACTTATGGAAGATCAAGCTACAGATAGTCGCACTCAAGAAAACTCCCAGCAGGACACTGCCCAAGAGAGCCCATCGCTGAGTTTGATCCGCACCAAAAAATGCAATATCACGCCCCGCGGACGCCACCAAGAAGACTATGTGTGCGCGGTACAAAAACATGATATTAATTTTGGTATTGGCCCCGCTGGCACCGGTAAAACTTATTTGGCGGTAGCTTGCGCGGTGGAATCACTGCTAAAAGATCAAGTCGAGCGCATACTACTGGTGCGACCGGCAGTAGAAGCCGGCGAAAAACTCGGTTTTTTGCCGGGCGATCTGGCTCAAAAGGTAGACCCCTACTTGCGCCCCCTCTACGACGCTCTGTTTGACATGCTTGGTTTCGACACCGTTGGCAAGCTAATAGAGCGCAACGTGATCGAGGTCGCACCACTGGCCTATATGCGCGGCCGCACGCTCAACAACGCCTTTATTATTCTCGATGAAAGCCAGAACACCACACGTGAGCAGATGAAAATGTTTTTAACTCGCATCGGCTTTGGCTCCACTGCGGTAATTACCGGCGACCCCAGCCAAATAGATTTGCCCAAGGGCGTTAAATCTGGACTCAGGCACGCCGCCGAGGTACTCGATGGCGTAGAAGGCATCAGCATGACAACCTTCGATGCCAAAGATGTAGTGCGCCACCCGCTGGTACAAAAAATCGTCACCGCCTACAACGCCTATGATGCCAAGCAAGGCAGTGATCGCCACTAATGACTGCACTTTATATCGATCTTCAAATAGCCATAGCGGCAGACCCTGCCCTGCCACAACAACAACAACTGCGACAGTGGGTGAGCGCGGCACTAGCGGCGGCCAACTACTGCGGCGCTGAGGCCGAGCTGAGTGTACGTCTGGTGGATGTCGGCGAGAGTCAGGCGCTAAATTTACAGTATCGCGACAAAGACAAGCCTACCAATGTATTATCCTTCCCGTTCGAACAGCCGCCAGGCTTGCCGCCGGAGGCACAATTGCCTCTGCTTGGCGATTTGGTCATCTGTGCGACGGTAGTAAAGCGCGAAGCAACCGATCAGGGCAAAACATTCGAGGCCCACTGGGCCCATATGCTGGTTCATGGCACCTTGCACCTGCTCGGTTTCGATCACATAGAAGACGCTGACGCCGACGCTATGGAAACACTAGAAACCCAGATTTTAGTGAGTCTTGGTTACCCCAAACCCTACGCCAATGAAGCGGCATAAAAGCTTCAACCGACAGGATATAAAGAAAATACAATGACCGAAGACCCCACGAGTAGCAGCGCCGATACCCCTGCTGGCACAGCTAACGCCAATACGGCCCGCAGTCAGGACAAATCTTGGCTCGACAAGCTACTGCACGCATTCTCTGGCGAGCCCAAATCCCGCGAAGAACTGCTCAAAGTGATCAAAGAGGCTGCCGACAACCAGCTGCTCGATCAAGAGGCGCTGAGCATTATCGAAGGCGCTATGGATGTGTCCGTACAGCAGGTACGCGAAATTTTAGTGCCGCGGTCGCAGATGGTAGTGGTCAAAATTGACGATCAAGCCGCTGACTTTCTGCCTAAAATGATCGCCTCGGGACACTCACGTTTCCCCGTGATCGGCGATTCAATTGACGACATTCGCGGCGTACTACTAGCCAAAGATTTGATGCCGTTTGTCCTTGAGGGTTTAGAGGACTTCCGCCTAGAAAACATTATTCGCCCAGCCAACATAATCCCTGAAAGCAAACGCCTTAACATTTTACTGCGTGAATTCCGCGAAAATCGC
The DNA here is from genome assembly GCA_913050115.1 of uncultured Cellvibrionales bacterium. GTDB lineage: Bacteria > Pseudomonadota > Gammaproteobacteria > Pseudomonadales > Cellvibrionaceae > UBA1124. The sequence goes on from CAJWZU010000011.1 coordinate 21,111, forward strand.
TACCACATGGCTCTAGTGATCGATGAATACGGCGGCATCTCTGGTTTGGTAACGATTGAAGATATTTTAGAGGAAATTGTCGGCGAAATTGAAGACGAAACCGACGATGACGGTCAGGATGCCTTTATCCGTAAGGTCAGCGATAGCGAATATGTTGTTAAAGCTCTAACCCCGATAGAAGACTTTAACGAGCACTTTGCCACTGGTTTTAGTGATGAGGATTTCGACACCATCGGCGGCCTACTGATGCAATCCTTTGGTCACCTGCCCGCTCGCAATGAAAGTACCGAGCTTAACGGCTATCAATTTCAGGTGCTCTACTCGGACAACCGCCAAATTCATTTGCTGCGACTAACGCCCCCGCTCACCCCCAGCGGCAACTAAATGGCCCGCCGCTATCAAACACTGTTTGGCGCAGGCTGGCGCGGCCATGCACTGTCCTTAATCGCCGGTGCCCTGCTGCCTCTGGGGCTGGCGCCGTTCGACCTGTGGCCGCTTGCACTTATGTCGGTCACCTGGCTGGTGCTAGGGCTAGATGGCCTCAACGGCAGGCAATGCATAGCCCGTAGCTACGCCTTTGGCCTCGGCATGTTTACTACCGGCGTGTCATGGGTGTACGTCAGTATTAACAGTTTTGGCCAAGCGCCGATGTTATTAGCGGCACTACTGACACTCCTCTTTGCAGCAGGTCTAGCGATTGTTTTCTGCCTGCCCTTTGGCTTGTTAGGTCGCTACTTTAAGCACAATGTTCTTGCTCTACCCTTGGCCCTACCGGCGCTGTGGTTGCTAGGCGAATGGCTGCGCAGCTGGTTCCTAACTGGGTTCCCTTGGCTCTATATCGGGTACAGTCAGCTGCAAACGCCGCTGGCCGGCTACGCGCCAGTAATAGGCGTAATGGGTGTTGGTCTCATTGTACTGTTCAGTGCTTGCAGCTTAGCGCTCGCATTAAAATGGCTCCTTCAGCGCCAACGTCCGGCATTCACGCTCTCACTCGTCACTCTAAGCGCGGCGTGCTGGATAGGTGGTGTTGCGCTAAAACAGGTAGAGTGGACTCAGGTTAAGGGCGATGCCATTAGCGTTGGCATGATTCAGCCCAACATCCCCCAGGCAAAAAAGTGGGACCCAGACTTTTATCAACTCACCGTCGAACGCTTTCGCCGCTTAAGCGAGCCCTTGTGGCATAACGACTGGCTGATTTGGCCCGAGGCGGCGATCCCTAAGCCTTATCACCGTGCCAGTGAAGTCCTCGATGAATTTCAACAGCGCGCGGCAGAAACGAACACAGGCCTGATGACCGGTGTTCTTTATGATGACTATGGTCGCGATAACGGCACGCTGAAAGTTACTTATTACAATGCCATGATTGGTATGGGGCGTGCACAAGGTATCTACCACAAAACTCAACTGGTGCCCTTTGGCGAATACCTGCCCTTTGAAAGTCTACGCAGCCTGATTCACTTCTTCAATTTGCCAACCTCGATCATCAGCCCCTGGATTGGCAAGCAGCGCGGCATTCAAGTAGGTGCGACTATGGTGATGCCGTCAATCTGCTACGAGATTGCCTACCCCGCGCTAGTAGCCAAGGGCGCAGCCAAAGCCGATGTGTTGCTCACAGTGAGTAACGATGCCTGGTTTGGTAACTCCATTGCCCCTAACCAGCATATGCAAATAGCTCAGATGCGGGCCTTAGAAACTGGTCGTTACCTTATTCGAGCTACCAACAATGGTCTCTCGGGCATAATAAATCCGAAGGGCGACATCACCGTACTGGGTGCGCAGTTTGTACAGACATCAATAGAAGGGGAGGTTTACGCGACTAAAGGGCTAACCCCGTATGTGCGCTATGGCGATGTACTGGGTCTAACTTTAGCCCTTTTGATGCTACTAGCCGCGGCAATAGTGGGCAGAGGCCTACTAGCTCGCAACCATTAAATTCTTCAGTTGGGCGTAACTAAAAGTAATTGGGGTGGCCTGCGTAAACAGCGCCTTTAACTCAAAGGTCTCTATGGAATTGGCTATCATGGTAAAGGTGTAATCAATCAGCTCGTTATCTTGCCAATTCAAATCAAAACGACCAAACAGACTGCCGCTTGCCGCTAAAAAAACATGGCGATAAAAATAACTGTCACTCTGTTCAAGGCCAAATCGTTGGTTTAACTGCGGAATAAAAACCCCACCATTGCGTGCAATAGAGCCGTTGCCCGCATTGGCCTGATCACTCATAAAAACATGTGTCTGACCCTGGTGTTCAAACGCTTTTATATCTACCGATACCGTGTGACCATCACGATCCATCAACTGCACCGCACTCATTTTCGGTATCAAATTAACTTTCATGACGGCATGGTCTCAGATTAGGCGGCGTCTTTAGCTGACAGCACTTCCATTAAAGTGTTTATACGGCGTTCGGAAATCACCACCTGACTGCGCGACCTCATGGCAATACGGCCATACCAGTCAAAACGCCAGTGCAATAACTCCAGCGGTGAATCCGTGCGATTACGCAGCTCAATTAAGTCAAATCGCTCCGTCTGTAAAGCAAAATGCTCAAGTAATTGGCGGGCAAACAGCTCAGAATTCTTAGCGATTAAGCTTGAGATTCTGGTTACCGGCGCAGCCACGAAGATATAATCGCGGGCGCCAATACTTTCGTGCTTGACCTGTAACTCGACATCCTGACTCAGACGATTAAGCAGCGTTAGTGTTTTAAAGTCTTTCATTTTGCATCCTCTGCCACAGCGTGTGTATTGCTTAAAATTTCGGCGTCCTACCGGAAGAGGCGCAGTTTAGCACAGACAATTTCAGTGCCAATAGTTTCATCATATTCCTAACAACTGCAGTAAAAAATGTAGCATGGAGTGACACATTCGTTACTATTTCGGGTGTTTTTACCTACATATGGCTGAATAGCGATTACTATATGGGCTTGTCGCAGCGTCAAACTGCGATAAAATGAGAAGATGACTATATATATTCGCGCCGTCCCTATAGTGCTGATAGCGGCATTTTTTCTGCTCAGTTTAAACAGTTGCTCGCTACTTGCGCCGTCGGTGACGAGTGAATTTAGCCAGCTGCGAGCAGGCCAATCCCGGCTCGACCCACAACACGCCAGCCTAGTCTTTAAGGTCAGCCATCTGGGTTTATCAACCTATGTCGGACGCTTTAATCGGTTTGATGCGAGTCTCGACTTTGACCCTGCGGCCATCGGCAGCGCAACATTGCAGGCCAGCATTCACACAGCCAGTATCGACAGTAACAATGCCAAGTTGGATCAAACTTTGCGTGGCAGCAGCTGGCTAGATAGTGACAGTTTCCCCGAGGCAAGCTTTCACAGCACCAGCGTAACCGCCACTGGCTCAGGCTTTCATTTTAACGGCCATTTAACCCTGCATGGCGTCAGCCGCCCCATATCACTGCATGGAGAATTTCTCGGTGCCGCCGTCAATCGTCTCAACGGCCGTTACACTTTGGGTTTTCGAGCGAGCGGCAGCATTAATCGCTCCGATTTTGGCATCGATAGCTACCTGGCTATGATTGGCGATAGAGTCCTCTTAGAGATTGAGGCCGAATTTCTACGGCAATAGAATCTGTTAAAAAATTCAGCTGTACTCAGTGAATTCTATGGTCGGCAGCGGCAAAATCTATATTTTTACTCGAATCTGTCTTACACCAACAGCTAAAATTACAGCATCAAATAGTCACCCAGAACAATCAGGGTCTGTTACTTAAATACAGCCAAAAAAACACAAACCGTTAATGAACTGGATTTGGTTTGACGATGTTATAAACAGTGTAAGGCTATGCCAGTGGCTATGAATTAGAATCAGCCGCTAGTCGAGCAAGCCCATGTCGATTTAACTGCTGGCATTTTTCAACTGCAGGTCGCGGTGCTCAAAAATTTTCTGCGGCAGCAACATTGCCAACCATTAATTCAAACCTCACAATAGTATTTGTTAAGAATCTTATATTATGGATGATCGCTATGCTCGCCTCTGTGACACCGCCCTCTCGCCTAAGCCGCTTTATTATCTGGCCCGCCATTCTTTTACTGGCAGCAGGTTGCTCATACATAAGCCAGGGCGTAATGAACAGCGCTGATCGCAACGCCATCATCGCGGTCGATGATTATTTTGCCGATAGTAATAGTAGCGTGGTGTATCTACCGCAAAACTGGGACGCCACCGACAGCCTTTGGTTTTACAACACCACTCAGGGCTCTAACTTGATGCCGCTGGATATTTTCCTGCAGCTAGAGCAAGCCGATAGCTCTGAGCTGTTTCGCAGCGAAGCCAATATGCGCCGCTTTCGCTATTTGACTCAAAAGCCATCAATGGATAACGAACACGGCATGCCGGTGGGCTGGGTAAAAAACAGTTACCAAGACCGCGACTATGTCGGCTTTACCTGTGCCGCCTGCCACACCGCACAAATTAATTATCAGGGCGTGGGCATTCGCATCGACGGCGCCCCGGCACTGGCCGATATGGAAACTATGCTGCTGGAACTGCAACTCGCCCTTGAAGCCGCCAGCAGTGACTCAGCAAAATTTGCACGTCTGGTAAAGAGCACAAATCAAGCTCCGGAAAACTTGCGTACCCGCCTCGACAGTACCCTCACAAAAATCAGCAACTACAACCGCATTAACGCCCCCACTCACACCCACAATGGAACGGCGCAATCGGTTCACTACGGCTACGGCCGCCTCGACGCCTTCGGCCGTATCTACAACCGAGTCATGTCACACCTGACCCCCGGTGCGGATAACTTTAATCCCGCCAATGCACCGGTCAGCTATCCCTTCCTATGGGATACCCCGCAACATGATTTCGTACAGTGGAACGGTGTCGGCGATAATGCCGATGCCGGCGCCTTGGGCCGCAATACCGGCGAGGTAATAGGCGTATTTGCCGATTTCGATTTACACCGACAAAAGGGCGACGCCGGTTACCGCTCCTCCGCCAATACCCGCAATCAGGTGCGTTTAGAGCGTCAAATTAAAAGTCTGCAGTCACCGCTGTGGCAAGACGCCGCGGCTCTGGGTGTACTGCCTCCGATCGACCAGTCTCTGGCGGCACAGGGCAGAAAAGTGTTTGTCGACTACCAGTGCCACACCTGCCACCAGGCCATTGACCGCAGCGCCGATGACCGTTTGGTCATCGCGCAATTCAGTAGCCTCGATTTGATTGGCACCGATAGACAAATGGCGATGAATGCCTTCACCCGCGAGGGCAACAGCGGCCTGTTCGCCGGCAAAAAAATCAATGCACTCAGTGCTAACAGTGGCGATTTTGGTGAAACCACCCTAGTGCTGCCCGCCCTTACCAAGGCCACCGTCGGCGTGTTATTAGAACCCGATCACGATAAAAACATCGTCCACCGCTGGGCCGATAAAATCTACGACGTACTGGTGGCCCTCGGCGACAACCCTATCAAAGATAGCGAGCGCCATCTCGACTTTGAAATAGCCGCTAAGGGCGAACTCAGCGCCCTGCTCGCCTATAAAGGCCGCCCACTGAACGGCATCTGGGCCACCGCGCCCTATCTGCACAACGGTTCGGTTGCCAATCTGGACCAGCTGTTTTTACCCAGTTGCAATGACGCAGAAATAACCAGCGGTAAAGCTTGTCGCGCCCAAACCTTTACTTTAGGTGCGCGCGAACTGGACCCTGTAAACGTCGGTTTTGTTCAGCCAGATAAGGATGATTACCCAACGGTATTTACCTTCGACACACGCCTACCGGGCAATTCCAACCAAGGCCATGAGTACACCTCGGGAATCACCCCAGTCATTGTTCGCAACGCCAGCGGCCAACCTATTAAGAATGCTGCCGGCAATTTCAAACTGGCCACACTGCCCGTGATCGGCACAGAAGATCGTGCAGCACTGGTAGAGTATTTGAAAACGCTGTGAGCAATAGCTTTTAATAATCCGTAATCTTACTGACCACCTAAAGCTGACCTAATGGTCTACATTTAATACATCCACAGGAGGTTCCCCCTTTGTATGATCGCACGGCAAAATTTTGTCTTATAGTCTTGAGCTGCCTATTAATTAGCAGCTGCAGTCTGCGCTGGAGTTATAATCTTCTCGATTGGTTAGTAGCTTGGGAGGTCGATGAGTACGTCAGCCTTGACCGCCAGCAAAAAAAACAGCTACACAAAAGCGTCGACCGATTTCAGCAGTGGCACCGGCAGACACAGCTGCCACTTTACGCCGAATTTCTCGAGCAGCTGGAATCACAGCTGCTGGTTCAAAAGGCCGACAGCGACACCTTAATGCAGTCTTTTAATCAAGCCGCTAACCTCTGGCAAGACTCTCTAGTTGAATTCACCGTCTTTGCCCCGAGGTTGTTTCGCGAGCTAAGCAATAAACAGATCGCCGAGCTGATTAAAAACACCAGTTTTGAGACCGAGGCGGCGGCGGAAAAGCACATGGGCCGCAGCGAAGAGCAAGCCCGAGATAAAAAACGCCAGCACATGAATAAGCGCCTGAAAAAATGGCTCGGCAAATTAAACTCAGAACAAAAACAGCTCATCGAACACTGGAGCCTTGCACTCAACGGTAATCAAAAGCTAATGGTACAGGCTCGGCAAGAGTGGCAGACACAATTTAATCAGGCCTTAAACAGCGGCGGCAGCAAGGAAAACTTCGAGCAACAGGTGCAAACTCTACTGGTGTATCCAGAGCATCTTTGGAGCGATGAATACCGCCACTCGGTGGAGCATAACCGGCAGTTGACTATGCAGCTATTTAGCGACATAAATCACAGCTTAAACCGCCGACAAAAACACAAACTCAAAAAAAGTTTGCGTGGTTACATTGGCGATTTTAAGTATTTGGCCAACGATTAATCCGCCATACAGACCTTATTACGGCCGCTATTTTTGGCCTGATAGAGCGCCTTGTCAGCAGCTTCAATCAAGCTAGCGCAATTAATGCCTCGCCCCCAAGCGACCCCTGCACTCAATGTAAGTATCTGCTGCGGGCTTTTAACGTGGCTCAGCGCCATATCAACCACCGCTTGACGAGCGCGATTAGCCACTGCCAGCGCGGCTTTATCGACAGCGCTGGGGGTCAGCAGCAAAAATTCTTCGCCGCCGTAACGGTAAAGCCTATCGGTGCTGCGCATGCTAGTTTTAATCGCGGCTACCACACACTTTAACGCTTTATCACCCATGGGATGGCCATAATGGTCGTTATAGAGTTTAAAATTATCGACGTCGAGCATAACTAAAGCAAACGGCTGATAACTGCGCCGCGACTGAGCATCCAACAACGCCAGCTCCATATCGAGTGCGCGCCGGTTACCAATGTGTAACACCGAGTCTTCTAGCGACAACGCCTGCAGCTGTTCGTTAGCGCTTTCCAGCTCGCCCTGTCGGTCGAGTAATTTAACGTAGGCATCAGCCATATTGGTGTGAGTAACAAGGCCGACTAATTTACCATCGCCATTAATCACTGGTAAATGGCGTAACTTGCGCGAGCGCGACAACACTAATGCATCGAGTAAAGGTGTATTTTCGAGCACAGAAATTGGCTCAGCGGTCATCAATGCCTGTACCGATAACAAACCAGCTTCAGCATTGGGAGCTGATATTTGATCGGAAAATACCCGCAACAAATCGCGCTCAGTAATAATACCAAGCACCACTGAGTTTTCCGTAATTAACACGCAGGAGGTACCCTGAGCCTGCATTTGTGCCAACACATCAGACAAATTCGCGGTCGGTGGCAACAATGTTATTACCGTAGACATCAGTTCTTTAACAATCACCCGTTTTTTACCATCACTCTTCTCTTTGCAGAGTCAATTTTGCACTAGAGCCCTTAACAATGGGCTATTACTACTGCCGTAAAGTACTGAACCCAATCACTGTACTGGCAAAGACCGAGCGGCAAACACTTCACTGCCGCAGCCATGACAGGCCGTCAGTGTCGTCGACTCATGCACGCTAAAACGCCCACCACAATGAGCACAGCAAAGCTTTTGCTCCACCGCCACCTCACCCGCTAACAGTTGGCTGGCGTCGCGATGTATGCAGAAATCCAGCCGCAACCAGTCGATAACGGTCGGACTGGCCACACTGGCCAACCAGTTCTCAGCCCGAAACTCGGCCTGCAGTAGCAATTCCTGTTTCAACTCTTGCCAATAATGTTTAGCCGCTTCGGCATCTTCGACTAAGTAGGCATTGATCAGCAATGCCTCGCGACCCGCCAGTGCCTCAACATCTAACTCAAATTTAACCAGCTCCTCAGTCTCTTTTATAGCACCTTGGCGCAGGGTTTGGCTAAAAGTCTTTGCAGGCTTTGACTCGGCATGGTTTTGTGACTCGCTCATGGGGCATCCTTACGCTCTCGCGCTCTAAGTTTGTGACAGCTTTTGCTCTATGTCACATTACTGCTGATTTACACCGCATTCGTGCTCTATGAAAGTCGGCGCTGCTCACGATATAATCGACAACTTTATGCATTTACCAAATGTATTCACACATTTTCGCTCGCGCTGGAACCCCGGCGCTCAATGAGCCACTTTAAGTATAGGCCCTCTGAACAAGATGGAAGAGCAATATAGCCCCGAAAAAATTGAAGCCGCCGCCCAGCAGTACTGGAACGACAACCACAGCTTTGAAGCCAAGGTAGATCCGAGCCGCGAAAAGTACTACTGCCTAGCAATGTTCCCCTACCCATCGGGAAAGCTGCATATGGGCCATGTGCGCAACTACACCATCACCGATGTAATTGCTCGCTATCAGCGCATGCTGGGCAAAAATGTCCTGCACCCAATGGGTTGGGATGCTTTTGGCTTACCGGCAGAAAACGCCGCAATCGCCAATAAGAGTGCGCCCGCTAAGTGGACCTTCGAAAACATCAATTATATGAAAGGCCAATTGAAATCCTTGGGTTTCGGACTCGACTGGTCAAAAGAACTAGCCACTTGCAAGAGTGATTACTACAAATGGGAGCAGTGGTTTTTTACCCGCTTATATGAAAAAGGTCTGGTCTACAAAAAAATGGCCACTGTTAACTGGGATCCTGTCGATGGCACCGTCCTCGCCAACGAGCAGGTTATCGACGGTCGCGGATGGCGTTCAAATGCCCTGGTTGAGCGCCGTGAAATTCCACAATGGTTTATTAAAATTACCGACTATGCCGACCAGTTAGTCAATGATCTCGACAAATTACCGCAATGGCCCGAGCAAGTGAAGACCATGCAGCGCAACTGGATTGGTCGCAGTAAAGGCGTGGAGATGACCTTCGAGCTGGAAAAACCTGTAAACACAGATTCTAGCTGCAAAATAAACAGTTTTGATATCTACACCACGCGCCCCGATACATTGATGGGCGTAACCTATGTATCCCTCGCCGCCGAGCACCCAATCGCGCTCGCGCTGGCAAAAGATAACGCCGAACTCACCGCCTTTATCGCCGACTGCAAAAAACAGTCGGTAACCGAAGCCGATATGGCTCAGATGGAAAAGAAGGGATTGGATAGCGGTTTAACAGCCATTCACCCGATTACTGGCCGCGAAGTACCGGTGTGGATCGCCAACTATGTACTGTTGGGTTATGGCTCGGGCGCTGTGATGGCTGTGCCGGCTCATGATCAGCGCGATTATGAGTTTGCCAAAGCTTACGGTCTGCCGATCGAACAGGTGATCAGCGCAGCAACTGATGATATCTCTGATATCAGTGAAGTAGCCTTCACCGACAAAGGTGTGTTGGTGAACTCCGGTGAATTCGATGGGCTCGATTTTCAAGGCGCCTTTGACGCCATTGCCGCCAAGCTCGCATCACTCAATAAAGGCTGCGTCAAAACCAACTACCGTTTACGCGACTGGGGTGTTTCACGCCAACGTTATTGGGGCACGCCCATCCCCATGTTGAACCTGCCTGAAGGCGGTGAAATTCCAGTGCCGGCGCACAAGCTGCCAGTATTGTTACCCGAAGATGTCGTGATGGACGGCATTAATTCGCCGATCAAATCCGACCCCGACTGGCGCAAAGCCGATTGGCATTCACCGGGCGCCGAACACGAGACCGATACCTTCGACACCTTTATGGAGTCTAGCTGGTACTACGCGCGTTACACCAACCCCAACTATAGCGAGGGTATGCTCGACAGCGAGGCCGCTAACTACTGGTTACCCGTAGATCAATATGTCGGCGGTATCGAACATGCCATTTTGCACTTACTGTATGCGCGTTTCTACCACAAACTAATGCGCGACGAGGGCTTAATCGAGTGCGACGAGCCTTTCGAAAAGTTGCTGTGCCAAGGCATGGTGCTAGCCGATTGCTTCTTTAAGAAAAATGACGATGGCTCTCAGACTTGGTACAACCCCGCTGATGTAACTCTCGAGCGCGACGAAAAAGGCAAGATCACCGGCGCCAAACACTTTGAAGCTGGCGAACTGGAAATGGGCGGCAGCATTAAGATGTCCAAATCCAAGAACAACGGCGTTGACCCACAGACCGCGGTCGATCTCTACGGTGCCGATACCGTTCGTCTGTTCACTATGTTTGCCGCGCCGCCCGAGCAGACATTGGAGTGGAGTGATTCCGGTGTTGAGGGTGCGCATCGCTTCCTCAAACGTCTGTGGAAAACTAGTCACAGCCATCTTGCCGCGGGTAATGTAGGATCTATACCTGTTGATCTTGACAAAAAGCAGCAAGAGCTGCGACGCAAAACTCACGAGACCATTAAAAAAGTTTCTGATGATTGCGGTCGCCGCCAGACCTTCAATACCGCGATTGCCGCAATTATGGAGCTGCTCAACGAAATCACCCGACAAGCCGATCGCAACACCCCTGAGACCCGCGCTGTCGAGCGCGAAGCACTCGAAGCCTGCGTGCGTTTGTTGGCGCCTATCGTGCCGCATATTAGCCATGAGCTTTGGCATGCTTTCGGCCATGACAGCGCTGTTATCGACGCCGAGTGGCCGCAGGTAGACGAAGCCGCTCTTGTGCGTTCATCCATCACTCTGGTTGTTCAAGTCAATGGCAAGCTGCGCGCTAAGCTGGACGTTGCTGCGGACACCGATGCCAATACGATTATCGCTATGGCTAAAGCGCATGAGAAAGTGATCCCCTTCCTAGAAGGCAAAGAGATCAAGATGTGTAAAGTTATCCCCGGCAAATTAGTCACCTTTGCAGTTAAATAATCGCTGCTTGCCAGACGATGAATGCAAAAGCACTCATCGTCTGGCGACATGCCCACAAACAAGGCAGTTAACTCATGAAAGCATTATTGAAAACCTTAACCATAACCCTAACTTTACTCGCTACCGCTTGCGGCTGGCACCTACGTGGTGCGCTAATTCTGCCACCTGATCTACAGAGCATGTACATTTCGGCCCGCGATAATTACAGCGGTATTGCCGCCGAGCTTAAACGCACACTAGAAGCTAATGATATTGAAGTGGCTCAGTCGAGCAGCCAAGCGCAGATGACCATGCACATTATTGAAGAGCGCAACGACCGTCGCACTGCATCGGTCAGCTCTGGTGGCCTAGCCTCGGAATACGAACTGAGTATGGACGTGACCTATAAGATAACCGACAGTAACAACAATATTTTAGTACCAGAAAAAACTGCTACGGTCATTCGGTCTTACCGTTTTGACCCCAATTCGGTGACCTCCGCCGCGCAAGAAGAGCAAATTTTACGTCAGGAAATGCGTAGTGATGTAATTCAGCAGATGGCACGCGCTCTGCGTTTCATTCAGCCAGCAGAAATAGGATCTAAAGCCTTTGAAACTGGTAGTAGTAGCGCTGTTATCGATAGCGGCTCTGAAATCCAGACGGAAGCTGCCCAGTAGTGGCTAAGCTGCGGCCAGAACAACTCGGCGGAGCCGTTAAAAAGCAGCTAGCGCCGGTGTACATGGTGTTTGGAGACGAGACCCTACTGGTTCAGGAAGCCTGCGACCAAATACGCGCTGGTGCCCGCGCTGCCGGTTTTCTAGAGCGCGAGCTGTACCACAACGAATCCTCTTTCGACTGGAATCAAGTGCTTGCCGCTGCCAACAGCTTGTCGCTATTTGCCGACAAAAAAATTATCGAGGTACGCCTACCCACCGGCAAACCGGGCAACGACGGCGCAAAAGTTCTGTTGGAGTATGCCAAGGCTGTTAAGAACGGAGCAGGAGAAGATAATATATTGCTATTGGTAGGCGCAAAGTTGGACGCCACGGCACAAAGAGCCAAGTGGTTTAAAGCGCTTGAGCCCCTGGGCGCCTTCGTACAAATTTGGCCCATCGGTACACAGCAATTGCCGCGCTGGTTAGACCAGCGATTGCGCGCCGCGAATTTGCGTGCCGAGCCAGGCGCCATCGACATTCTCGCCTCGCGTATAGAAGGTAATTTACTGGCGGGCGCGCAAGAAATCGAAAAACTAAAACTACTGGCTGACAATGGCATAATTAGCAGCGAATTAATGTCATCCAGCGTGGCCGATAGCGCCCGCTACGACGTCTTTGGGCTTATCGACAAGGCTCTACATGGCGATGCTCGAGGCGCAGTCAAGTGTTTACATGGCCTGCGCAGTGAAGGCACTGACGCCACTGTGGTGCTCTGGGCGCTGGCGCGTGAATTGCGCACACTTGCGCAAATGGCGCACCTGACAGCACAGGGTAAAAACTTTGATATGGCCGCCAAACAGTCCGGCGTCTGGGACAAGCGCAAGGTGCTGATTAAAAATGCCCTGCGCCGCTTGCGAGAACCGCAAGTACAGCAACTGCTGCGCGCTGCCAACGGTGTAGATAAAGCTATTAAAGGCATGCGCAAGGCATCGCCCTGGGACGAATTACTGGATTTGACTCTAAATCTGGCTGGCACTCAGAGCCTGTCAGTGTCATTACAGGGATTATATCCTAAGTTAAAAAAGTGATACATCTACCTCCGCCAGCGCAGAAAGCACCCAAAATTCATAGTAAACCGCTACGTTTATGGCAGAACAAGAAAGCACACAAACGCAATAACAACGGTACCAATTAGGTTCAATATCACGCCCTGACGAGCCATCTGACTGACCGTAATGCGACCGGTGGAGTAGGCGATAGCATTGGGCGCTGTCGCCACCGGTAGCATAAAGGCACAACTGGCCGAAAGGGCTGCGGGCAGCATTAATAGGGCCGGTTCGATGCCAACCGCCAATGCCGTAGCTGCTAATATCGGCATCAGCAAGGTAGTGGTGGCGGTATTGCTGGTGATCTCGGTAAGAAAGGTTACCGCGAGGCAAATACCGAGCAACAGCAGCAGCAGCGGAATAGCCACTAAAGCTCCCAGCATTTCACCCAGGGCGGTGCTAATGCCGGTTGCGACAAAGGCCTTAGCCAGCGCAATACCCCCAGCAAATAACAACAATACCCCCCAGTGAATACTGCTGGCAGCAGGCCAATCGAGCAGGCGCCCACCGCGGCCATCTGGCAGAATAAACAGTATCAATACGGCCGTTAAAGCGACGGCGGCATAGTTGGCTGTCTCTAACCCCAGCCATGTGCTCCAGCCACCGAAGGGTTCCTTAAGTGTCATCCAAGCCAGTGCAGTCAAGCCAAACACCAACAGCACACGGCGCTCCTCCGACCGCCAAGGGCCGGCGATGTCAATATCGACATCAATCCGCACACCCTGCACCGAGCGACTCAACCACCACGCGACGGCAGGCAATAGCAGTGCCACTACCGGTAGCGCCCAGCCCATCCACTGGCTAAAACTAACTTCAATACCGGTAGTCTCAGCGTAGATTTTCATAAACACTACATTAGGCGGTGTGCCAATAGGGGTGCCCATACCACCAATACTGGCCGCATAAGCAATACCCAGCAGCAGCGGCAGCACCAAACGCGGGTCGTCCACACGAGTCAACACCGCCAGTGCTACCGGCAGCAACATTAAAGTGGTCGCCGTATTGGAGATCCACATACTCAAAAAGGCCGACGCCAACATAAAACCAAACACCAAGCGGCGCATGCTGCCGCGACCGTCGCTTTTCGCGAAAGCGTGCACCATCCCCAAGGCAATGCGGCTGTGGGCACCACTTTTTTCCATAGCTTTGGAGAGCATGGCGCCCCCCATTAATAAAAGAATCAGCGGACTGCCATAAGACTGTGCCACCTGGGTGCCATCGAGAATACCCAGCAGCGGAAACACACCTAACGGTATCAGCGAGGTTGCGGGAATAGGCACTGGCTCGAACACCCACCAAATAGCACAAAGGCAGGCCAGACCGCCGGTTAACCAAGCTTCGCGCGACCAACCACAATAGTACATAGCCACTGCGACCAGCACTGCCAGTAACGGCCCCAACCAAAGGCTGACATGGCGCCAAGAGACGCCTTGAAATGTTGAATTAGACATAATATTTATCGACAAGATTGGCTAAGGAATTATTTGAGTACACATGCGTTTGATAAAATTTTTTATTAATTCGGGCTGACAGGGCTCAAGCCAATTATCGACCTAACTAGAGGTCACACCTATCGGCGATAGCCCAACTCTAACCGACCCGACTATTGTAATTTTAATAAACTATGCTGCAAAAAGACAAAGCCCATATTACCTATCGGGTACAGTTCAATGTGCGATATGTTTATAGTGAATGCCACTGCTGAGAGGAATTTAAAAAGGCTTTACATCAAAGGCAGTAGGCTCATATTGGAGGCCTCGAATAACAACGCTGATAGGCATAATAACAAGGTTAGTGACAACAGAGGCCACACGCTAGCAACACCTTTTTTTACATCAACGGTTCACTATATCCCAGTCATGCACAGCAGCATTGAAGACACCCGCCTCGACAAAAGCCTTTTCTAACATCCCCCCCTCTCGCAATTGCGCCAATCCCTTTTCCAGCGCGTCAAACGCTGCGGCGCCTCGTCGGCTTGCTACCCAGTGGCGACTGCCCTGTAACGCTACTTTTATTCCTGGAATCGGCTCGAGCGTCAAACCTTTCAGGTTAAGGGTTAAATCATCACCCCCAGGAAAGGGGGCCAACATAAAATCGGCGCGCTCGCTGTAGACCATCTTGACCATCGCCAAGTAGCTACCGTTATGATAAAGATAAGACAAACCCATCGATTCCAAAGTGCGCCAATCGACAGTCCAATTGTTATTGGAGACCGCAGACAACCGTTTAAGTTGATCCAGATTAGTGGCTTTAAGAGCCCCTTTATTGCTGGTATTGGTGTAGAAACCCGCTTCGTATTCACCCTCGCGAAACAATGGCGCACTCAGCAACAGACCACCCGGCACTACCGCCACATCTTCACGCCAGACACTTAAACCGCGCAGATCAGCTTTGCCTTCATTTAACAGTGCCAACATACGCCTGTAGTCGCCTACGGGCTGCAGCTCTATTGTCCGCTTGCAGCCACCAAGAGCCAACGCCTGATGTAATAAAATAAGTTCCGCCAGCACACGACTGGCGCCAAGCCCAGAAAAAGTTTCAATATCCAGTGGCGAACGACCCGCGAGATAAATGTGGTATTGATCCAGAACATCGGGCGGCACCAACACAACCAGAGGCCGCGCCATGGATTCTAACTCGGCAGTGTTAGCACTTAGATCCGTGGCTACAGTAACTTGCGGGATAAAGAAAAGAGAGAAAAATACTGCACCCAACAGACTTGTGCTAACGCGAAAGTAGTGCAGAAAAAGTCGACTGTAAGTGTTCATACAATGATCATGCACGCAAAATACCGTTTCTAAAAGCAATGCCACATCGCTTACATTAACGCCCGTAAGAGGTGACCATCGAATGTTTGTGGTCGCATTATAACGACCCCTTTTAAGATAAACTAGTCGACTAATATCTCGCGCAAAGCCGCAACCAAAGCCTGCATCTCGGCATCTGTGCCGATACTAATGCGAAGGTATTCGCCAATGCGCGGTTTATTAAAAAAGCGCACGATAATATTGCGCTGACGCAACTGCTGAAAAAGCGCTGCCGCTGTAATACCTGAAGGTTTGGCCATAACAAAGTTCGCCTGCGATGGCAGCACCTCGAAACCCAGTTTTTCGAGCTCGATCACGGTCCAGCCGCGACTACTAACGATTTTCTCACAGCGATTGCGAAAGTAGCTGTCATCTTCAAAAGCGGCCACACCAGCTGCTTCGGTGAGGCGATCAACGGGGTAAGAATTAAAAGAATCCTTTACTCGAATCAAACCGTCAATTAACTCTTTTGAACCTACGGCAAAGCCCAACCGAGTACCCGCCAGCGCACGCGACTTGGACAGTGTTTGTACCACTAATAAGTTCGGGTAGCGATTAACCAATGCCACGGCCGACTCGCCGCCAAAATCGATATAGGCCTCATCCACTAACACTACTGTATCGGTATTACTTTGAAGCAAAGCCTCTATTTCAGCCAAAGGTTTGCCGATACTGGTGGGCGCATTAGGATTGGGAAAAATAATGCCGCCATTAGGTTGCCGATACTGATTAAAATCAATGGCAAAATTTTCATTCAGGGGCAGCTGAACCGAATCCACTCGATAAAGATTGCAGTACACAGGGTAAAAGCTATAGCTGATGTCGGGAAACAGCAGAGGTTCTTCGCGGCCACTAAAAAATGCCTGAAACGCATGAGCCAGCACTTCGTCGGAGCCGTTACCGACAAATACATTGTCCATGCTCAGTCCGCCTGCAGCTGCGCAATAGTAGTCCGCTATCGTTGTGCGCAGAACTTTGGAGGTAGGATCGGGGTAGAAACGTAACTCATCGATCGCATTTAACGAGTACACTGCGGCCACGCGGGGCGAAGGCGGATAGGGATTTTCATTAGTATTAAGCTTGATCAGATTGCTGACATTAGGCTGCTCGCCCGGTATATAGGGCTCTAACTCAGCCACCAAAGGGCTCCAGAATTTGGACGAGGTTGTAGCTGTCAGCATGATGGCGCTCTCTAGATATCGGCAAAGAAACCCATTATACCGATGTTGGCTAATCTAACATGTTGCAACCGTTAAAAACTGACTCAAACTCGTCTCGCCTCAGCAAAATCGCGATGACAATGACGTAAATAAAGATATTCATAGCCGAGCATGGCGTCCTAACCGAACAAACCCAACAGTATTGGAGTGATTATAATGAGATCAGTATATATAAATAGAAACTACCCAAGGTTAGCTCTTAACAGCTGAGACTAAAGATCCTAGGGAAATTGTATGACAGTGGCTATGTGCTAGACTTTTAAACAGTGCTTAACTGGCGCTGCTCATTTATGAACATAAGAGTCACGCTATGAGTTTGGGCCACGTATCTGCCGGCAAGAACTTACCGGATGAAATTAATGTCATCATCGAGATCCCAATGAATGGGGATCCAATCAAGTACGAAGTAGACAAAAACACTGGTGCCATTTTCGTTGACCGCATGCTGGGTACAGCCATGCACTATCCGTGCAATTACGGCTATGTCAACGACACCCTTTGTGGTGACGGCGACCCAGTCGATGTACTGGTTATTATGCCGCTGCCACTGATTCCTGGTGCGGTTATTAACTGCCGCCCAGTGGGCGTACTAAAGATGACTGACGAAGGCGGTGAAGATGCCAAAATTCTGGCCGTACCGGTCGATAAAGTGACCCCTTTGTACCGTAATGTAAAATCTGTACACGATATTCCACCACAGACTCTGGATCAAATATCTCACTTCTTTGAGCACTACAAAGATCTGGAACCTGGTAAATGGGTTAAGATCGACGGCTGGGAAGGCATCGAAACAGCTCGTCGAGAAATATTGGATTCTGTTGAGAACTTTAATAAGGCTAAGTAATTTTACTTGCCTAAATTCAATGTAAAAGAGGCCATGCAAACAAAATACAGCATGGCCTTTTTATTTACAGGGTCGTAATAGCGGTTTTTTCTAGCAAAAGTGCACTACCATCAACCACGTATAGGAGTACGAATGCCCTTCGGAGCAAGAATCTCGTGAACAACCTTGGCGGTTATAGATCAGAATACACCGCCACGGGGAGACATCTTATTAGGGCAACGCATCTCATCGCTATACAGATGTAGCTTATTAAGTTAAAGAAGGAGCAGTTATTAAGACGCAAGCTCTAGCGCTATGACAGTCTTGCGACCACTCACGGCGCCAGCGAAATTTTAGACGTATCTGGCTTAAGGGGGGAGCGTTCATCCTTCAATTGACCCATATCGCTGCCGACCGGCGCCATTTCAATTCCGCCGATATCCACGCTAACCGCCTCGACTAGGCGCTTTTCATCGTCCTGCAGTAAGTCTTCACCCGTGGCCGCCAGCTCGTAGTGCCCTAAATCGAGATCCATATGCACCTCTTTAGCCCTTTCGCTGGAATCGAGAAGATCGCCACCTCCGGCCCGTAAACTCAGAGCGCTGGTATCCACACTAACCAGAGTGACGCGGTGGCGCTCACTTGCAGTCAATACATCGGCACCAACCGCCGCTATAGTCAAACCGTTCTCCGCGACCGCGCGCTCTTTTGGTGCAGCGGTTGGACTTTCTTTGTTGACGCTTGGCACAGGGGCTAGCTGGCTCTCCTCTGACGCAAGACGCTCAGACATCGACATTGGTCTGCGCGCCGTGTCGATTACTGTGCGTTTGGCGCGGCGCTGAGCCTGCGCGGCCAAGCGAGCCGTGCGAACCCTCTCGGCATCGGGCTTAACTGCTGCAACGGGCGTGCTGGAGGCTCGGATTTGCACCTTAATACCTGCTCTAGCCAATACGGCTTGATACTTTTTAGCACCACTCTGATCAAGATTGCGTTTTAACGGCACTGCCGGACCACTCAAAAGTGCATCAATTTTAGCTGCATCAACTTTAAACAATTGCATTAAACGCGGCTTCACCTCGGCCAATGTGTGGCCCAATTGGAGCTGACCGAGAAAGATAATGTCGAAGTTAGCGTCACTCATGATCTAAACCCCTCAAAGCCCTATTTCATTCGATCATAGCACCGCCCTGTTGATAAAAGGTACATGTATAACGAATGTCTATATTAGTTATAGCTGCTTATTACTTTTTATAAGGTGAGCGAACGTTCAGACACAAAATCACTGCGTTGATCGATTTTTAATGGCAGCAAAAAAAACAACAACCATACTCTTAGCAGTTATTCTTCAGGGAGATAGAGTCTATGAGTAACAATGGTAATAGCGCACACACACCTGCAACCTTTAAACATGTCGAGCGGGACATCGCATTTTTACAGGAACGATTGGAGCTAATGCAACGCCAAAGCAAACAGAATAAAGCCCTGCAAAAAACCTACCGCAACATGCTCGACTGCCGCCTGAGTGTGCGCGCGTTACTTGCAGAAAAGTACAGTAATTTAGATAACTCCGACACAGCAGCTTTCGTGGCGGGCTACCCCCCCAACTGATGATTCATATCCAGCGCTGGTGCAGCAACTCCAGGCGCCCCCACGACCCGCGCTGGCACGCCCGCAACAGTGGTGTGTGCCGCAACAGCTTCTAGTACCACACTGCCTGCGCCCACCTTAGCACCCTCACCGACTGTAATATTACCGAGAATTTTGGCACCGACACTAATTAATACACCGCTGCCAATTTTCGGGTGTCGATCCCCCTGCGAGCAGCCACTGCCGCCGAGCGTTACCCCGTGTAGCATGGAGACATCATTGCCGACAACGACTGTCTCACCGATCACCACACCCGTAGCATGATCAATCATAATACCTATACCAACACAGGCGCCGGGGTGGATATCAACACCAAATATCTGCGATATTTGATTCTGTAAGTACAAGGCCAGTGTTTCTCTCCCTTGAAGCCACAACCAGTGACTAAAACGATAAGCCTGCAGAGCTTGGTAGCCCTTAAAATATAAAAATGGCACAGAATATTGATCACACGCAGGATCACGCTCTTTGTGAGCTTCTGCATCACGCAACATAGCCATGGCAATATCAGGTTCTGCAGCCAAACACTGCTCAAATACTGCAAATAACTGCAGCGCAGGCACCGCCTCAGAGTCGAGTTTACTGGCGAGATGAAAACTAATAGCTTGCTCAAAACTCTGGTGACTTAAAATAGTAGCGTGATAAAAACCAGCCAGTACAGGCTCTACAAGCCCAGCAATTTCAGCTTCGTCGCGCATATTCTGCCAAATCAATTTAGCGTTCACAAAAAGACTCTCTTGCACGAAAAAATCGCACACATAAACGCTGCCAATATTCTGCTACTGCCAGCAGCATTGACGCTAATATGAATAAATTCAACAACGCGCTAAAACCAAATAATTCAGCAATAGAAAAATCCCATAGGCCCAAAAATGTGGCACTAATAAGGGCTGCGCCAATCATAAATAGGGCATTAAAAAAGTTATTAGCCCCGACCACCTGCGCCCGACTTTCGGCCCGACTACGGGTCTGTAACAGCGCCGACAAAGGCACAAAAAATAAGCCGCCCACCACGCCAAGCAAAGTAAAATCAAGCAGTACGCGCAGGCCTGCAAAACGCGTCAACAATAACTGCATATTTATTAATTCAGCATTGGGCAACAGTGGATAGGCGAGCTGATAGCTGCTGGCGGCCCAATACAAGTCAAACCCTACCAGTGATATCAACAGCCCACCCAGCGGCACCAAGCCTGGTTCCACTCGACCGCGACTCAGCTTGTTAGTGAGAACCGCTCCGACGCAAGTCCCCAGTAAAAAAAACACTAAGAATAGTGGCACCAAAGATGGTGCACCACCCAGAACAGTGCGCACTAAATTAGGCAACTGGGTCAAATAAACCGAGCCAAGAAACCAATACCAAGAGACACCAATAATTGACCAGAACACCATGCGATTTTCAAAGGCATACCCGAAACTACGACGATATTGGCGCAGCGGGTTAAATACCAAACGCAGTTCCGGCGCCGCCGATTCTGCTATGGGAATCGCGCGACTAGACCAATAACCCAACAATGCAATAACAACACCAGATATAGCCACTGCAACTGTGCCAGCGGGCATCTGTGCAGCGATGGTGCCGCCAATTAACCCCATAAATACAGCCAATGAGGTACCCGCATGCAGCAAACTGTTCGCCGCCACCAATTCATTTTCCGCGATATGCTGCGGTAAAATAGCGTACTTCAATGGGCTAAAGCAGGCCGACTGCACCCCCATACAAAACAGCGCTAGCAACATAAGCCACGCATTGCCTAGCCAAAAAGCGGCGGCGGCGGCGGCCATAATGCACAGTTCTGCTAATTTTAACCGACGTATTAGGCCGGACTTTTCATATTTATCAGCGAACTGTGCAGCAAAAGCGGCGAAAATAAGAAAAGGTAAAATCAAAGTCGCTGCAACCAAATTATTGACCACATCGACCGATACCTGATTTAGTTCAAGGCCATTATAAGTAAACATAATCAGCAGCGAACCTTTAAAGAAATTATCGTTAAAAGCACAGCCCCACTGAGTAAAAAACAAAGGGGCGAAACGACGACTGAAAAATAAAGGCGATGAATTGGCCATAAAGTTATTCGATTCGCATTAATGGAGGCGGGGGTAGGGCAACAAAACGCTGAAAAAGGTACGGCAGATTATCCAGTATTGTGGCTTTAAAGCCTATATCAGCGCTATCGATCACCTCAAATAATACCTGCAAGGTTAAACTTGATTGATAGTTAGCCGCCATTGGCGCATAACTAAAGTGCCAAGGCTCGGGGGCAACCCCGCCGCGGTCAAGATTATAAGGGCGATAAAAACCTTCACAATCGCCCCGTTGTAGCAATACATCTAGCCACTGATGAAAGTTATAAAAGGGGCCACCCACCGCACTCTCACTCGGCAACAACTGTACCGAAGCCCCTTTAGTTAATGCCGCGCGATCGTAAATATCAATATCACTGCCCCAGTGATGGCGGGAGGCACCCGGCAACGCCGAAAAACGCATGATCGCCACGATACGCTGCAATTCATTCAGTGAAGCCATGTTAACGACCCTATTCTGATCGTCTAAAACCGGTCTCAATCCCTCGACTTTAGCATTCCATATTACCAGCTGGCGTTCAAAACTGCGAAATCCGCTGGCCACACACAATTCAAAACCTTGCTGTGCGGCACGCTGAGTCAAACTCTGCAGCGGTGCCAGTATCTGTGCACACACAGTCTGCCCACTCAGCGTCACAGCAGTGTTAGCCGCACCCCACTCTGTAAGCCCACAACATTTATCTGCAGCCACCCCAACAATATTTGAATGTTCCATTTTTACCCATTTGTTTGGATTTCAGCATTAAGGTTTTACCGCAGTTTGCGCCTCTACCGCAAGTATGTATGATAGAGAGATTCGGTCATCTTGCCGCTGACACTCATTTAATGAGATAAAGTACCTTGAGATGGCTATTCACGTGACGAGTATTGTTGCGTAAAGCGCCACCCCAGAACACATAATGATAACGATAACAACAATTGGGATATTGCTGCTATGTCAGCCAGTCAGTGCGAGCTACTCAAACTTAAAAACTTAGGCCTTGCCTCGGTCAACATTTTGCATGCTATTGGCGTCAACTCTCAGCACGAGCTGAAAGAGATGGGCGCTGTAGAAGCTTACAAGCGTATTCGCTTACGTGATATTCACGTATCCAAAGTTATGCTCTACGCCCTGCACGGTGCGTTGATGGATACACATTGGAAAGAACTGGGCCCCGATCTAAAAGAGCGCCTAGTGGCCGATTCGGAAGTTAAAAGCGCCTAGTTAGTCACATCTAAAGACCGTTCTACTTCGCATCGACCATATTTTAGTCAATCGTAGCACTCACTATCGGTATTACTCTGCAGCGGCCAAACATAAAAACGTTTGGCCCACTTTTATGATCCTTAAAAAACTATCGATAAAGTTATAAAGCCGCTGCTCGCTGACCTGTCCCATACCATGCTCGCGGCCTGTGAATTTATATTTAGGCACTCCAAGGCGACAACCTAATTTTTACAGTCTGGTAATCTGTATTGCGACCAAGCCAACTAAAGTATTTTTTCGAACCATACGATAGGCTCCGCACTAACGCAGCTTCGGTTCACCCTCAGCGTCGTCAGGCATTAGCGCTCAAAAAAATTCAAAGACTCAGTTTTTGTGCATTGCGGCGAACCAGAATTGCCAAAATACAGCCACTAACTTATCTACAGCGGTAGCTTTGTTAGGCCAGCACAGCCGCAGAAAATAAGTTCGCACCACAGTCCCTATTAAACTGGTTAACGTTTAAAACGGCGACACGTTTATTCAGCAGGATACCGAAATCGACGATGCTAATTCCTCGCTAGAGCGCCGCGCGAGTATGACCGCATTCGTTATCGCTTGAATAATGGCACTATGCGAGCTGTGCGCAAAAACGACTTGCTCGATTAGCCTGAGCGTCAAATAAGCGCCGACATTGGCCCGACAACAGAAATGACCGCGCACAATCAACCGCTCAACCAACAGGTCGTCACTTAAAAAAACATTAATATGAGAATAATTATCATTTAATGCTTGACCAACGCTAATGCGAACGATTATTATTTGGTTGTCGGCACTACCCCGCCGATACAATTTGATGGCTCTGTTAACGTCAATTTGAGATACCTCCTATTAACAGGCTAATCACGGTCTATTAGCCGCCACTCTCCCCAGAGTGGCGGCATTTTTTTGTTTGCGAAACGCAATATATGCCAGACACGCTGGCGCGATTTTGTTCCCAATAAATCCCAAGTACCGGCATTCATATAGGCAAGCAATGTGTAGTATTGCTCAGGATCATCGCTAGGCTAACGCAGTATAGATAAGCATGACGCTTTAGATTACCCCGTCTCTTTAATAGTTAAATACCAAACCAAAAAATCGGATCATCCAGATCGCTACGCCATTACCTTTAATAACATCTTCCTCCCAGCCAAAAATAACATTGAATTTTTTCCTCCCGCACTCATCATATAGAATAACTATTATGGAGAGTCACTGTGAAACTACCTCAACTGGTCATTATTAGCCTTTTATTCTGCAGTAACAGTTTTTCCGGTAACGATTTTTCCACTCTCGATGAAATCAATACGATTCAAGTTTTCAAATATGCCAACCCCAGCGTGGTCACAGTGACCAACCAAACGCTTGTGCGCGATCATCGCTCATTTAACCTGCAAACTTTGCCTCAAGGCGCTGGCACCGGTTTTATCTGGGACCAACAGGGCACTATTGTCACTAACTTTCATGTGTTGGAGGGGGCTCGTAAGATAACGATCACCTTGCCCGATCAGAGTCACTGGCCGGCCGAAGTAGTAGGTTTAGCGCCCGATAAAGATCTGGCCGTACTCCGCATTCAAGCGCCAGCCGACAAGCTAACATCGCTACCATTGGGAGACTCAAGCCAGCTGGAGGTGGGCCGTAAAGTGCTCGCCATAGGCAACCCATTTGGTCTCGACGCCAGCCTGACCGTCGGAGTCGTCAGTGCATTGGGACGTGAGATCGAATCGCCAAACCAGCGTTCCATTCGCAATGTGATTCAAACCGATGCCGCCATTAACCCGGGGAATTCCGGCGGCCCGCTGTTGAATTCTCGCGGTGAGCTGATTGGCGTCAACACCATGATCTACTCGCCTTCAGGCGCCAGCGCCGGCATTGGCTTTGCGATTCCGGTTAATACCGTGAAAAAAATTGTACCTCAACTTATAGCCCATGGCCGCTTAGTGCGGCCGATACTCGGCATAGATGTAGCACCACAGCAATGGGTGAACCGCAGCGGACTTAAAGGCGTGCCAGTGTTGCGAACTATACCCGGCCTGCCCGCGGCTAAAGTAGGTATTGAGGGTGTCAGCCGCAATACTTGGGGCGCCATCACCTTGGGCGATATCATTGTGGCGCTAGCAGGCCAACCTATTGACGACTACGACGATCTTCTCACTGTGCTAGAACAACATCGCGCCGGTGATACCGTAGAGGTAGAAGTGCTGCGCAATAAACAGCGCTTCAAACGCTCACTAACTCTAGCACCACCACTATGAGTCGCGCCTCAACTGAGAGTCCCCTGTGTCATCTAGATGATATCCAAGAGGGCACATCACTTGGCATTGAACGAGGCCAGCAGGCCTATGTCGCGATCAAGAAACGCGGCCAAGTTTACCTGTACCGCAACCGCTGCCCTCATATCGGCATTCGACTCGAGTGGCAACAACACCAATTTCTCGACGCCGACAAAATGCTCATTCAGTGCGCAAACCACGGAGCGCTGTTTCGAATTGATAACGGCCTATGCGTGGCGGGCCCCTGCACAGGCGAACGCTTAGACCTAGTTGAATTTAACATTAGCGAAAAAAGTATTTTTCTAGTCTAGAAACACAGGTAAAGGCCGTACCAACTCAATGCCCTCAGCGCTAACGTTGGCACCATAGGCGTAGACCTCTACACCCACTGCAACCGCTTGGCGCAATAACTTGCCATAAAGCGGGTCATGCTCATCGGCCGGAGCCACCGACGCAATGCCATTATTCTGTACACAAAACAACAGAACCGCACGATGCCCCTGCGCTTGCACGGCCATCAGTTCGCGCAAATGTTTGCTGCCGCGGGCACTAACCGAGTCGGGAAATAGGCCGCGATTGGCCCGAGAAGCTGTATCTTCGCGCAGCGTCACGCTTTTTACCTCGACATAACAGCTGGGTTCGCCTTCATTTTGCAGCATAATATCAATACGCGAACGCTCCTCTCCATAACGCACCTCAGTCCGCTGTAATTTATAGCCCTGCAGCTCTTGAATCAGGCCACTAGCGATAGCGTCAACCGTCAATTTATTGGCATAAGCACTTTTAATGCCCGCCAGATCCCCCGCAGATGTCGTGGCGACCTCCCAGGTACGAGAATACTTGCGCTTAGGATTATCTGAGGTAGAAAACCAAAGCGGCTTACCCTCGGCAAGACAATTGCGCATAGAACCGGTATTCGGGCAGTGAATCGTCACATCGATTCCAGAGGGCAAGCGAACATCCGCTAAAAATCGCTTATAGCGCCGCAATAAAACAGCCTGTTGTAATGGCGGAAAAAACTTCACTTTTTACCTCGAATCAACTTAAAAAAACAACTTTAATTCTACCGCAAAGCCAATCGCAAGAGTGATGCTAAAGTGTTTTCATTTAATGCCATAGGAGTATAGTCAGGTGTTGGCTTTGGCCTAAGCGGATGCTTAAAAGAGGAAAACGCTGGTGCCTAGCATTTTTTTCTGGTAGTTTTCGCATCCGAAAAAACTGAGGTGCAAGCCTTTGTATCTCACTATCAAGAACAACGATTAATGGGGCAGCATCATGCCGAATAGCTCAGCCAATTCCGGATTACACGGCTTCGCACCTTATGAAGAAAAAAAGGGCGAAGAGTACATGAATGAAAAGCAGGGTCAGCACTTCCGCAACCTGCTTCTCGCCTGGAAAAGCGAACTCATGGAAGAAGTTGATCGCACCATGAGTCACATGAAAGATGAGGCTTCGAACTTTCCCGACCCAGCTGACCGCGCCAGCCAGGAAGAAGAGTTCAGCCTAGAGCTGCGCACCCGCGACCGCGAGCGCAAGTTGATCAAAAAAATCGACAAGACTCTAGAACTGGTCGAGAACGAAGATTACGGTTTTTGCGACACCTGTGGCGTTGAAATTGGTATCCGTCGTCTCGAAGCTCGCCCAACGGCAACTCTCTGCGTCGATTGTAAGACTCTCGACGAAATCAAAGAGAAGCAAGTAGGCGCTTAAATTACCCCAAGGTGATTTGAAGGAACCCGGCCTTGCGCCGGGTTTTTTGTAGTTAGGGTTTCATGTCAATGAATAACACCGCTTATATTGGCAGATTTGCCCCTTCACCGACTGGGCCTTTACACTTTGGCTCACTAGTCGGTGCCCTAGCCAGCTACTTACACGCCCACCAACATAAAGGCCAGTGGCTAGTGCGCATGGAGGACTTGGATCCGCCACGGGAACAGCCCGGCGCCGCCGCTAGTATTCTGCACTCCCTACAAATACACGGGCTTCAGTGGCATGGCGAAGTGCTCTATCAGAGCCAGCGCCTTGACGCCTACCGCGCACAACTCGATGAGCTAATGTCTCGACAGCAGGTCTATCGCTGTAACTGCAATCGAAAAAAAATTCAGGCCGCCGGCGGTATCTACGACAATCACTGCCGCAACCGCCATATCGAGTCTCCCCCGTTTGCCCTGCGAGTAAAAGTTGACGGCCAGTGCATCCACTTCGTAGATCTTATTCAGGGCCCGCAGCAGCAAGATGTAAAACACGAAGTGGGTGACTTCACCCTACAACGCAAAGACGGCCTGTTCGCGTATCAGCTCGCGGTGGTAATGGATGACATCGAACAAAATATCAGCCATATCATTCGCGGCAGCGATCTACTTTGCTCCAGCGCTCGACAGCTCTACCTGTTTGACCTTCTAGGGGCTACGCCGCCAAAGTTTGGCCACTGCCCTGTCGCAACTCACACCTGTGGCCAGAAACTTAGCAAGCAAAACCATGCGCCAGCACTAGTGGACGGCGACGCGACTAACAACCTGTGGCGCGCACTCCATTTTTTGCAACTGCAGCCCCCCGAGGAATTGCTCGGCGAGGATGTCAAAAAGCAGTTAAACTGGGCTATAGGTTACGCAAATTTAAACGCCATCCCTCAGCAAATGGGCATAGTAATATGAACAATCAACGCCTGATCATTCTCTTGTTGCTCGGCGCCTACGTTTTTTCACCGACCATACTGACTTGGATGATCAATCCTGACGGTGCTTGGTATCGGCCCTTTATTGTTTGGGCTATCGTTATCTTGATTGCATTTTTTACTCAGGGCCGAGACAAGCCAGTAGATTCTAATAAGAACCCCAACGTATGAATTTTGAACTCTACCAAATAGCCTTAATCAGTATTGGCTACCTGCTTCTCGTTTTCGGTATCGCTCACATTACCGAGCGCGGCTGGATTCCCGACTCAGTAGTACACCACCCCGTAACCCATGTGCTGTCGCTGGGTATATTTGCTAGTGCTTGGGCATTTTATGGCGTAGTCGATTTAGCCTTTCAGTTTGGTTATGGTGCCCTAGCCTACTATTTAGGCACAGGCGCATTATTCTTATTTGCTCCGGTAGTACTGGCACCTTTGGTTGAGCTAACCCGTCGCTATCAAGTGCGCTCCCTGGCCGACTTATTAGTATTTCGCTACCACAGCCTCGGTGCTGGCGCTCTAGTGACCCTGTGCATGCTACTTGGCATACTGCCGTTGCTGGCACTGCAGCTGCAAGCTGTAGGCGACACCTTACATATATTAATACGCAGCGAGAGTAGCCACTCTGCTGGCATTACCGCCAAAGAAATCATGGCACTCGGTTATTGCGGCATATTGGCACTGTTCACCATTTTGTTTGGCTCTAACCGCGAAGAACACAAAGGCCTCATTACTGCCATGGCATTTGAATCACTGGTCAAGGTTATTGCCCTGCTCGCCATTGGTTTGTTAGCGCTATACGGTGTATTTGACGGCTTCGCGGGGCTGGAACTATGGCTCGACCGCTACCCAGAAAACCTCGAGTTACTGCACACGCCAATCAAAGGAGCCTCCTCTCATACCCTGCTGCTTATATTTATTGCCACCGCTATTTCAATGCCACACATCTACCATATGGGTATGACTCAAAATCCGATGGTCAACATGACTCGCACTATTACTTGGGCCTTTCCACTATTTCTACTGCTAATGGCGCTGCCTATTTTTCCAATTTTGTGGGCTGGATTTGCCCTAGATGTGCCGCTGCCAGCACAATACTTTACCTTAGGTGTGCCGATGTTTTTTGGCTCCAAAAGCCTGACCATTTTAGCCTTTATCGGCGGCCTATCGGCTGCCACCGGCGCCATGGTGGTTATCATACTGTCACTCACCACCATGATTCTCAATCACTGGCTACTGCCGGCACTGCGCCTAAAACCCCAAAGAAATATTTTCAGCCAGCTGCTATGGCTTAGGCGCGCCGTCATTGCCACTATGTTTCTCGGTGCCTACCTCTTTTATCGCTCATTGAATAACGACTACAGCCTGACACACTTAGCACTGCTAGCTTTTATTGAGACCTTACAGTTTTTGCCCGGTATTGCGGCCATCGCTTACTGGGCCCGAGGCAACCGCCGCGGCTTAATAGCTGGCATTATGGCTGGCACCGTAATCTGGGCCATAGGGTTGTTAATGCCCGTCATGACCGGCACCGATCAGCTGCAACTGTTTGGCTATATGATACCGCTGGGGGTAGAGCAGTGGCACAATGTAGCTCTTATTTCGCTCGGTATTAATACTCTGCTATTTGTCGGTATATCGGTCTATACCCCGCAGAGTGAAGATGAACTTTATTCCGCCGAGCTGTGTACCGAAGATGAAATAAGCCATCCCGTGCGCCAAGCGCTAGACGTGCATTCGGCCGCCGAAATCACTCAGCGCTTGAGCGAACCGCTAGGCAGCGCCACCGCCGAGAAAGAAGTAGATTTAGCACTCAACAACTTGAACTTAAGCGTGAATGAGCGTCGTCCCTACGCCCTGCGCCGCCTACGTGATCAAATCGAGGCCAATTTATCGGGCCTGGTCGGCATTCATGTCGCCAGCGGCATCATGGACAAACACGTACCCTTTCGTCTGGCAGAAACACGCGGCACCATCGATATTAATTTAATCGAAAACCGCCTCGGTCAGTATCGAACCCACCTCACCGGTATGGCCGCCGACCTCAACAACCTACGTTTGCACCATCGCAAAACTCTGCAAGAACTGCCAATGGCCATCTGCTCGCTGGGGCATGATCAAGAGATTTTGATGTGGAATAGCGCCATGGCAAAATTGACGGGTATCGACAGCATCGAGGTCACCGGTTCTCACCTGACCGCGTTAGCAGAACCTTGGCAAGAACTGATCAGCAATTTTAGCGACAGCGACTGCGACCGTCTTCCCAAACAGCCGATCCAACTGAATGCTCGCAGTCATTGGATAAGCCTTCACAAAGCTAGCATCGAAGGTCATTTGGCTACCGGCGACCAAGACCAAGTACTGTTACTCGAAGATGTAACCGAGACCCAACTGCTGGAAGAAGAGTTACTGCACAGCGAGCGACTCGCCACAGTGGGCAGACTTTCTGCCGGCGTCGCGCATGAAATAGGTAACCCGGTTACCGGTATTGCTTGCTTGGCACAAAACCTACAATACGACACCGACAACCCAGAAGTGCTGGAGACCGCAAAGCAAATCCTCAGCCAGACCGACCGCGTCAGCCGTATAGTGCACTCACTGGTCAGTTTCTCTCACAGCGGCCAGCACAAACAGCAAGAATTTGAGCTAATTTCACTACAAGCCTGTGCCGCCGAGGCCGTCAATCTGCTGTCACTGCAAAAAGAAAAAACACATGTGATATACGATAACCTGCTGGAAGAATCACTGATCGCACCGGGCGACAGCCAACGCCTTATTCAGGTATTTATCAACCTGCTCTCTAACGCCCGCGACGCCAGCCCCGAACAGGGCCGCATCACTATCGACGGATTTATTGACGAAGACAAGGTCATTATTGAGATCAGTGACGAAGGTCCTGGTATCGCAAAGGAACATCTGGAAAAAATTCTAGAACCCTTTTTCACCACCAAAGAACCCGGAGAAGGCACAGGGCTTGGCCTAGCCATGGTGTACAGTATTATAGAAGACCATAGTGGCGAACTTAGCGTCGACAGCCCAGCCGATGTAAAACGCGGTATTGGCGCCAGATTCACTATAGAGTTGCCGCGAGAAATCTAGCATTAACTTGACATCACCCTTGAAAGCCATCGACTAGGGGAGCAAACTAGCCGTAATGTATAATGATACCAATGGACACTTTGTATAGATCATTACCCATACAACTGCCTGTCACCTATTACTTAACGATACAAGTCGCTGCAGCCTATGAGCAAGATTCTAATTGTTGAAGACGAAGTCATTATTCGCACCGCGTTGCGCAAGTTATTAGAGCGCAATAAATACCAAGTCGCGGAAGCGGGCTCGGTGAAAGAGGCGACCACAAAATACATCTTCAGTGATTACAACCTCATTGTTAGCGACTTGCGCCTACCCGGCGCCCCCGGGACCGACCTGATTAAACTGGCCGGCGATGTACCTGTGTTAATAATGACCAGCTACGCAAGCTTACGCTCGGCGGTCGATTCCATGCGCCTAGGTGCGGTCGATTACATCGCCAAACCCTTTAATCATGAGGAAATGATCACCGCGGTAAAGCGTGTTATCGGCAAAGCCAATCGCGCCGCACTGACCAGCGGTAACGCCAGTGCCAGCAAATCTAACAGTCAAGCTGTCGGCGGCATGATTGGCGCAAGCCCAGTAATGAAAGACCTCTACGGCCGCATCCACAAAGTAGCTCCCACGGCCGCCACAGTATTGATTCACGGTGAAACCGGCACCGGTAAAGAACTTGTTGCCCGCGCAATACATACCGAAAGTAAACGCAATGGCAAACCACTCATATCGGTGAACTGCGCCGCAATTCCAGAAACACTGATTGAATCTGAGCTTTTTGGTCATGAAAAAGGCGCATTCACCGGCGCCGCCACACAGCGCGATGGTTTAGTGGCCGCCGCCGACGGTGGCACCCTGTTTCTTGATGAGATTGGCGAGCTACCACTAGAAGCGCAAGCGCGTCTTTTGCGCGTACTACAAGAAGGTGAAGTGCGCCCTATCGGCTCGATCGAATCTCGCAAAGTAGACGTGCGCTTGGTGGCAGCAACTCATCGCGACCTGCGCAAGCTTGCCAGCGAAGGCAAATTCCGTGAAGACCTCTACTTTCGTATCAACGTTATTCAGTTGACGGTGCCACCACTGCGCGATCGCGGCAAAGACATAATGTCACTGACCGAAGTACTCAGTGCCCGCTACAGCGAGCAGTTCAATCGAACACCGATGAAACTATCTCCCGAAGCCATCCAGGCCATTACCACCTACACCTGGCCCGGCAATGTGCGTGAACTGGAAAACGCTATTCAGCGCGCCGTTATTCTCTGTGAAGATGGCCGCGAACTGACCCATGACCTGCTCGATATTGATCTGGATCTAGTAAAAGTAGATGACGAACTGGCCGGTAACCCCAGCGCCCAAGCCGCTAAGCTATCCCCAGATGCGAACGAGCCCGCCGAAGACCTTTCACTGGAAGACTATTTCCAGCGCTTTGTACTAGAACACCAAGACACCATGAGCGAGACCGAGCTAGCCAGAAAGTTAGGTGTATCTCGCAAGTGCCTATGGGAGCGCCGTCAGCGACTGGGCATTCCACGTAAGAAGTCCACGACTAAATAGCCAATATCCCCCCCAAAAAGGCCCCACTGGTAACAGTGGGGCCTTTTTTGTTTCTCAAGCGCAACGCTAAATCTGTATCCTCCGACGCTCAACCAAAAAACTTTCATTCTGCGTCACCCATGGCAGATATGACTGCCCCAGAGTGACGCCAAAGTGACGCCGTAGACCCATTTGTTACCCGAACTCTATTCGTAACAACTAGAGACACTGAACGTAACGTTTTTAAATAACAAAAGATTATAAAAAACCAAAAAATTACCGTAAAGCATTGAAATGTATAAACTTTATATAACTGGCACGAAGAATGCTTATGCAATGACATAATAATAAGAAACTAAAATAATTAACTAGATGCGAATTAATAATAAGAACTTAAATAATAATAAATTAAGCCACTAATACTCTGGGCCAATTTGGTTCTAAAATATAATAAAAACAAAAAACAATAATAAAAGATGACTATAACAATAATATAAAATCTGAAGCTATTAGGCTGCCGCTTAGGTCGCCATTAAGTTAAAAAATATTAAAAAGTACGATACCTTGGTTTACTGCAGTTAATGATTTTATATTGCTTGCAGGCCAGTAATGAAGAAAGGCAAAAAAGTGCCTGGATATATAAAAATACTAGTAAAATAACGACTGCACAAAATTTCACGGGGAAGCCATCGGCTTCCCCGTCTTGCTATGTGCAATATGAAATTGCCACCACAGCGACTAAATAGCGATTCGTGTTACACTCATTGTATTAATAACCACGCACAACATTTACCACTTTTATCATCCCAACAAAGCTGACCTGACATGCTTAAACGTCTGTATAACTTTATTCGCCCAAATTCTCAGCAGACCCGCAGACAAGTCTATTCTCGCGATCAGCACAGCGTCTCGCGTAAACATATCAGCTCCGGCGCCCTCCAGGTAATGAGCCGCCTTAATCAAGCGGGCTACGAGGCTTACCTCGTCGGCGGTGGAGTGCGCGACCTACTGCTCGAAGGGCGTCCGAAAGACTTCGACATTGCCACTAGTGCCACCCCCGAACAGGTTAAACGCCTGTTTCGCGGCGCCCGTATTATTGGCCGCCGCTTTAAGATAGTGCACGTACGCATGGGCCGCGAAATCATCGAGACCACCACTTTTCGAGCCCATCACTCAGACAGCAACAAGCGCAATGAATCATCGCAGTCCGACAGCGGTATGCTGCTGCGCGACAATGTTTACGGCGACATAGAGTCCGACGCCGCCCGTCGCGATTTCACCATCAATGCCCTTTATTACACCAGTGATGGTTTCGAAGTACACGATTTCTGCAATGGCTTACACGACGTCAAGCACCGCACTATTCGCATGATCGGCGACCCAATTACCCGCTACCGCGAAGACCCAGTACGCATGTTGCGCGCGGTGCGTTTTGCCGCCAAGCTTGGGTTTAAAATAGAAACAAAAACTGAACAGCCCATTCGCCATCACGGTAAGCTGTTACTCGATATCTCGCCCTCGCGCCTGTTTGACGAAATGCTCAAGTTGTTTATGGCCGGCTCTGCCACCGCTACCTTTCAACTGCTGCTCGACCACGACCTGCTGCAACATTTATTTCCAGCCACCGCCGCCTGCGTTAAAAGCGACGCCATGGGTTTGCAACTTATCCAGCAGACTATGACCAATACCGATAAGCGCATTCGCGCTGACCAGCGTGTGACACCGGCCTTTATTTACGCCGCACTGTTGTGGCCAGCCATGCAGGCCGAGCAAACGTTTTTAGAGCAAAAGAAGAAAATGTCGCCACTACAGGCGCAAAACCAAGCGGCGCATAAAGTCATTGGTGACCAACTGGCTCACACCGCTATCCCCAAGCGCTTTACCAGCGTGATCCGTGAAATTTGGGATCTACAACTGCGACTGCCGTTACGGCGTGGCAGGCGCGCCGAACGTTTGCTCGAACATCCGCGCTTTCGCGCCGCTTACGACTTTGTCCTGCTGCGTGAGGAAGTCGGCGAAAACATGGACGGCCTAGGCCTGTGGTGGACTCAATATCAAGACGCCGACGAACACGGCCGCGAATTATTGCAACAGCAGCTCAGCAACACCGCTGGCAACAAGCCCAAACGCCGCCGTCGTAAGCCCAAGAAACCCAGCGAGCAGTGATACATACTGAGGGCTTTGCATGGGCAAGGGGTTTCCTCTTACGCCAGGCGAAAGCCCACGCAAAGAGGGAGTTTATGGATGATAAATGACCGATTGAGTAGTATGTCAGCGCCGCCAGAAAGTAAAAAAATAATCGCGCTAAGCTCTCATGCCTATATAGGACTGGGGAGCAACTTAGACAACCCCATACAACACGTGCGTGCCGCATTTAAAGAACTCGATGAAATTGCCGACACACAACTGCTGGAGCAATCCCCACTTTATCGCAGCGCACCCGTTGGCCCCGCCGGGCAACCCGACTACATCAACGCCTGCGCTCTGCTGCAGACCACACTGGCACCCCTGCAACTGCTCGACGCTTTGCAAGCGATTGAGAACAGCCACCAGCGAGTGCGCAAAGAGCGCTGGGGTGCGCGCACGCTCGATTTAGACCTACTGCTGTTTGGTCAACAGACTATCGATACCCAGCGCCTACAAGTACCACACCCCTACCTTGCCGAGCGCAACTTTGTTCTCTATCCACTAGTGGACATAGGCATAAAAGCACATCTGCCATCAGGTGAGCCTATCGCCAAGCTAAAACAGGCCAGCAATAACGCAGGCCTCGAACGACTAGAAAAAAACTCATAGCGAGCCAACTAATGCCCTACACCAGCCAGCCCAGCAGTGACTCATCTTCTCCGGTAAAAAAAGCCATAACCGTTAACACCCTGCGAAAAATGAAGGCCAGTGGCGAAAAGTTTGTCACAGTCGCACTTTATGATGCCCCTATGGCCGCCATGGCACTAAAAAGCGGGGTCGAAGTGTTACTGGTGGGCGACTCACTAGGTATGACCGTCCTCGGTTACGACAGTACTCTGCCGGTGACTATGGAGCACATGATTTATCATGTTGAGGCCGTAAAGCGTGGCAACAACAAATCGCTGATTATGGCCGACATGCCCTTTATGACCTACGCCACTCCCGAGCAGGCAATGGCCAATGCTGCCCGCCTCATGCAAGCCGGTGCACATATGGTCAAGCTCGAGGGCGGCGAGTGGCTGGCCGACACCGTAACAATGCTCACCGAGCGCGGTATTCCGGTGTGCGCGCACCTGGGCCTAACGCCACAGTCGGTGAATAAATTCGGCGGTTTCCGTGTTCAGGGCCGCAGCGATACTCAAGCACAGCAAATTATTGCCGATGCCAAAGCTATGGATGCCGCCGGTGCAGATTTGGTGGTGCTGGAATGCGTGCCAAGCGAGCTGGCCGCTAAAGTAACTGCTACCGTCAGCATGGCTACTATTGGCATTGGTGCGGGTGCCGGCACCGACGCCCAGGTACTGGTGATTAACGACATACTCGGCCTCACCGAGCAGCCCCCTAAGTTCTCCAAGAATTTTCTATTAGCGACCGCCGACATACCCAGCGCATTGGCTAAATATGTGGCCGATGTTAAGAGCGGTGTGTTTCCAACTGACGCGCAGGGCTTTAGTTAATAGGCCCAAAGTATTATTGGCAGAGAATCATCTCAGCGTTGCTCCGCTTTATAATATGCTGATTTAAGTGGTCGAAAGCAGCCACTTGCTGCAAATATTCAGCAGCGCTTGCATGATCTTCAAATATCCCTAAATAGCTGGTATGGGCACCGTTGCTATGCCGACCGCAGTAGAATTGAAAGTCACTGTGCTCACTGACAAACTCCGCTCGGGCTAGTTCGCTTTTAAATGCCTGCAGCTCAACAGCGTAGAAAGTAGCACTGTGGGCTATAACCCCACCTAGTTCTTTTGCCTCGGTGTTAGCCAGCCCTTTTGCTGCGCTAGAGCCTTCAGGTTGGAGGGCTATAGTAGTGTTGACTGCTCATTTTTCACTGCCCTGCTCCACCATACGGATACGCGGCATTGAGTCTCCCTGGCGCGCATAGCTCACAAGTGTTGGGCGATACAGCAATACCTCAGAGGCCAGTAGCTTTTTCACCCGTTGCAAGTCATCCCAGGCAGCTGCGATTTCGGGGTAGTTGCCCAGGTAGTAAAAACTCTGACTCTCAGAGACAAAGATGCTGTCCAACAACGGCAATGCTAGGCGATGCATCAGTTGATCCTGCGCGCCAGTTTCGGCCAGAATTTGCACACTGAATAACGCTTTGCGACTGCCCAAGGCTTTATCAGCGGCACAGCTATAACCGCTGCTAAAACCACCACTAAGACAAAACTCTTCCTCTGCCAGCACAGCTTGCGACAACAG
This sequence comes from uncultured Cellvibrionales bacterium, assembly GCA_913050115.1. GTDB lineage: Bacteria > Pseudomonadota > Gammaproteobacteria > Pseudomonadales > Cellvibrionaceae > UBA1124. The sequence continues at coordinate 57,783 of CAJWZU010000011.1, forward strand.
AGCCAAGGCGAGCATTAATAAATTCGTAATTGTCCTAAACATAATCATTTTCCAAAATAAAACCCGGCTGAGTTGCCTCGACCGGGTTTTAAAGCGTCACTCATTTGAAACTAGAAACTATTACTCTGCAGCAGCGGGTGTTTCTTCGCTGGCAGTTTCAGCTTTTACTTCTTTCATCGACAGCTTGATGCGGCCGCGCTGGTCAACATCCAGACATTTAACCTTAACCATCTGGCCTTCTTTAAGGTAGTCGGACACAGATTCAACGCGCTCATCAGCAATTTGAGAGATGTGCACCAGACCATCTTTACCCGGCAGGATATTAATAAACGCACCAAAATCGACGATACGGGCGACTTTACCTTCGTAGATGGCACCGATCTCGGCTTCAGCAGTAATCTCACCAATACGATCAACCGCAGCGCGCAGAGCGTCGCCATCGGCGGAGTAGATCTTGACATTGCCGTCGTCGTCGATGTCGATAGAGGCACCGGTCTCTTCGGTGATAGCGCGAATAGTAGCGCCACCTTTACCGATGATGTCACGGATTTTATCTGGGTGTACCTTGATGACTTCGAAGCGCGGCGCGTTGTCGCTCACTTCTTTACGGCCTTCAGAGATAACCTTATTCATCTCACCGAGAATATGCAGACGAGCAGACAGCGCCTGCTCTAAAGCAATCTCCATGATCTCTTCGGTGATGCCTTCAATCTTAATGTCCATCTGCAGTGCAGTTAGACCATTGGCGGTACCGGCGACTTTAAAGTCCATATCACCAAGATGATCTTCGTCACCAAGAATATCGGTGAGTACGGCAAAGCCGTTGTCTTCTTTCACCAGACCCATAGCGATACCGGCAACCGGTGCCTTAATCGGTACACCGGCATCCATCAGCGCCAGAGAAGTACCGCACACAGAAGCCATAGAGCTTGAGCCGTTTGATTCGGTGATCTCAGAGACCACGCGAATGGTGTAAGGGAACTCTTCCTGACTTGGCAGTACAGCAGCAACACCGCGGCGCGCCAAACGACCATGGCCCACTTCACGACGACCGGTAAAGCCCATACGACCACACTCGCCTACCGAGTAAGGAGGGAAGTTGTAGTGCAACATGAAGGGGTCTTTGCGTTCGCCTTCCAGTGCGTCAATGATCTGAGCATCGCGAGCATTGCCCAAGGTAGCCACTACAATCGCCTGCGTTTCACCGCGAGTAAACAGCGCTGAACCGTGAGTTTTTGGCAGTATGGCAACTTCAGAACCAATAGCGCGTACAGTGGCATTGTCGCGACCGTCGATACGCGGCTCACCGGCAACGATGCGGGTACGGACGATATGTTTTTCCATCTTAGCAAAAGACTTTTTAACGTCGTCGCTATTAACACTGGCTTCTTCGCTGACCAGCTCGGCTACGGCTTGCGTGCGCAGCTCACCCAGACGCTCGTAACGCTTAGCTTTATCGGTGATGCGATAAGCAATACCGATAGAATCAGCAAAGTTTTGCTCGATAGCCGCTTTCAAACCCGCATTTTCGGCTTCGGCGCTCCAGTCCCAGACTGGCTTACCTGCATCTTTGGCCAGCTCAGCAACCGCTTGTACTACGGCCTGCATTTCTTGATGGGCATACAGTACCGCGCCCAGCATAATGTCTTCTGGCAGCTCGTTAGCTTGAGACTCAACCATTAGTACAGCGTCTTGTGTACCGGCAACGACCATGTCTAACTCTGAGCTAGCCAAAGTTTCATAGCTTGGGTTCAGCAGATAGCCCTCTGATTCGGTATAACCGACGCGCGCAGCACCGATTGGGCCGGCGAAAGGAATACCAGAAATAGACAGAGCCGCAGAAGTACCGATCATAGCGGCGATATCTGGATCATTCTTCTTGTCGGTAGACATGACAGTACAGACAACCTGCACTTCATTCATGAAACCTTTAGGAAACAGCGGGCGGATCGGACGGTCGATCAGGCGCGAAGTCAGAGTTTCTTTTTCGTTTGGACGCCCTTCACGCTTGAAGAAACCACCGGGGATCTTACCAGCAGCGTAAGCCTTCTCGATATAGTGCACAGACAGAGGGAAGAAGCCGCGCGTTGGATCGGCTTCTTTGGAGCCTACCACGGTGGTGAGAACACTGGTCTCGCCTATGGTAACCATAACCGCACCGGTAGCCTGACGCGCAATACGGCCAGTTTCTAGAGTGACTGTTTGGTCGCCGAACTGAAAAGTCTTAACGATTGGATTCACAGAAATTTCCTTTTTTATTGCGGCAATCACTGCATCGGATTGCCATTGGCCTACATTACAGACGTTATTAGTTTGTTACTTTACTTACTATTTCTGCGATTTTAGGCGCTAAATAGCAACACTCTTAATCGCAGAAACCCGCCCAACTTAACAGCTGTGCGGGTAAATTCTTGGGTATTTTTATGGACACTAAAGCCATAAAAACATACCCGCTGTGAAGCGGGCATATCGAATCTTAGCGACGTAGGCCAAGTTTCTTGATCAGAGCAGAATAACGCTCAACCTTCTTGCCTTTCAAGTAATCCAGCAGCTTGCGACGCTGGTTTACCATGCGGATCAGACCGCGGCGAGAGTGGTGATCGTGATTATGCTCACCAAAGTGACCCTGCAACTTGTTGATGTTGTGGGTCAACAATGCAACCTGTACTTCAGGAGAACCTGTATCACCCTCAGATTGGGCGTATTCTTTAACTAGTTCAGCTTTTTCAACAGCACTTAATGCCATGATAGTATCCTCAAATTAATGTGCAATAAGATGATTCGGCCTGCCCGTGCACACTTACAGGAAGGCTAAGTATTGTTCATACGGCTATCGTTAAACAGCAATACCAACAAATTCTAGTCTGCTGGTGTATCTTCGATGGTTTTAACCACCAAGCGCTTGGGGGCGACACGACCGTCGTCAGTCAGCTCTCCCATGCCTAAAAAATCACCAGATTCAATAAAGACACGCACTTTATCACCTACGTCACCGGCGCGAAAGACCCCGTGATCCATAACTGGGTTGCCCATACGAAAATAATGAGCGCTGTCGTCTGGCAAAATTAATGCCGGCAAGTCGGCGACTGGGGTGTCCATGGGCATCAGGTGGTGGTCCAACACTTCTGGACCCTGCTCGCCGCGCTCTTCATAAAGAGTATCGAGGGTAATAGAATCAGCTTCTTTAAACGGCCCAGCTTCACTGCGATGCAGCGCCTTAACATGGGCGCCACAACCGAGTACGTTGCCAAGGTCTTCGGCGATAGAGCGAATATAAGTGCCTTTTGAGCAGCGCACATCCACATCGACCTCAGCCGCATGCCCTGGGCGAAAATCGAGCAACTCCAGCGAGTAGATAGTCACATGGCGCGGCTGACGCTCCACGGTAATACCTTCACGCGCCAGTTTATACAGCGGCGTACCATTGTGCTTAAGCGCCGAGTACATACTGGGAATTTGCGAAATTTCGCCGCGAAACTGCTCCAGAGACTCTTCGACCTGTGCGCGGGTAACCGCACGAGCATCCACTTCGGTCAGTGTTTCACCATCGGCATCGCTAGTGTCGGTGGTCATCCCCAAGCGAAATGTACTGCGATAGCGCTTGTCCGCATTGAGTAAATACTGGGAAAACTTGGTCGCCTCACCAAAGCAAAGCGGCAACACACCTGTTGCCAGCGGATCTAAGCTACCGGTGTGCCCGGCCTTTTGGGCAAACAGCATGCGTTTAGCTTTTTGCAAAGCATCGTTAGATGTCATGCCCGCGCTCTTGTTCAGTAAAATTACCCCATCAATCGGGCGGCCGCGCTTTTTACGAGCCACTAAGCCTCTCCCTCACCGTCTGCGCTTTCATCTTCGTCTGCGTGTTTATCGGAAGCGACGGCCTTATCGATCAGGTACGACAGTGCCTGACCATGAACAGCAGTTTTGTCGTAATAAAAGGTGAGGCGCGGGGTAGAGCGCATCTTCATCTCTTTTGACAGCTGCGCGCGAATAAAACCGGACGCCTTGTTTAACAACTTGGCGGCTTCAATACTCTCTTCATCGCTTTCGCTGCCTACAAAGGTGACATAAATCTTGGCGTAGGCCAGATCGCGGGTCACCACTACGTCATTAATATTTACCATACCAATACGCGGATCGCGTACTTCCTGCTGAATCAGCTGGGCTACGAGAAGATAAAAAGCAACGGGTTCTGGTACCTCGGACTCGGGTTTCCCGAGAACGCCTGAGGGGGATCTTGGAGTTGGAACCTT
>CAJWZU010000012.1 GCA_913050115.1 uncultured Cellvibrionales bacterium
CTCTATGCAAACATCAGACGCCGAGCTGGGTATAAACCCAAGCCATACCATTATGTATCCAAGCGAGCTGCCGTCTTTAATCGAGCGCCTACATAGACTGTAAATTAGGGTTCATGACAGAGGGTTAGGACAGAGGTTCAGGACAGAGGTTCAGGACTGGCAGCATTCAGCCTCAGCAGGCCTCTATGCAAACATCAGACGCCGAGCTGGGTATAAACCCAAGCCATACCATTATGACCTTGCTCACACGGGCACTGGTCAAAGTGCTATCCCGCGCTTGAACATTTGGGTGTTGGCGTTAAGTGTTGTTGTCTAGGGTAAGCCTGAAGCAAGTAACCAGAGTAAATGTACAGTTGCCTGTGGAAAATCAGCCATTAACTTTTATATTGTTCGTTTTTTGTCCAAATGCTCGACATTTAGGCGCGAAATCTCTATAGTGCGCCCCCTTAATTTGTCAGCCTTCAAGGACTACTCCTTTGATCACTACCGCAAACATCACCATGCAATTTGGCGCCGCGCCTTTATTTGAAAACATTTCCGCTCAATTCGGCAATGGCAATCGCTATGGCCTAATTGGTGCTAATGGTTGTGGCAAGTCCACTTTTATGAAGATTTTAAGCGGTGAACTGGCGCCAAGCGCCGGCAACTTCTCTATTACACCGGGGCAAAAGGTGGGTACTCTCAGCCAGGATCAGTTTGCTTTTGAAGAGTACAGCGTGGTCGATGCTGTGATTATGGGTGACGCTGAGCTGTGGAAGATCAAGCAGGAGCGTGATCGTATTTACTCGCTACCCGAGATGAGCGAAGCCGACGGCATGAAAGTGGCGGGGCTTGAAGTTGAGTTTGCCGAAATGGACGGTTACAGCGCCGAGAGTCGCGCCGGTGATATTCTGCTGGATGCCGGGATTGATGAAGAGTGGCACTTTGGCTTGATGTCACAGGTGGCACCGGGCTATAAAGTTCGTGTGCTTATCGCCCAGGCCTTGTTTGCTAATCCGGACATTTTACTGCTGGATGAGCCGACCAACAACCTCGATATCCACACTATTAATTGGCTCGCCGATGTATTGAATCAGCGTAAGTGCACCATGATCATTATTTCTCACGATCGTCACTTTTTGAACTCTGTGTGCACCCACATGGCTGACATAGATTACGGTGAACTGCGTATTTATCCGGGTAACTACGAAGCCTTTTTGGCGGCGTCCGGTTTGATTCGCGAGCAGTTACTGGCTGAAAATGCTAAGAAGAGCCTAGAGATGGATGAGCTGTCAGCGTTTGTTGCTCGCTTTTCGGCCAACGCTTCCAAAGCCAAGCAGGCCAGTTCGCGGGCTAAAAAGCTTGATAAAATCGAATTGGATGAGGTTAAGTCCTCCAGTCGTATGACACCATCGATCAGTATGAAACAGCACCAAAAGCTGCATCGCCAAGCACTGGTATTAGAAGATATAGGTCATGGTTTTGACGGTGAAACCCTATTCGAAAAGGGCAACCTGATTCTAGAAGCCGGCGCTAAACTGGCCGTTATTGGTGAGAATGGTGCAGGTAAGACCACCTTTTTGCGAAGTCTCATCGGTGAAATTGAAGCCAATGAAGGTGACATCAAGTGGTCGGAAAACGCCGTATTTGGTTACTGCCCGCAGGACAGTACCGATATCTTCGACAGTGATATGACCCTGTTTGACTGGATGAGCCTATGGCGAACGCCTAAGCATGACGACCTTAAAGTGCGCGGCATGTTGGGGCGTTTATTGTTTACCGCCGATGACGCCAATAAATCAGTGCGCGTCTGCTCCGGTGGTGAGAAAAACCGTCTGCTGTTTGGCAAGTTGATGATGATGGATGTTAATGTGCTGATTATGGATGAGCCAACTAACCACTTGGATATGGAATCCATCGAAGCACTTAATAACGCTCTTAAAGGCTTCGACGGTACGCTGATTTTTGTCAGCCACGACCGCGAGTTTGTCTCCTCCCTCGCTACTCGGGTAGTGGAAATTAAGGATCAAGAAATCATCGACTTTCAGGGCACGTTTGACGAGTACCAGGCCAGTCAAGCGGCATCACTAAAAGCCGCTTAAAGTCCAGTCGGTTTTGTAATAAAAAACGCCGCCTCGTAAATGGCGGCGTTTTTTATGGCTGGGTACTAGGGCCGCGGTTCTGGGCGATCGAAGTAATGCTTCTCGATATTGTTTAGGGCGCTACTCTTCGCAATACTTACCGCCGCAGTCATATGGGTTAGCCCTGCTGTGCAGCGTCCAGTCTAGTTGTAGCGGTGTGATGACCCGCCTTAGGCCTTTCCTTAAATACTCTTCTTAGATGCCGTGTACACTGCACATTGTGTGACCCTATTTTTAAAAGTCCGCGCCCTTTACTCCATGAGAAATCACCCTATGTCAAACCCTGAAAAACCACGCATTCCGCGTGCGCTAATCGTCGCCGTGCAATTAGACAGTGTCAGCGATGTTGAATTCGAGTCGTCGTTGGCTGAGTTGGCTGATTTGGCAAAGACCTTAGGGCTTGAGGTGGTCGGTCAAATTACCCAAAAGCGTCCGTCTTTTGACTCCACTGCGTATATGGGCGTCGGTAAACGGGAAGAAATACGACAATTCTTACAAAACCAAAAAGCCGGCGCGGATAGGTTGTCGCAGGATGACCCGCTGGCGGTTAGTGATGCAGTGGAGTTTATTCTAGTCGACCATGAAATCTCGCCGTCCCAAGCTCTCAATTTGGAAAATGAAGTGGGTTGCGAGGTGATGGATCGCACGGTGGTGATTCTCGAGATTTTTCATCGAAACGCCAGCTCACACGCAGCTAGGGTACAAGTTGAGATTGCGCGTCTATCTTATATGGCGCCGCGCTTGCGTGAGGCGGCCAAGCGCGAGGGACCTTCTGGACGCCAGCGCAGCGGTGCCGGTGGACGCGGTACAGGGCAGTCACGCGCCCAGACGGATAGTCAAAAGGTCCGTGTTCGTATTGCCGAACTGCAAAAAGAGATTGATGCCATGGAGGTAGGTCGGGATACCCAGCGAGCACGACGTCTGGGACAATCTGGGGTATCACAGGTGGCGCTGGTCGGTTACACCAACGCGGGTAAATCCACCTTGATGCGCGCGTTGACCGGCAAAGAAATACTAGTGGCCAATAAACTGTTTGCCACACTGGACACGAAAGTACGTACCTTGCAGCCAGAAAGTGTACCTAAGGTATTGGTGAGTGACACAGTGGGGTTTATCAAAAATTTACCCCATGGCCTGGTAGCTTCGTTCAAATCAACGTTGGACGAAGCCCTTAGCGCATCGCTGTTACTGCATGTTATTGACGCTGGCGACCCAGGGTTTGAGGCGCAGCTTAAAGTAACCGATAAAGTATTGGCCGAAATTGGTGCCGAGAGTGTGCCGCGTATTCGGGTGTTCAATAAAATTGACTATTTGCCTGACGTGGCCTCACAGGAAGAACGCACTGCCGAGCTGCAAGCCAAGTATCCTGGTTGTATTGTTCTTAGTGCGCGCCGCAACGACGACATAACACAGCTACATCAGTCGATTGTGCAAGTCTTTCAAAAGGATCTTATTGAGTCCGAAGTGTTTTTACCTTGGTCAGCACAGAAGCTGCGCGGCGAGATCTTTAGTTCCTGTGAGGTACTTGAAGAGCGGGCCGATGCCGAGGGTGCATTTTTCCGCTTTCGTGCCTCTGCTGATACGGTTGCCCGTCTAACTAAACTCGCAGTCGATGCCTAAAGAATAGGGCAGTAAGCAGTAAGAAAGAATAGTACATGCATACATTAGAAAACCATAAATACTCTGTACTTGGGCTTATGTGGCTTAATGATTCTGTATACCGTGATGGGATAAAATACTTTCGATAATAACGGTGTACTTTATGAATAAGTCGCGGCTCACATACTGAACATAATTTAAGCGCGATAAAGTAGAGCGGGTATTCTTAAAAACTGCTTGTCTTGAAGAGTCTCTCTTGGTTATTCAATTTAAAAAAACCGCACAGTAATGTGCGGTTTTTTAACGCCAGTATGCAAGAGCAGCATTGACCAAGCTATTAACGCTTTCGATCATGCCCGTACGTATTTCACCAAATGGGTCCCCAGCTATCGATCACACTAATTAACGACTGCGATATTGTCTGATGATCTGCTAGAGACGGATGCCATTGGCAGCCTAAATTATCAAGTCCGTCCATTGCATAAACATCCATGCGAGGAAAACCAGCGTCTATTTGTTCAAAGGACACTTCTCGCACGGCATCGATCATCACGTTTCCGAGCGGATAAAGATACGTTGCACCTAAAATAAACAAGGTGTCACTGCCATAAAGGTCGCGCAGCTTACTAATGTATTTATGATATTCAACCTTATAGGCTAAACGCAGAGTATCTTGAGTCCAATTTTCACCGTTTTCTACTGGGACTGAAAAATCATTAATACCTAAAGTGATGACCACAATCGCCGGGTTCCAGTCGGCAGGTTTTTCCCAGACACTGGCGTTTTGATGAATAAGGACACGATCCCCGTAGGTACGATAATCAGTGCCGGATAAATTGCCATTATAATTTCTCACCATGCCCAGACCCGAATAGGCATTGAGGTGATAGTCGGCATTGTAATGTCTGGCCGTTAACGCGCCAAAGGCTTGGTCGGCATTACTGTATTTAACCAAGTCACTGTTGCTGCACTCACGTGTGCCGGAACTATTGCCATAGCCGGCAGAATAAGAGTCACCGATAAAGACTAGTTGACGTGCACGACTTTGAGGTTTGGGTAGTATTGCACCGTCAGTACTGGGCACCAAGCCTAAAAATTTGCTGGTGCTCCAGGTAGACTCTGTGCGTTTGGAGATTCTAATCGTGTGGTCATCGGCGCTTAAGTTGTTTATCCAGTGGGTGGTATAACCCGGGGCCACAAGAATTTCATGGTGCACTCCATCAATGGCGATATTGTAATGATTGGTTCTATCTTCGAACTTTAAGCCAATCGACGTTCCGTTAAAATTCCCTTCAAAATAAATACCTGGCCAGCTGTATTGTGCCGCATCGCCTTGGGATGTTGTTCGTCCGCCAGTGTGCACTGTTGCCAGCCCTTCTGGACGGTAACATACGGCTTCATTGGCACTCTTGATCTGAATAGTTATCTCGTTTGAGATGACTCTGCAATGGTCGGTGGAGGTTTGCTGCGAATCTTGCAGTTCAACATGCTCGTTGGTCATTAAGACATTATATATACGGACCGAATCCTCTCCATTGATACTGATGGCTTGCAGATCGATCAGGGCGGTAAGGCCAGCGGGACTGCCGACTAAATTGACGATGAGCTCAGGTATTACCACTGAATTGCCCGTCCAATTGGAAGGGTCAATCATCTCTTCTCTCTGCTGATTGCCCTGAGCATCACTGATGGCAAGTTTGAGGTCGTTATAAGCGTTTTTTTGCCAGAGGATATCGGTGCGGCCATCACCATTAAAGTCGGCCAGCTGATGGGCCCACGCAGAGAATTTATTGTTTAAGTTCTCCGCCCGTTCTTGAGTACCCGAGGCGCTACTGATGGCAACTTTAGCTTTACCTGTCGACGCTTTGCGCCACAGAATGTCATCGCGGCCGTCGCCATTAAAATCACTGAGCTCTGCAGTCCATGCGTTAAACTTGGCGAAATGCGAAATAGATGACGATTGTTTGCCGTCTGCACCAGTGATGCCTACTTTTGCAGTGCCGTCATCGCCTTTGCGCCAGAAAATATCGTCGCGACCGTCGCCATTAACGTCAGCAAGCTGAACATCCCAGGCGGAGTAACGCTTAAATGGTAATGCATTAACTACATTGGCTTGCTGGCCATTGGCATCGGTTAAGATGACTTTTGACTCGCCGGTAATACCTCGACGCCACAACATGTCGTCGCCACCGTCACCGTTAAAGTCACCGACGTAAACCTCCCAAGCTGTACCTTTGTCGAAGAAAGATTCGATACGAGCCTGATCACCATTGGTATCGCTGATGCCTATAACTACAGTACCCGCAGACGGTTTGCGCCATAAAATATCGGCGCGCCCATCGCCGTTAAAATCACCAATTTGAGTCTGCCAAGCACTGCCTTTAACGGACAGGTCATGCACCACGTCTTGATTACCGCTGGCATCGCTAATCGCGACTTTAACCGTGCCATTATTTAGATTGCGCCAGAGAATATCGATAGCGCCATCGCCGTTGAAATCACCCATTTGGGCATTCCAATCATTCGACTTACTATTTAAGTTCTCTATGCGAGAAATAGCACCTGAGCGGTTATTTATAGCAATATTGACACTGCCGTCGGTAGCGTTGTGCCAGAAAATATCGGCAATACCATCGCCGTTGAAGTCGTTCTTTACAGCATCGATTTTAACACCTGAAGAAGAACCGCTAGAACTGGAAGAAGAGCTTGAAGAAGAGCTACTAGAGCTACTGCTAGACGAAGAGCTGGAAGAAGAGCTGCTACTAGAGCTTGATGCACTGCTAGAGGTGGATGAAGAACTGCTAGAACTCGACGAGCTGTCAGCATCACATTGGCCAAGACTCTTCCAAGCCTGCTGCCAGGCCCAACCGGTGCCTGGGTCATAGGGGCCTCCGGTATCGCACCAGCCGGGAATTAAACAACTGTAGGCGCTGCCCTGATTCTTTACCGCTTGGCTTTGGCTGAAGGAACTGCCGCTTTGATATTGGTTCAGACCTGAGCAATCGTAGGCGGCCAGCTGTGTTGATGTGAGCGCGAGAGCTCCGAGCAGTGCGGCTCTTATTAGGGTCTTGGTCATAGTTATCTCAATGTTACTGTCGTTGTAGCTGTGTGTATTTATCACTAAATACACACAGGTGAGCGTGTTAAATGTCGCCAATAATAACGGACTTCTACCGCGATGAATAATCGCGGCACAATTGATCGCGATAATTTGGGACAGGCATCACTTCTTCTTATTGGGGACAGGCATGACTTTCCCCTCTTCTTATTCGGGACAGCCATGACTTCTCCATCACTCAGTTATGGTTTAGCCAGACAATCACAGGCTCATTCACCGGTGTCATCGTAATTGAAATTCAGCAGGTTATCGATTTCTAAGGCATTCTTACAGTGTTTGGGTAGCCCAGCAATAGCAATGAGAATCGATGGTTTTGGAGCTATAAAAAACGCCGCTCAGCAATGGGCGACGTTTTTTTAGGTATTAATATTATACTGGCTAGACCTGTTCCTTTCCTTAGTCAGTTCTATGTCCTGAACTAGCTCGGCCTGCTTTTCTTTAGCATTTCATAAGCCGCCTGAATTTGCTGCGACTTCTCTGTGGCGACTTTAATCATATCGTCGGGCACGCCTTTGGCGATAAGTTTGTCCGGATGATGCTGGCTCATTAATCTGCGGTAGGCCTTCTTCAAATCTTTGTCGTCAATGTCTTCGCTGACTCCAAGGGCCTGGTAAGCCTGCTTGATTTCATCTTGGCGTGGGGCAGCTTGGCCGGCGTGGTATTGACCGCTTGAGTTACCATCGGAGCCATTGCCGAACTGATTTTGCGCCAGAATCATCTGTAGCAGCTGTTCAAACTGCTGGGCATTCATATTCACTTTAGCGGCGGTAGCACGCAGCACTTTTTGCTCGGCGGGGTCGAGCGTGCCATCGGCGAGGGCAACGCTGATTAAAAATTCCAGCAGGGTTAGCGACAGGTTGCGATTGCGCGCTGCCACCTTCGCAAAGCGGTCAATGCTGCCATCAAAATCAAAATCGGCATGGGTGCCTTGCTGAAAGTACTTAATAGCCTGCTGACGGTGCAGTGGGGTTAAGTCCATGCGGTTCATTAGAGCTTCAGTTTGCGCGACTTCCTCTTCGCTGACACGGCCGTCTGCTTTGGCTAGGTGACCGATCAGTTGGAAGGTGGTCTCAAAGAACAGTTGCTGCAGGGCCTCGCGCTCGCTACTGCTTAAAAAAATAGCGCTCTGCGACAAGGCTCGATCAAATGAATGGCCCAGCCATACACCCAGTAGCGCGCCTATAGGCCCGCCCATTGAAAAACCCAGTAAGCCACAAATCAGTTTGCCTAAAAACACCTAGCTATCTCCACTGTTTAAATAATGGTGGCAGTGTACTAGGAGCCTGTCGAACTTAACAATGATCTACTGCGATAAACTTGATTTTGGCCATTTTTTACACTGTTGGCCATCGAATAAAATAACGAATTCTCTGCTTGTATGGTAGAAACTGTTGCAAAACGTGCAGCTCTCGCTACGATTTTCAAAGCCCCAAAGGCTGCTAGATTGGAGAGATATCCAGTCGCTGAAACAAGGGCTTTAGCGGCCTTTATCGCTGCCTTTGAGTGAAAGCGGCGCTATGCCACTGAGTTGTTCTTGCGCAATGTTGCGATAATTGAGGGTAAAGGCGAAGTTCTCTGATTTGGGTAGATAAAGTACCAAACCATATTCACCGCGTTCGATATCAACAATCCATTCAACTTTTCGGACTTGTTCTATTTGCGGCGCGGCGCTAGGCAGGTTGCGCTCAGGGTAGACTGGAGGTTCACCATAAACCATCATTTCCTCCATTAGCACCTCACCATCGATCTCATTAGCTAAGAAAATTTCGGCTTTATCGGCAGCTAAACTAATCTTGATACGAACCGCATCATTACGCTCTTCGATGTTAATTATTTGTGCCCCCAAGACGGATTCTCGAGCGCCGATAACGGGCTGCAGATATTCAGTTTGCAGCGTTTGGCGCATGTCTTCGGCAAGCGCCGCAGCGCTGACAAACGCGATGGTAATGGCGCAGGTAAAAGCAATTGAGATCATTGAATAGTGCATTACTCATCTCCATTTTTACTATGGATATTTTAGCATTGTGGCAAGGTCTTAATTGGATTAAAGCCGACTTAGAAATAGGCTGGTTAATAATTGTTGTTATAAGCGTGGCGGTTGTTTCTATACAATGCACGGCTAACCACTGCAAAGCGTCTGCTATGAACACTCTCTCGATCGTAAAAACTGAATTGACTAAAATTTTACAGGATTGGGGGCAGGGCCGAATGTCAGCCACCGATTTGCAAGACTGGATGGTGACTCATTACGATCCCGGTGAAATTGAAGTAGGACCGGGTGAATCTAAATGGACGGTGGCAGCGATGAATATAGTGATGAATGAATATGAAATTGCCAAGCCCATTAAATACCTGCAGGAAAATTACACCTTGGCGACGGCGTTCATTCACTGCAGCGAAGGTGCGTTTGAGGCCGCTAAAACACGCTTTATCCGCCAAGCGTTTGTTGATTGATGATAAAGGCTAAAATGCGTTCAAAAATATTGTCAGTGTATTGTGTCAGTGCTGCATATATTTATGCACTCGGTATTTTATAGTGTCGACCTGGCTTAACTCAGCAAGTTTATTGACGAGTACTTTTTGTTGCTCGCCCCTTCGATACTGGCGGTAAACAGACGTTAGCTTAACCAGCGATCATAGGGCTCGACAGTCACTTGCTCGCCGGCCTCTACTGAGCTGCGCTCGTTTTCTAATATAATGTAGCAGTTGGAGTTGCTCATTGAGGTGAGCATACCGGAGCTTTGTGTTCCGCTGCTGTCGGCGGTTAAACCCTGTTCGGTTATTTTCAACTTGCCGCGCTGAAAATCGGTGCGTCCGGGGCGTTTTTTTAAAGCGCCATTCACCGGTAGAGTGAGGGTTAGTGACTCAGTTAGGCTTTCGCCACTGATGATTTGCAGGCAGGGCAGAGCCAGCCTATGAAAGGTCACCGTGGCTGATACTGGGTTGCCAGGCAGGCCGAAGAATACAGTTTGCTTGTGCTGGCGCTCAATATGACCAAAAGCAAAGGGTTTGCCGGGTTTAATGGCGAGCTTCCAGAAATTGATTTCGCCTAATTCATCGAGCACTTCTTTGGTGTAATCTGCTTCACCGACAGATACGCCACCGGAGGAAATAACCGCATCGCATTGATCGCAGGCCAGCTCAAAAGCTTGTTGTAATAATGCAGGGTTGTCTGCAATGATGCCTAGGTTAAGCACCTCGCAGCCCAAACGTTTGAGCATGGCGGCGATAACAAAGCGGTTGCTGTCGTAAATACATCCCTGTTGTAGGGGTTGCCCTGGCAGGCGCAATTCATCGCCACTGGAAAACAAACCGACCTTAATTGGGCAGTAGACCTTCACTTGCGCCAAACCGATGGAGGCCAACAACCCGATATCGGTGGGCGACAGGCGACGCCCCATTTGCAGTAATAGATCGCCGCAGCCGATATCGTTGCCGGCTAGGCGAACATTACTGCCTTGTTTAGGCGTGTCTAAAAAAGTCACTGTGCGATCACGGGCAGCGGTTTTTTCCTGCATTACAACGGTGTCAGTGCCGCTGGGCATCTCGGCCCCAGTCATAATGCGTACACACTGGCCGGTGTTTAGCTTGCCAGAAAATGCGGCCCCAGCAAAACTCTTACCGATTAGCTCGAGGGTATTAGTATCCTGTAAATCGCACGCGCGCAAAGCGTAGCCATCCATTGCCGAGTTGTTGTAACCCGGCACCATAATGGGTGAAACGATGTCTTCGGACAGAATTCGGTCCAGTGCATTTTCTAATAGAACGCTCTCGGTGCGTGCAATACATTTAACCGATGACTGCATTTTTTCTAAAGCGATGTCTAAAGGCATAAGGCCAGGGGCGTCACAATAACTCATGCTCAATGATTTCCAAGTAAATATGGGTGTAACAACGGATGTTTATTTTTATTGGCCATCTACACGGCAGCTTTAACTTGATATCTTAAGCTGATAATTATCAATGTTGTTTAAAATTCACATTTATACTGCCATTAAGCATTTTTATTTGGCAGATTATCGGTTTATGAGGCTATGCATACATTGGCATCAGCTTTATTTTTTAATACTGATGCAATTTGTATGCGCTCGTATCTTAACTAAAACAGTAGTGAGGGCTATAAGGTTGATTAATACCGACTCCCTTGCGCTAGTAATAGCGACTCTTTTCTCTGGTGTAATCTATTATCGAAAAGATATGTCTTTTAAAGCCCAAGTGCATTTCTCAAAGCGCGATTTTTGGCGATATAGATATCCACATTGGCGCTGCGATTGACATCGTTACATGCCTGTCGAGTTATGCTGATTAACTTACGATAGACATCCACAGGGGCAAAGGCGTCGTCGCTGGCATACCGACACTGTTCAGGACTGAGTACAGGCATAGCCCAATTACTGCGCGATAAGCGTTTGGATTTTTTTAACTGTTGGCCGCTTAACATGGCGATCATAGTTTTAACGCCCATGTCATTTTTGTATCCGAGTGCGTTAAAAGCAGACACTAAATCGACGATGCCATTAAGTTGGACATCAAATTCGCGTTTTAATAATTTTTTATCGGCTTTGAGTCCCGCACCCACTTTTAAAATATCTTCGCGCTGTAGCAGTAGTCGTATAGGTTCCATATCAATAATTTTGTTGGCTAACTGTAAAGGCTGAATCATAAAACAGACCTTGTCTGTTGCCAGTTGCAGCAGGGCGATAGGATTGGGTGTTTGGCCTTTTTCAAAGTTAGGTTTGGTTTCGGTATCAAAACCAATAATGTCGGCACCAGCGAGTTCGAGAGCGGCTTGCCTTAGGGCTTTGGTGTTATTGATAATTACCGAGCGGCGCTTTGAAGTGTCAAAGGCAGGCAAGTCTTTAATGACTTCTTTTGTCGGCACGGTCAACCCTAGGGCAACTAAACCGTGAGCGATTTTCTTCTTTTTTGCTGCTGGATTAATCATTAGTCTCTTTAACTTAGCTCGTTGGCACGGCGGTATTGACCATCGTAGTCAAATATTTTCTCACTGACTCGCCAAAATATAGGGGCTTGTCTGTTTTTTTTATGCTTTTCTTGCTTCCCTATTACAAAATCTGGGACGCGAAATTTATCGCGAGCTAAGATAACTTGATCGGGATGAGTAGGGTTAAATTTTTCACTACGATCTTTCAAATGCTGCTTACTAAAGTGGTGATAAAAAGCCGCTTGCTGGGCTTTGGTGTCGAGTGCAAATACCTCACTTAAGTCTGCGCCATCCTCGTCAAAGTAAGTGATTTTAACGCGCTCGGCACCGGTTTTATTAGTGGTTTTTTGGATGTCGAATCCTGAACAGCGCAATACCTTGCAGTTGGCCAATTGCAGCGCCTGTTTCAGTTTGTCGTCGATGTCGACCAGTAGCTCACGGCACTCCAAGCACTGGCGTGCGGCGATATCATTTTCGGCACCGCAGTGGCCACACTCTTTAAAACGGAAGCGAAATAAGCATTGTTGGTTATTAACAAGTCCCTGACAGCGGCGACCATAGTGCTCGACTAAGTCACCATCGTTATCAACTAACCCCCAAAAGGTATTGTTGTGCTCGCAAATAGGGCAGGGTATTTCTACCGGTACGGCGTCGGAGTTGGGTTTGTTTGAACCTATCTCGGGGCGAAATAAGTCGTATTGGTTGCCGGCATAGTCGAGTACCAAGCAATCTTTTTTATCTTCACACAGACGCAACCCGCGACCGACAATTTGCTGGTATAAACCGACGGAATCGGTGGGGCGTAATATGGCGATAAGATCGACATGCGGAGCGTCAAAACCTGTGGTCAACACCGAGACATTGACTAAGAATTTTATCTGACGTTTTTTAAAGGCGTTAATCACGCTGTCGCGGGCGCGCGCCTTCATATCTCCAATAATAATGGCTGAGCACTCGGGCGGCAGGTAGGTAATAATTTCACGAGCATGCTCCACCGTGGCGGCAAAAATCATTACGCCCTGACGCTCTAGGGCAAGCTCTACAACCTGTGCAATGATTCGTGCGGTGGCACGCTTACTTGAACCAATAACACGATTAAGTTCGGTTTCAGTTAATTTTTTTGTTGGGTTTTCAGCAGGACGAAGTTGTTCGAAGTCATATAGCGCCACAGGCGCGTCTAATATTTTGGCTGGCGTTAGATAGCTATTACTGATCATGTAGTGCAATGGCAACTCAAAAATGCAGCACTCAAAGGCCGCGCGTTCATCACCGCGAATTTCATTATCTTGGCGATGGCTGCGATATACCCAACCAGTGTCTAAGCGATAGGGGGTGGCGGTTAATCCAAGAACTTTAAGATTTTTATTGTGTGTAGATAAATGACGAATGATCTGCTCATATTGGGAGTCTTTTTCGCGAGAGACGCGGTGGCATTCGTCGATGATTAATAGCGAAAAATGATCGCTGAAGGCGTCGAGATTACGTACTACGGACTGCACACTGCCGAAAATAACTTGGCTATCGCTGTCCCTGCGTTTGAGACCAGCTGAAAATATGTCGGCTTTTCTACCATAACTTTCAAATTTTGAGTGATTCTGTTCAACCAATTCTTTGACATGGGCCAGTACTAGAATACGTTGCCGAGCTAAACGTGCTAACTCAGCGATGACCAAACTTTTACCGGCGCCGGTCGGCAAAACGATAACAGCGGGGGCATCGGTTATTCGAAAATGCTGCAGAGTCGCGTTAACAGCGTCGAATTGGTAGGGGCGTAGAGTGAAAGTCACGGTTATAGGTCTGCTGTCGCTAGTCCACCCCAGTGCATTAGATCTTGCTGGCGGACATTATGTTATGGATCGCTGTGATAAATTTTAAGATCTCTCTGGACTATTTTTTTACCGCCTTACTTGATATTTAGCAGGGTCTGAAAAAGATCAAATTTAGGTTATTTAATCGGTGTCATTATTATAAGCAACGCATTGTTTTTGGAGTGTGCCAAGCCTTAGTTCCAGCGTTTAAAAATTAGTGACGTATTAATACCACCAAAAGCAAAGTTATTGCTCATCACGTAATCGGTATCTATCTCTCGACCTGCGCCAACGAGATAGTCTAATTGGCCACATTCAGGGTCGATGTGTTTTAGATTAGCGGTGCCGTGAAACCAGTTGGCATTCATCATCTCGATGCTGATCCAAGCTTCCAGTGCGCCGCAGGCACCCAAGGTGTGGCCAGTAAAACTTTTCAAGGCGCTTATCGGCGTGTCTGAACCAAAGATGTTTTCGGTGGCGGTGGCTTCGGCAATATCGCCTTTGTTGGTGGCGGTGCCATGGGCGCTAATGTAGCCGATTTTATCGGGGCCTATATTGGCATCTTCTAGGGCCAACTCCATCGCGCGGCTCATGGTTGTGGCCGCTGGTTGAGTGACATGCAAACCATCGGTGTTGGTGCCAAAGCCCACCACTTCGGCCAGTATATGCGCGCCGCGCGCCTGAGCGTGTGCCAGCTCTTCCAATATCAATGTGCCGGCGCCTTCGCCAATGACTAAACCATCGCGATCTTTATCGAACGGACGCGGGCTTAATTCTGGGGTGTCGTTGACGGTGCTGGTGGCATAGAGAGTATCGAATACCGCCGCTTGAGTGGCGCACAGTTGCTCGGCGCCTCCGGCCACCATAATTTGTTGCTTGCCAAATTTAATCGCTTCATAGGCGTAACCGATGCCTTGGCTACCTGAGGCACAGGCGCTGGTAGTGGTTATGGCGCGGCCTTTGAGTCCAAAAAATACGCCGACATTAACGGTGGCAGTGTGGGGCATCATTTTTAAGTAAGAATTGGCGTTGAGGCCGCTAGTATTGTTATTAATTAGCATATGGCCGAAGGCGGCAACGGCGTTGGAATCTCCCATACAGGAGCCATAGCTGATGCCGCAGCGGCCATCTCGCAGGCTCTCATCTTCGAGTAAGCCGGCTTGAGACAGCGCTTGTTCGGTAGCGGCGGTGGCCATCAGTGATCCGCGCCCCATAGACCGAGTGACTTTGCGACTGTAGTGTGCCGGTTTTACAAAGTCTGGTACCGGGCCTGCGAGGCGAGTGTTGAGATCTTGATATTTATCCCACTCAGTCATGTAAGTAACGCCGGTTTTTTCTGCCGTTAAATTACGGCGTGTCTCCTCCCAACTGGAACCTATGGCGGATATGCCCGACATGCCGGTAACTACTACTCGCTTCATTTTTGTACCTTATTATTTTTGCCGAGTATTGTATCAAATAGTCCGAGCCAAGGGTTTTAACACAGGCCGCCATTCACAGATATGACCTGACGAGTAATATAGGCGGCTTCATCGGACATCAAAAAGTTGACTAGACTGGCGACTTCACGCGCCTCGCCCATACGTTGGGCGGGGATGAGTTTTAGCGCTTGTTCCAACGGAGCACCGTCAGCCATATCCGTGTCGATTAGCCCCGGTGCTACACAGTTGACGGTAATTTTACGTTTGGCGAGTTCTAGTGCTAGAGATTTACTGGCGGCAATAATTCCCGCTTTAGCGGCAGCATAGTTGGCTTGTCCGCGATTGCCGATCAGCCCAGAAACTGAGGCCAGAGTGACTATGCGACCGGGCTTTCGACGGCGCACCATCGGCATGCTAACGGGGTTTAAGACATTGTAGAAACCATCGAGATTAGTGTGGATGACACCATCCCATTCCTCGCCCGTCATGGCCGGAAAGGCGGCATCTCGAGCAATGCCGGCATTACAGACGACGCCATAATAGGCGCCAAAATTCTCCATATCGGCTTCCAACACCTCGCGGCACTGCTCTCGATTGGCGATGTCGAATTGTAAGATTCGCGCCTTTGATCCGAGCGCTTCAATATCAGTTTTGACGACTTCGACCTCATCAATACGTGAGCGACAATGCAGTACTAATTTATAGCCACTGGCGGCCAAGCGCAGGGCGCAGGCTTTGCCGATACCACGGCTAGAACCAGTGACAAGAATGGTTTTTTCTGTGTTCATAAATGTACTCAAATTCTATTGATGGCCGAGAAACTTCTCTGCATTTTGGGGCTGAAATACGTTTAATGATGCGCTAGCGAGTAACTGCTCGCCCTGTTTAATGGTGCAATCAAACACACAAAGACCCGCTTCGCTGCGTATGCTTGCGCGAATATGTACGCATAACATCTTTGCCAGCGGGAAAGTGTCAACTGCACAGCTGTAACGGCGTGAACCGACTAATAGGCCAATTTGTACAGCGGCATTTTTTTGTCGTTCACAGATGCCGCCGTGGGCAGCAATAGCTTGCGCCATATACTCAATGCCTACGTAAGCCGGCACGCTCTGTTGGTTACAGATGGTCTGACAAAAAGGGGAGTTGGCCTGCAAGGTAACCTCGGCAGTGAGTGTTTCTGGAGTCCATTCAGTGACGCGGTCGAGCAATATCATTGGCTCGGCGTGAGGGACCAGTTCGGCAATGCAATACTGTGTTGAAGTGAAGGTTTGAGCGCTATCAAAAGACATTAGCTATTCTCGTTGCGCGAC
This sequence comes from uncultured Cellvibrionales bacterium, assembly GCA_913050115.1. Lineage (GTDB taxonomy): Bacteria > Pseudomonadota > Gammaproteobacteria > Pseudomonadales > Cellvibrionaceae > UBA1124. The sequence goes on from CAJWZU010000012.1 coordinate 16,325, forward strand.
AGTACCAGTGAAATATTGTTGCCTCCAAAGGCAAACGAATTACTCATGACATGCCGCAGCGGTTGTGTCTGCGAGGTGCGACCTAGCCCTGGCAATGCGGGTAATTTGGGGTCGGCTTGTGTATCCCACAGATGCGGTGGCAGGCGGCCGTCATTACGCTTTAAGGCTAAATAGCAAAAAATCGCTTCCAGTGCCCCGGCTGCTCCCAGTGTATGGCCGGTGAGAGGCTTAGTTGAGCTGCAGGCTATGTTGCCTTTGTCTTTGAATACACGAGCGATGGCGCGGCTTTCCATAGCGTCGTTTTGCTCGGTAGCGGTACCGTGCAAATTCACATAGTGAATATCAGCAGCACTGAGATGAGCGGTTGTTAGCGCTTGGTGCATGGCTTTTTCGGCACCTACTCCCTCGGGTTCTGGCGCTGAAATGTGATGTGCGTCTGAGCATTCACCAACCCCGCTTAGCTCTACTGTGGCGGTTTCGCGGCTGACGATAAATAAGGCTGCCGCTTCGCCAATATTAATGCCATTGCGGTTTTGGCTAAAAGGCTGACAGAGCTGATTGCTGATCGCTCCCAGCGCTGAGAAACCCTGTACTGTGAGCGCACATAGAGTGTCACAACCGCCGGCGATAACAGCGTCAACCAAGCCTGTTTGCAGCAGTCGCCGCGCAGATGCCAGCGCCTTAGCTCCGGAGGTACAGGCTGTAGAAACAGTCCAAGCCGGGCCATTAAGACCTAGATAATCAGCGGTAAAGCGCGCGGGTGCGCCCAGCTCTAGCTGTAAATAATCAAAGCTCTCAGGGTAGTCGCCGTTTTTTTTACGTTGCGCTTCTGCGTGCTCGCCTTCAGATATACCTGAGGTACTGCTACCGATAATCACGCCGATACGATTGCTGCCATAGCGAGTCTTTAACGTCTCGATATCGCTCAATAGTGGCTGCAAACAGGCCTGTAATAGGCGACTGTTACGGCTGTTCTCCATCGATTTTTCGGTCTTACAAAAGTCTGCTGCGACACGTCCCAGTGGCAAGGCTCGGCCAGGACTGTAATCATCACTGAACTGCAGAGGTGAAACTTGCGCGCTAAACAGCCGTTGCTCAATGTGGTCGATAGTGTCACCAAGCGAGCAGATAGCGGCCGCATTATTTAAATAACAAGCGGTTAAATAGCGACTGTTTGTATGATTGGGGCCGGTCATAACCGTGGGCTCAAAAGTCATGGCGCTGATGGGTGTCGATGGTCACCCCTAGCGTTTTTAAGTGGTGAAGCAGTATAACGCTTTGGCCGCTGCTGGGGCTAAGTGATTGCTGTGTTGAGCTGACACTCACAATAGCCTGTTGGCGGTAATAAAGGGTGCGGCCAGCTGGCGTTTTGTTTAAAGTCCAATCGCTTTCTGCCAGTACTTTTTGCCAGCTGCTGTCGGGCCAATAGGTCAGATAAACGGCCGCTATTAAGAAGCGCCCGGGTAGTGCGGTGCTACCGCCTGCGGCCTGCTGTTGATGAATTCTCATCTGCTGATTTGGGCCATTGTTGTCACGCACGCTGAGCAGGCGCCGGCCTAAAGAGTCGAGCAGTATGAGTGTTAGCTGTGGCTCAGGGGCGCTATGGGTTAGTGCTAGAGCCGCTTGTAAGGTGTAAATTTCGCCTTCGCTATTGATCTCGAGGTGTTGCAGGACTTGCCAGCAACAGTGAACGGCAGCGATGTCGGGCAGCGGCAGCGTTGCCAGCGAGCCGATACGTTGAGTACTGCTGCAGGCGCTGATAAGCATACACGCCATTAGTAAGGTTAATTTTAGGCTGCAGTTCAAGATGCGTTGCAGAGTTCATAAATGGCATTTAAGCGCGCTTCTGGCTTGGCGACCAGCGGGTTGCTTTTGTCCCAAGCGTAACCGGCCAAGATCGAACTGATCATGGCGCGAATGTCGTGTGGTTGGGTATCGGAGAATATAATCTTCTGCAGGCGGCCGTCGTAAAAAGCTTCAACATAGGTACGAAAGGTATTTACCCCGTGTTTCAGCTGAGTGGCGTATTCTTGTTGCCAATCCACGGGCTTACCCTTGAGATGCTGATCGACCAACGGCGCAATCAGTGCGGCGGACTTCATGGCAATGGTGACGCCGGAAGAAAATACCGGATCTAAAAACTCACCCGCATTGCCAAGTAAGGCGTAGCTGTTGCCGTAAAGGTTTTTCACATCGCAGGCATAGCCGCTAATCTGACGAATCTCAGTGTCAAAGCGGGACTTGGTCAGTAATTCGCTCAGCGTTGGCACTTCTGCAATGATCGTTTGCAGGCGCTCTTTGGGTTCTAAATGAGCGTAGCGCTGAAAAAAACTGTCTTCGGCTACAACGCCAACAGAGCAGCGGCCTTGAAATGGAATTAACCAAAACCAGACATTGCATTGTTGCGGGTGTATATGAATTGAAATTTTATCGCGGTCAAAGGCGCCCTCAATAATATTGTCTTCAATATGAGTAAATAACGAAGTGCGCGAAGGCATAGTTGAGGGCAGTTCTAAATCAAGCAGGCGCGGTAGTACGCGGCCAAAACCTGAGGCATCCAGCAAATAGCGCGCGTGTAAAGAATAAGTTTGGCCGCCCTCGGCTGCGACTTCAATACTGGCTCCGTTTGTGTCAGTGGTTACCGCTAGTACCTTGTGGCCATAGCGAATGTCGGCACCTTGACTGGCGGCGCCATCGGCCAAGATTTGGTCGAACTTGTCGCGCTCAACTTGAAAGATAGTGCCGTCACCAGCGCTGAATTTATGAGTAAAATCAAATTGGCCTGTTTTGTCATGACAAGCAAAAGCAGCGCCATTTTTGAAACGAAAGCCAGCCGCTTCTACCGATTCCTGCATGCCCGCCTGGCGGATGAACTCCATACACTGCGGCAGTAAACTCTCGCCGACAGAAAAACGTGGAAAATGTTGGTGCTCCAGTACAGTAACGCTGTGGCCATATTGTCGTAGCAATCCCGCGGCAATACTGCCGGCAGGGCCGGCACCGATAATAGCGATATCGGTCGCATCAATGGTGTTGTTGTGATCGCTTGAAGTGGCCATATTCAATCTTATTGTTGGGGACGGTGTTGGGTGCGGTTGTCAGATATTTGGCCGGCGTCTTCACGGGCGATAAAAAATATCGGTGTTATTAGCCAGCAGCACAGCATGCCCGACAACACCACTATACCAAATTGATGCAGAACTGCGACTTGGCTTAAAGACAGCAGCCCAAAGGCTAGCACTGAGGTGAATGCGGAGAGCGTGGCGGCCAGCCAAGAGTCTCCGTTTAGGCCCACTTCCCGGTAAAAAATGCCGGTGTCGAGGCTGATACCGACTACCAGCAGTACGGCCAGCAAGTGGAATACAGTAAGGCCGCAGCAGTAAGCGGCCACGGCCAAGCCCACCAGTGCAGACAGTGCCATAGGCGTAAGAATCCGCAGGCCGCAGAGCCGGTAGCGGTAGAGTAAAATGGTTGCGATGAGTGCTAGCGCGGCCGCCAAATAGAGGCCAACTGTCTGCCGATAGTTAATGAGTAACTGTGACATATCGTCGATACGATTGACGAAGCGGACACCCAACAGCGGTTCGGCGATGTCAATAAGGTCGGCATCGGTAGCCAGAGGGCTGAGCGTGAGTAACGTGGTGGCGTGTAACTGTTGCTGTTGTAATACTGGGAGCAAGCCTGAGGCTGCGGGTAGTGATTGAACTCGATTAGGGGTTAAGCCTGTTATAAAGGTGCCGCTGGCTGATTCACGCAGGGCAGTGCAATCAATGATCTGTAACAGCTTGCATAATTCGGGCAGTGCCTGTTGGTAGAGCTTGTGTTGGATTAGCTCAAAATCGCTTCGCTGTTGATGTTGTGATGGCGTCCACTGGGCCAAACTCTGTGATGTCTCGATAAAACGCCGTTCCTGCAGCGGCTGAAGTGCTCGTTGTAATTCTTCTAAACGTGCTAATAGTTGCTCTTGGTCGGCTCCGCTGACCACATAAAATCTGCTGCTGGACAAGGGCTGCAGAAGTTCCTGCACGCGTCTACTTTGGTCTAACAGCGCGGTGCCTGAGGTGTTGAGGGTGCGCACATCATTGTTGCCTGGCTGGGTTTGCAAAATAACTACCGAGACTAAAAATAGACCGCAGGTTAGGCCCATGTAAATTCGTTGCTGGCAGCGGAAGCGGAGATAGAGCGGCCGTATACGGCGCTCGAAAAATTGACCGCAGCCGACAATTGTTTTGCTGTGTTTAGGGCGGTAAAGAGGTCCAAGGGCGACCACAGCCAGCCAAGTGCCGGCCAGCCCAGCCGCTGAGAAAACGGCCATTTGTTGTAGGCCGGGGAAGGGCGTTGCCAGTTGTAGTAAATAGGCGGCAATACTCGATAGTGCGCCTGTGGCGAGCGCAGGTCCGAGTAGTCTACGGCACTGTTGACTGCAGCCGAGTTGCTGGCTATTGAGCATGAAATGGAAGCAGTAATCGACTGCAACGCCCAGTAGTGTACTGCCGAAGGCCAGCGTTAATAAATGAATGCGCTCAAACACCAGCAGTGACACCGACAACGCGACTATGAGCCCGGAACCGAGAGCGATTAGTACCGCCACTAATGGCAGGCCACTTCGAAATACCGTGACTACCAGTATGACGATAGCCAGCAGCGAACCCAGTCCTACGGTGGATATTTCATTTTTGGCGAGTTGCGCGCCCGCCGCGGCATGAAAAATAAGCCCTGATTTAAGCAGCTCGACCGAGCGACCATCGCCTAGTAGTTGCTGCTCAAAACTGTCGATAATTGGCAAGATACTTTCTTGCATGTTGAGATTAAAAGAGCTGACGTTGACTTCTAAGTTTATTAGATACCAGTTGCCGTGTTCTGCAGAAATTATCGGCCAGCCGTTATGTAGACCAATGCGTGTATTGTTTTGATGGGCTTGCAGCCACTGACCCCCCAAATTAAAGGGGTCCTCGACAAAGGAGTAGGGCCGCGGGCCTGCCGCAGGGTTGAATAAACTTTCAGCAGCCTGAGATGCCAGCAGTGGGGCCGAGATTTGTTGCAATTGCAGGCGCTGGTGCGGGGTTAGCAATTGATTCCGGTAGGGCTGAAATAGTCGTCGTAGCTGACTCTGCAGATTATCAGCATGGAGGGGATCATTGATGAAGGGTGATTGTAGAAGTTTTTGTTTCAGTTTCTGGCTCAACAGCAGGCTTTGAGCATCGGTGTGGTTGCTATCACTGCCATCGTCGTGGACACGCAACAGTAGCAGTAGTTGCCGCGAGAATGGGTGCTGCAGTTGTGTTTCTAATGCGACTATCTCAGGCTGTTGCTCTGTGTGCGGCAATAGTTCGGTGATGTCGCTATAAAAGGGCGAGTGACCGGTTATTTTCCAGCCGATAGTTAGGCTTAAAACAAGCAGTACTAACAGCCATAAATACGCATTGCGTTTGTTACCTTGGCTCAGAGCGACCGGAGTGGATGAGAGATTATTGTTCACCTTCACCTTCACCATTTTCTTCAGTTGGTGCGCCCAGAACACGATTATTAAGGGTGATAGTTGTCATGTCGCCACTGGCTTCGGCTACATAAAGTTGCTCGGTAAGCTCGGCTCCGGTCACATCTATGTAGTTTAAATAGTTGGCCAGAGTCTGCTGTACAGGGGTTAAGCGAAGACGCCACCCAGCGGTGTTGCCGCTGGATTGTATGTTGAAATACTGTTGCAGTTGCCTTAAATCTCCGCGAACTACGGCGATAAAAATATTGGCGACTAGATGGGTATGTGTGTTTGCTTTTGAGACAAGGGTATCGGCATTACTGGCAGAATTATTGCCGATCTGCAGCTTGCTATTAATGGGACTCAGCGTATGCCAGTTAAGCCCTTGGCTCTGGCTATAGGTGTAGTTACCGGAGGCAGTTAATGGCAGTGGCAAACCCTGTAACTGTTTGTTTTGTTGAAACTCACCTTGAAGGGTATGAGTCTGTTCTGCACGCGCTGCCAGTGAGACCAACAGAGCCTCACTGGTAGCGTGGTCATGCCAATCGGGCGGTATGGCAGGTTCTTGCGCTATCGTGTGTGTAGGCGCAAGCAGCAGGATTAACGTGAATATTTTTAAAAGGTTGCTGTACATCATAGAGTTATCTTGAGTTTTTCTAGTAGTACAGCTGGCGATGCCAAACATAGCTCAGATTTAGCCATATTAACAGCCACTTGAGAGGTGTGACCTTTGGCGATACGTTGTCCGGTCAGCGTATCGAAAATGCGGTAGTCAATGCGTAAGCGATGCTCCCACTCGGTGACTTCGGCACTTACGGTCAAGCGCTGACCAAACCTTGCTGAGTGTATATATCGCACGCGCAGATCGATCACCGGCCAAGAAAACCCCGAGGCTTTCATCTGGGGGTAGTTGTAATCAATTTGGTCGAAAAGCTTGCAGCGCGCCAGCTCAAAGTACTTGCTGTAATGGCCATGCCACACCACTTCCATGACGTCGACGTCATGAAAGGGTACTTCGATTTCTATTACTGCGTATGGCAACTCGATATGATTCATATTAGCGTCCATAAATAGGCAGTTGTTGTGTTTGTATGGCGGCAATTAGTTGACGTAATTCGCTCTCTAGAGCGCGATCTTCTCCTAGTGCTGGGCTTATCTCGCGCAGGCTCTGATAGGTTTCGAGCAGGCCGCCACTGAGCGGGTCGGCGCCGCTGAGTTCTAAACGCAATTCGACCCCTTGGCAGGCGGCCATTAATACGGCGGCGGTCACTTGCTCGGTTAACTGTAAAACCCGCAGGCAGTCGCGAGCGGCGATAGTGCCCATACTGACTTTATCCTGATTGTGGCACTCGGTTGAGCGTGAAAAGACACTGGCAGGCATAGTCTGTTTTAGGGCTTCAGCAGTCCAGGCAGAGGCACCGATTTGTACAGCTTTGAATCCGTGGTTTATGGCAGTTCGAGCGCCTTTGGCACCGGATAAGTTAGCTGGGAGCCCGTCGTTAAATTTGGTGTCGACCAGTTGTGCAAGCTGGCGGTCCAGAAGGTCGGCGATATTGGCGACAGCGGTTTTCATACTGTCCATTACCGCGGCTATATGACCGCCATAGAAGTGACCACCGTGTAAAACATGTTCGCCTTCGGCGTCTATAATCGGATTGTCATTGGCGCTATTGAGTTCGTTCTCAATCATCATACGCCACCAGTCGAGGCTGTCTTCGATAACGCCGATAATATGCGGTGCACAGCGCAGCGAATAGCGGTCTTGCAGGCGATTAGGGTTGCGCGGCGGCTCGCCGGCATGCAGATCTTCGCGTAATCGTGCGGCTACGCGCTGTTGACCTGGGTGCGGTTTTACATCGAATAATATTTTGTCGAAGTGGTGGGCGTTGCCGTGGCTGGCAATCACATTTAAAGCGGTGATGCGAGTGGCGAGCTTGGAAAGGTAAGCGGTGCGTTCGAAGGCGAGGCAGGCGAGAGCGGTCATAACGGCGGTGCCATTCATCAGCGCTAGCCCTTCTTTGGGTCGCAGGCGGTGCGGGGTAATGCTCAGCTCATTAAAGACATCGCAGGTTTTGCGCCGTTCGCCGTTGTACCAAACGTCGCGTTCACCACAAAGTACTGCGGCCACATAGCTTAGTGGGGTTAAATCGCCGCTGGCGCCGACCGAACCCTCCTCTGGAATCACGGGGATGATGTCTTTTTGTAACAATAATGTCAGTTGCTCCAACAGTTCAACACTAACACCAGAATAGCCCTTAGATAGGGAAGCGAGTCGGCTGACTAGCACCGCTCGTCCCGCTTTGGCATCGAGTACATTACCGAGCCCGCAGCCGTGAAAGGTGTACAGTTGCCGTGGAAGTTGTTCGACTAGATCGGCGGGCACTTCTACCGTACAGGAATCGCCATAGCCGGTAGTGACACCGTAGATAGCACCATCCTCGCGCAGTAGTTGATCGAGAAACTCTGAGCCTCGTGCAATGTTTTGGCGATAGTTGCTGCTTTTGTCTAGCTCAATACTGACTTCTTTGCGAGCGATAGCGGTAACATCTTCAATGCTGATACGCTGCTGATTAAAAATAATGCTGTTACTTTTCATTGCTAGACCAAAACGTGAAAAAGTTGAACCACTGCAATGGCGCTTGCAAGCAGTATTTTTGTAACAGTTGAGCGAAATCTTTAGTTAGCTGAGTAATCAATTCATCGCGCTCGCGCCTAGGGGCCTTAACGGCTTCGCTTAGGCTGTCAAAGTGAATGTGATAGCGCCCTTTTAGGCGAATGCACTGCAGACTGATAAGCGGTGCTTTTAAAATTGCAGCGATTAAAAAAGGGCCGCGTGGGAATGCAGCGCTAGCACCTAGAAAGTCCACATGGGTGCTGGCAACTGGATTATCGATGGCAACACGGTCCGCGGCGATAGCGATAAAGCCGCCTTGGTCGATACGTTCGGAAAGCTCCATCGCGGTGGCGACATTAAGCTCGGTTACTTGCAGTAATTTAATGTTAGCGCTGTCGCTGTCATCGTATTGCTGTAGTAGCTGATTGAATTTCTGCGCATGTTTGGTGTGAATCAGTATGGTTAGTTTCATATCGCGGTGTTGGCTGTTAAGCGCGCGGCAAATTTCAAAATTACCGAGGTGAGAGATCAGCAATACCGCGCCGCGTTTTTGTTGTAACAGAGTATTCATTAAGCTGCCATTATGCACCGTTACGTCGTTAATACCGATGTGCCCCATCCACACAGCCAGTTTATCGAGCAATAGATCACCGAAATACCATAGGTGTTTAAAACTCAGCAGGCGCGAGCAACCAAGACCTTGATAAACATCGGGGGAAAATTTTTTAAGCATGCTTAGATAGTTGCCTGATGAACGCCGAGCATTTTTGTTAGCGAGGTAAAAATAGACAATTACCGGCAGTAGCAAGGGCTTAAACAACCACTTACCGCCAAATCTATAGGCATTCAACATCCACCGCATACCTATATAGGTACCGGATTCTTTTATATCTGACCAGTGCGATACTGGTTTTCTGGTGGATGAATTAGACGTGGCGCTCACAGGACTCCTTTCGCTTAGCGACCGCAACAGTATTACTTACACTGGTACAGCTTTCTCAATAACAATTGCGGTAGGCGGCGCAGCATACCGAAAAATAGGCGTGTGTGCATCATTGAAATTAGCCAGTTGTCGAGCCTCGGCTGGAAGTGGGAGATACCGTCAAGGGGATAGCTTACAGCAGTGCTTATTTGTTCTAGCGGCCAGTCGCGCCAATGCCAGCGAACCATAAACTCTGGGTCGAAGTCCATGCGATTACCGCCGGGCTCGCGCTTAATAAGCTCGACACTTTGGGCGAGCGGATACACTCGAAAACCGCACATAGAGTCTTTAATGTCGAGTGAGAGCGTGTTTATCCATACCCATACATGGGTTAGATAACGCGCGTAGAAACGAAGCTTGGGCACACTATTGTCATAGGTAGGCATGCCGGCGATCAGTGACTGCGGTTGGCTTCTCGCCCGATCGAGAAAGTGTGGGACGTCGTTGGTATTATGTTGACCGTCGGCATCAATTTGTAGGGCGTGGCTAAAACCCTGCTGTTGCGCCAAAATTAATGCATCTTTGACGGCGGCCCCTTTACCATCATTACCGCTGCGCTTTAATAGATGAATACGAGCATCGGCGCGCGCTAGTTCTTGTTCGACCTTTAAGCAGATGGGCGCACTGCCATCGTCGACCAGAATGACGTCTAAATTGTGCGCCCGCAGCTGCGCTACAGTCTCTGGCAACGCTAGATGGTGGTTAAACACGGGAATGATTGCGCAGGGGTTGAAATCGTTAGGCATTGTGTCAATCCTGCGAGGTCTTAGCTTGAAAAGCGATGCGGCCACTGGAGATTCTCTGCTCGCCTATTTGATAGGCAAAAGTCAGTTTTGATTTATCTGGGTTCCAGCTCAAGGTCAGTACTATGTTTTTTCCTGGGGTAATGACATGTTGAAATTTAATGACTTCTAGCTGCTTAAAAGAGCCGAGTTGGCCAAAGTTTCTTTGCCCATAAAGTTTTGCCCAGTGGGTTTGTACAACCCCTGGCAGTATCGGTCGGCCGGGAAAATGGCCGTCAAACCAACTGAGATTGTGGGGGATAAATAAAGTCAGCTCTGCACAATACTCGTCAATCAGGGTGTTAGTGACTATAGGCTCTTGTGGCTTTTGCTCTTGGCTAAACAGACTGGCGATTTCGGTCTGTGTGGTTTTGCCCAGACTATTGCGGGGAATACTGTCCCAATAGCGCCAATAGCGGGGTATAGCAATGTGATCAGCGCGGCCTTGTAAGTGTTTCGCGAGCACTTGGTTGACGCTGTATTTACCATCGTTTATCAGTCGATTGTTGCCGGCGCTGGTCAATACCACCAAAGCCGCGCTGCGATTACCGCGATCTTCCAGTGTGATAACGCGTACTTGATTAACCCAGGGGTGATCGCTGAGTTGCTCTTCGATGGTGGTCAGTGAGATTCGTTTGCCGCCTATTTTGCGGATGCGGTCGGTGCGTTTACCGAGCAAAAATCCCTCGCTGCTGAGTTCAAGGCAGCGGTCAGCACTGACAAACCAATTGTTATCGGGAAGGTGTGGACTGTTAATGCAGAGAATCAACTCATCGTCGTGCACCTGGGTTTTAATGCTGACCCGCGGTAGAGTTTGCCAATAGTGATTGCGCAATTGTTGACGCCAGGCAATGCCACCGGCCTCAGAGCTGCCATAAACCTCTGTGGGGGCGATGCCAAAGAGCGTTTCGGCCTCAAGTGCTGAGCTTTGGCTAAGTGGGGCGCCGGAGGAAAAAACTGCTTGGCAAGACTGTCTGAATACGCTGCGGTCGAGGTTGGCGGGCAATCGCGACAGATGTGCGGGACTCATAATAAACGCTGTGCTGGAGCACTGTCGGCTATCGACCAGTAGTGCTTCAGTGAAATCGCGGTTGCGATCGACAAAAACTCGGCCGCAACTGAGTGGCCATAGCACGCGAAATAGCAAACCGTAAATATGCTGGTGGCTTACTGTACCGCTGATTGTGACGCCGGTCAGTGTTTTGCCCCACAGTTGCTCTAACGCTGTTATTTCGCTGTCGAGCTGAGCAAAGCTTTTGCTGATTGGCAGTGGCTGACCACTGGAGCCCGATGTGAAAATTACTAGAGCTTCGCCATTTGATGCGCACTGCTTGGTACAAGGGAGTTCTCGGTAGTCGTTAGTAGCTGGGGTGAAAATGTTTTCATCACAAGGAAACTCACCGGCGAAATAATCACAATGCTGGCTCAGTTGCTGCAGGGTACTGGCGTCGTTATTGCCTGGGATTATGGCGCTTAGGCCCAGTCGCCACAGCGCGCTAAGAGCGCAGGCAAACTCAAAAGCACTGGCATGGTAGAGAGCGACACGAACGTCATATTTGGGCAGGCTCTGCTGTAAATGTTGTTGCCAGCTATTTTGGCGGTGGTAAAAATCGGCCCAAGTATAGCGACGAATACCTTGATCATTAGGTTCGCAGCAAAGCACATTGAGTGCTGGAAAATGTTTTTTTTCAGCGCTGAATTCAAGCAGCGAAAGAGGAGTTGTCATAGGACGCTTCTTAAGGCTGATTGTTTTTAATCGCTCGCTGACGAAGTATGTATTCGCCCGCAAATAATATTCCCATGGCGATATAGGCTATGAGGCCGTTGTAGAGTGCCCAAATCTTATCCTCGGCAAATACTGTGACGCAGGCAATGCTGCCATTAATAATAAAAAATAGACACCAGACCTGGGTTACTTTGCGGCAATAGACAATGCCTTCAGGGGGGAGATCGGGCTCTTGTAGGCGCGCTAGTCGTTCGATAATGCTCGGTCCACGCCATAAACTCGTACTAAACGCTGTCAGCATGCAGGCACTGATAAATACAGGGTAACATTTTAGCCCAATAGCGCTGTCGCCCAACCAGCTAAATATGGCCGCTGTTAATGCGGCTAAGCACATTAACAGGCTGGTATAGTCGCGAATGAGCAGGGTGCGCAAGCTGGTGACCAGCACTAACACTGCAGCAATGGCAAGGGGGCTATGAGCCTGCAGTCCAAAGTACACCAGTGCAGGGTAGGCCAGCAGTAGAGCGCCGAGCGCTACATTTATCGGTATGGAGAGAGACACAGGAAGTATTATTGATTCCGTAATTTTATGACTGCATTGACTAAGTCTTCAACGGTGCGGGCCGTTTTGAAGTCATCAGGCGAAATTTTCTCGCCGGTATACTTTTTCAATTCGATGATTAAATCGACTGCGTCGATACTGTCAATATCCAGCTCTTCATAGAGCTCAGATTGAAGAGTGATATCACTGGGGTCCAGTTCGAATAACTCGGCCAAGGTAGTTTGTATATGTGTGAAAACTGCAATTTTATCAGCCATTGCTTTATGCCTCGCCAGGGCATTTTGCCGACACAAGTGAAGCCAAAGCTTGAATGCTGGCAAAGTGTTTCTGGGTGTCTTCAGAGTCAGCGCTAAGTTTTATGCCGTAAGTTTTTTGTAGGGCAACACCGAGTTCTAAAGCATCGATCGAGTCCAGTCCTAGCCCATCGACAAATAATGGCTCGCTGCTGTCAATATCAGCGGGGCCGATATCTTCAAGATCTAAAGTATCGATTATCAGTTGCTTCAGTTCAAGATTCAGCTGTTCGTTGCTCATGGAGAGTCTTTCCTGCGATTGATCTATTGGTGGTTATTGTAAAAATCTTCTAAATCTCGGGTCAGCTGCCGTGAGGCCAGTGTTGCCGATTTGTCGCGATACTGATCTATGGCAATATCAGGGTATACGCACAGTGACATAAGCACTTTTTTGGGCGGAATATAATACCACTTATGTTGCTTGCTGAGGGTGGGCGGATTGCAGTGAATGGTCACTGGAGTAATATCTGTTTGGGTGCGAACGGCGATATTGGCCGCACCGCGCTGAAATGAGTATTCGAGTGGTGTGCTTTTAGTCCGGGATTGAGTGCGAGTGCCTTCGGGAAATATGATCAGTGCGCAGCCATTTTTAAGGGTTTCTTCAGCACAATTAATTAGGTTTTCGCCGCTGTCGTTAGCAATGAAGCCGGTGATGAAAAAGCAACCACGCATTGCCGGGTTCTGGCGCAGGGCGCCTTTTACCACACAGTCGGCATGGGGCATAAAGGCGACTAAAAAAATTACATCGATAAGCGTTGGGTGATTGGCTATAACCAAAATTCCTGGTCTGTGCAGTCGTTTAAGGTGCTCAATTTGCCATGTCAATACACCCAGAAACCGCATTAGGTAGATATAAAATTTAAAACAATAGTGAACTAGTCGCTTCGCACGCCGCTGTTTTTGGCCAAGCGTACCTGGCCAGAGGTAGATAAACGGCAGTGCCAGCCACGGCACTGTAGTGCCTACTAAGCCAAAAGTAGCATAGCAAATAGCTGTGGCAATAAAGCGCCAAACTCGATTAAGTCTGCTCAGCATACACGTTTTAGCTGCCAGTGAGCGCGCCCCTGATTGAGGTGGATACATTTTTTTTGCCCCAGCAACAGGCGGATAAATTGCAGTGGTTGTAGTTCATCATCGGTTTGAGATTCAGCTGTTTGCAGTTCGATCTTGCAGCCGTTTTGTCCTCTTGATACTGAGAAAGCCAGCGCTAGAGGGTATTGTGGCTGCTGACAATAGCGTTGATAACTGGCTGGAAGCGGATTGTCGACAATCACACAATGTACTTTCGAACAGTTTTCTTGACTGAGTAAGCCGGCCGCTTCAAATAAGGCCGCCATAACTTCAGAACCACTAGCGGCAATAGCGCTAATGTTGGCGGTAATTTTTTTATTGATGGAGAGAATGCCACTAATAGCATTATGAACCGATAGGCTAAAAGCGGTAGGGGAGAGAAGCTCGCACTCGGCAATATCTTCAAGCATTAATTGTGTACGCTGCGCCTCACCATGGCGCGAGGCAAATATTATCGGTGTATTGGTGCGTTCGGCTTCATCGTCTGAATTGATTAACGGCAGTAAAACACTGGCACAGGCACGGCCCATAGGGCTCAGACGACGGCGCAGCATAGGCGGCATACTGGATAAATCTAAGCTGTTATCGCGAACATCTACAGCATCACCCTCGCTCCAGCGTTGCCACTGTTCAGTACTGGCAATCGTTGGCATCCAGCCGTGCCAGTTTTCGATTGTTAATTGCACTGAATTTCTCCCTTTTGATGTCACGGCATCTTACTGATTAAACGGCTTTGTTAATAGTCATCAGCGTGTAATCCCAGTATTTGTTAGACTGGCGTTTTACGTTTGGGTGTGAGCTTGTAGTGACTGGCAATATAAAAGTTGTGACGTTTTCTGACGCGTTGTCGCCATCGCGAACGCTGTTGAATCGGTGGTGCACAGAGCTGGAACCGGCAGATGCTGAGCGCGCGCAGGGCATAAAAAGTGAGCAGCGTTTGCGTCAGTTTGTGCTGGGGCGTAAGTTATTGCAGCAGGCACTGGCTCAGTTCTATAACTTGCCACTGTCGCTGCAGTTGCGCGCAGGTGGCAAGCCTGAAGCGCGCGGCGCGGCGGTGAGTTTGTCGCATAGCGGCGGCCTTGTTGCCGTGGCTCTGGCAGAGGAACGCAATCTGCTCGGCATTGATGTTGAAGTCTATAAAAATAGAAATTTTATGCGTCTGGCTCGACATTATTTTGCCCCTGAAGAGGTGGCGGCGCTGGAATTGTTGCCGGAGATAGAGCAGCGCGAGTGTTTTTTTAAGTTTTGGGTATTAAAGGAATCTCTGGCGAAGTTTACCGGCTCTGGTTTGAGCTCTAAGCTTTTACGCAGCGCTTTTGTAGCTCGGGGGAATCGAGCAGGGCCGGTAAGTTTTTACAGCCATGGGGGAAAGTGGGCACTGGCTTTGACGGCGCATAGTGAAGCCCAGATCTGTTATTACGAGGCGGTGCTGGAGGCCGGTGTGATAACCCTGCGGCCCCAGGCGCGTCAATTTCAACGCTGGCTGCCACCACTTTTATAGATCTATTAGATTTCTCATTGTTAGGCTCTGGCTTTTTTCTCGGTTATGCGAGGCATAATAGCTACAGTCAAAATAGGTTATACATACATAACCATTTCAACTGGTTTTTTCCTGTTTTTACCACTCTTGTAGTGGTATTAGCTTTTGAATAGTTAAATTTCTGATGGGGGCCTCTGAATCGCGCATCAGGGTTACTGTTAATAATTGATTGAATTAAACTTGCTGGGGTCAGTATGTTTACTTGCCGGTGATAACCACGCGGCCACCCTTGTAACCTGCTTGATATTTGCGCTTTTAGATTTAACACTTAGATACAGAATCTAACGCTAAGTGTAAACTTTGCCCGCTTTGATAAAGAGAAAAGGGTAGTGATGGTTTTTGTTGTGGTAAACGCTCATTTGCTGCTAATTTTGCAGACCGGTCTGTACAGTAGCGTATGTGAGGTAAAGTTGGGCCATTTGAGTATCAGCGTAATAGCCAATATTAGGTAATATAAATGACATACAATACTGCCTGTATTCATAGGCGATAATGCACCTGATGACTTCAGGGGCAATAAGCGGGTTTGTAGAAGGCGTGTATGTCGACTAGGTTTATGTAGCCTTTATATTATGTCATCGTTCACAGGGAGTTGGTTTGCTGTCGTTTGTTAAATTTATTCAGTCCTCTGTATTTCTTAGCTTTATCGTAGCGTCCGGCGCTGTAGCATTCAGCCAAGAACTACTTAACGGTGTTGAAGCTCGCTATGGCAGTGCGGCGCGCACCAGAGTTGTGGCATGGCAGCAGCTGATGGTTGATATTGTAGAGTCCAGCAATGATGACTTGACCAAGATAAAGCGCGCCAATGATTTTTTTAATAGAGTTAAGTGGATTAGTGATCAAGAGCACTGGGGCTTAGAGGATTATTGGGCGACGCCGATCGAAACACTAGCAACTAATGGCGGGGACTGTGAAGATTTCTCAGTGGGTAAGTATTTTACTTTGCAAAACACCGATTTTGATATCGACAAAATACGCATTACCTATGTAAAAGCGCTTGACTTCAATCAGGCGCATATGGTGCTGGCTTATTACGCTACTCCAGATGCTGAGCCTTTGATTCTCGATAATATTAATAAAACTATTTTACCGGCATCTGAGCGCAAAGATTTACTGCCTATTTACAGTTTTAATGGTGAAAGTTTATGGCTGGCGAGGGCCAGTGCTCGAAAAATTCCAATCAACGTGAAACAAACCTTGCCGCAGTGGAGTGAGCTCAATGAGCGGATCATGAGAGAGTTATCCAAAGACTAGTTTTCTCATGTTAGCGCTATTTTTTAAATACTGTGGCGTAATCTGGGTGTTTTTATAGGCCCAATATTAGAGCTTACTTGAGCGTTGCTGTTTGTGGCTTGAGCTTAGTTGGCGGCAATTTTAGGAGTGCTCTTGCACACTGACATTGATACTCATATCTCATATCTCATATCCCCTATTTCGACTATAGATTTGAACGATATAAATAAAATTGTCGGTCTTTCTATTTAGCTCCAGCGTGTTGCTAGACTGTCTCTAACTATTCAGTTTAATAGCTATGTCGATGATTTAATCTTTCATTGGTATGTAAAACTTACTTAGTTCGCCGCTTATTCAATGAGTAGCGAAGTTGGCGGGTGTCATCACGAAGGTAAATCCAAGCATAACGATGGTCACATATTTAACTTAATATTGTTGTTCGCTGGTAGATAAAATTATATGAGGATCAATTTCAGTATTTTATTGGCTCAGTTTGGGCCGTTATCGAAATATTTAGGCTTGGTTTAATCATCTGCACAAAAAAGGCCGCCATCTTAATAAGATGGCGGCCTTTTTAAACTGAGACGCGAACTGTTGTTTAGCGCTCCTCAGTTGGAGTGTAGTCTCGCTGAGTATAGCCTGTGTAAAGTTGACGCGGACGACCAATCTTGAACGGGGCACTGAGCATTTCATTCCAGTGAGCGTACCAGCCAATAGCTCTGCCAGTGGCAAACATAACAGTGAATAGCTCGGTTGGTATGCCCATCGCCTTCATAATAATGCCAGAATAAAAATCGACGTTAGGGTAGAGCTTCTTCTGAATGAAGTACTCATCTTCCAGAGCAATTGCTTCAAGACGCTTGGCGATAGCCAATAGCGGATCATTTTCGAGGCCTAGCTCTTTAAGTACTTCGTCGCAGGACTCCGCCATAACTTTAGCGCGCGGATCGAAATTCTTGTACACGCGGTGTCCGAAGCCCATTAGGCGAAAAGGGTCGGCCTTGTCCTTGGCTTTGGCGACGAAAGCGTCGATATTGTCGACACTGCCGATTTCTTCCAGCATTTGCAGTACAGCTTCATTGGCGCCGCCATGTGAAGGCCCCCAAAGAGTAGCGATACCAGCGGAGATGGCGACGAACGGATTTGTGCCTGATGACCCGGCTAGACGTACAGTTGAAGTTGAAGCATTTTGCTCATGGTCGGCATGCAGGATGAACAGGCGATCAATCGCTTTGGATAGAGTTGGGGTTACCTTCTCTGCGCCAAACATCATGTTGAGGAAGTTCTCTGAATAGCTCAAAGATGCATCAGGAGCGATCAGCTCCTGACCCTGCAAGTGACGGTAGGTGTAAGAAGCCAGAGTGGGCATTTTACCGAGCAACTTGTAAGCCATATCTAAGCGGTGATCGGCGTTGGTAATATCCAGATCATCATTATAGATAGAAGACAGGGCGGCTGTGCTTGAGCACAGAACCGACATCGGGTGCGCGGAAGTCTTAAAGCTTTTGATAATGTTGACGATAGATTCGTCTAGATCGATCTCTGCGGTGACGTTCTTAACGAAGGTCTCTTTCTGCGAAGCTGATGGTAGCTCGCCATTCAATAATAAGTAGCTTGTTTCTAAATGCGTAGACTGGCTGGCGAGTTGGCCAATGGGGTAACCGCGGTGCAGTAGTACGCCTTTGCCGCCGTCAATAAAAGTAATTTTTGATTCGCAGGCGCCGGTAGACATGAAGCCGGGATCGTAAGTGAAGTAGCCTTTGCTAGTAATGCTGGTCACGTCGATAACGTCTGGTCCAACAGTAGGCGAGTAAATAGGCAGATCAATGGCGTCTGCCACGCCGTCGATGGTCAGCTGGGCTTTTTTATCAGTCATTTAGTGACTCCTTTGTCTTGCGCTGTAATTCTACATATTCGTGGGTGCCGTTTCTCAAATTTTGCCAGAGTCGGTCCCACACTAAAATGGGGGGATTACTATAAAGCTAAAGCCATTATTGTCAAATGAATAGTGTGAACGATTGTTATTCGTTAGGGTGATATTTATTCGTCTTGGTTGTTTTCTGATCTTTGGTGCTCTGAGCCTCAAGTTTGTTGGCTGTGAGGTGGTTTCGGTGTTTGTAATTTATTGGGTGCCTCTTTATAATTGAAGCGTTTTGTAGAGGGGTAGTGAGTGCATTTATTTGTGTTGGCTGTACTTCTGGAAATGTGCGGGACTCTGAGGGGGAGTTTTGTGGTCTTAGTCCTGTTCGCAAGTCAGGGTAACCAAGGTGTGATAATACTGTGAATAATAAAAGACCTGTTAATTTAGATATAGCAACAATAGATCTGCCGATTACTGCCTTAGTTTCAATTCTTCATCGTGTTTCTGGTGTAGTGCTGTTTGGCGCTGTGGCAGTACTTTTATGGATGCTTGATGCCAGCTTGACGTCTGAGCAGAGTTTTGTAGATTTGAAAGAGTGTTTACAGAGTCCGGTGGCTAAAGCTGTTTTATGGCTGATACTGGCCGGGTTGGGGTACCACACGGTGGCGGGTATTCGTCATCTGATTATGGACATGGGTGTTGGTGAAACACTTGAGAGTGGACGTTTGGGTGCCAAGTTTGTGTTTGGGTTTTCCTTTGTATTAATTGCTTTGGCGGGGGTATGGGTATGGTAACTGCAGTAACTAGTTTTGGTCGCAGTGGTCTCTACGATTGGCTGATACAGCGAGTTAGCGCTGTGATTATGGCCGCTTACGTGATTTTTCTTACCGGCTTCATATTATCTACCCCAGAAATGACTTATCAGCTGTGGAGTGATCTCTTCAGCGGTACGGCAATGCGAGTCTTTAGTTTCTTAACTCTGGTTTCTCTTGCTGCACACGCTTGGATTGGCATGTGGTCTGTCCTGACCGATTACATTACCGGTCGTTTAATGGGGCCCAAAGCTATGCCTATACGCCTTTTTTTACAGGTGTCGATGGGCTTGGGTGCGGTGATTTATGTCATCTGGGGTGTTGCAATTCTGTGGGGTGTTAATTAATGGCAAATTTAAGAGCAATTTCTTTTGATGCGATAGTTATCGGTGGTGGTGGTGCGGGTATGCGTGCAGCTCTGCAGATGGCTCAGTCCGGTTATAAAACTGCGGTCATTACCAAGGTCTTTCCAACTCGTTCGCACACTGTGTCTGCTCAGGGTGGTATTACCTGTGCCATTGCCAGTGATGACCCTAACGATGATTGGCGCTGGCACATGTACGATACCGTTAAGGGCTCTGATTACATTGGCGACCAAGATGCTATCGAATACATGTGTTCTGTTGGCCCAGAAGCTGTTTATGAGCTTGAGCACATGGGTATGCCCTTTTCACGCACCGAAGAGGGTCGAATCTATCAACGTCCTTTTGGTGGCCAGTCTAAAGATTTTGGTAAAGGCGGTCAGGCTGCACGTACTTGCGCTGCTGCCGACCGTACGGGTCATGCGCTGTTGCACACTCTTTATCAGGGTAATATTAAAGCCAATACGGTTTTCATGAACGAGTGGTTTGCAGTCGATTTGGTTAAGAATGACGATGGTGCTGTAGTTGGTGTTATTGCCATTAACATTGAAGATGGTGAGACCGTTTTTATTAAGTCTAAAGCTACTGTGTTGGCAACAGGTGGTGCGGGTCGTATATACGCCTCTACCACTAATGCTCATATCAATACCGGTGATGGTATAGGCATGGCGCTGCGCGCGGGTATGCCAGTACAAGATATTGAAATGTGGCAGTTTCACCCAACCGGCATAGCCGGCGCTGGCGTGTTAGTCACTGAAGGGTGTCGCGGTGAGGGCGGCTATTTGGTCAATAAAGATGGCGAGCGTTTCATGGAACGCTATGCCCCCAACGCTAAAGACCTTGCTGGTCGCGACGTTGTCGCTCGTTCAATGGTTCTGGAGATTCTCGAAGGCCGCGGTGCTGGTGAGAATGGGGATCATGTTTTCCTCAAGCTTGATCATCTGGGTGAAGAGGCGCTGAATGCAAAATTGCCGGGTATCCTCGAGCTTTCTCGCACCTTTGCTCACGTCGACCCCGTTACCGACTTAGTTCCTGTGGTACCGACTTGTCATTATATGATGGGTGGTGTGCCGACTAATGTGAACGGTCAGGTGTTAACTCAAGATGAGCATGGCAATGACCAAATTGTAGAAGGTTTCTTTGCTTGTGGTGAAGTGGCTTGTGTTTCGGTACACGGCGCTAACCGTCTTGGCGGTAACTCGCTGCTCGACCTAGTGGTATTTGGTCGTGCTGCTGGCCTCCACATCGAGAAAATGTTGCGTGACGGCATTACCCTAAGTGAAGCTACTGACGCTGATATCGAAAAGGCCATGGCGCGCTTGAATAAGGTTAATGGTTCCACTAGTGGCGAAAATGCGGCGGTGCTTCGAACTGAGCTGCAGAGTATTATGCAGAACTATTTCGGTGTTTTTCGTAAGGGCGAGTTCATGCAAGAAGGCATTAAGAAATTAGCCGATCTGCGTGTTCGCATCGATAATGTTTATTTAGATGATAAATCTGACGCCTTTAATACCGCGCGTATTGAAGCGTTGGAATTGCAGAACTTGTTGGAAGTGGCTGAAGCCACCGCTATTGCTGCTGAAGTACGTAAAGAATCTCGCGGCGCTCACGCCCGTGACGATTTTCAAGAGCGCGATGACGACAATTGGTTGTGCCATTCAATGTACTTTCCTACGGACAAACGTGTTGGCAAGCGTGAGGTTAACTTTAAGCCTAAGACCGTGCCTACATTTGAACCAATGATTCGCAGTTATTAATGGAGTGAATGGATATGTTGAAAGTTGAAGTTTACCGCTATAACCCAGACGCCGATAAAGAGCCGTACATGAAGTCGTACCAGCTCGACACTCAAGGTAAAGACTTGATGGTGCTGGATGTCTTGGAGCTACTAAAATCCCAAGACTCATCGCTGGCATTTCGTCGTTCTTGTCGCGAAGGCGTCTGCGGCTCTGACGGCATGAATATCAATGGTAAGAATGGCCTGGCGTGCGTCAAGCCAGTTTCCGAATGCGTCAAGAATGGCAAGTTGGTACTACGTCCACTGCCTGGTCTGCCGGTGATTCGAGATCTGGTTATCGATATGAGCCAGTTCTACGCTCAGTACGAAAAGATTGAGCCTTACCTGCAAAACGATGAGCCAACGCCCGCAATTGAGCGTCTGCAGTCACCAGAAGAACGCGCTAAGCTGGATGGATTATACGAATGCATCCTCTGTGCTTGCTGTTCTACTAGTTGTCCATCATTTTGGTGGAATCCAGACAAGTTTATTGGTCCCGCTGGTTTGTTGCAGGCTTATCGATTCCTTGTGGACAGTCGCGATAATGCAACTGAGAGCCGTTTGGAGTCTCTGGATGATCCGTTCAGCGTTTTCCGCTGCCATGGAATTCAGAACTGTGTTGCTGTATGTCCGAAGGGTTTAAACCCGACTCGTGCCATCGGTCATATTCGCAACATGCTGCTGTCTAGCGGCACATAATATTTACCAATAGTAGTTATGAATGCAGTGGCATTAAGGGCAATACCCTTGATGCCACAAATATTTGATGATTCACGGGCGTCATGGCGCTGCGGCTGCCGATAATATTGCCCTATAAAAAGGTGTGTGGAATGCAAGAAAGCATTATGGAACAACTCTGGAGTACCTCCCATATTTCTGGTGGGAACGGAACGTATGTAGAAGAGTTGTACGAAACCTATTTACACGACCCCAATGCTGTGCCGGAAGAGTGGCGCAGCTACTTCGACAAGCTCCCGCGTGTTGAAGGTGTGACTTCTCAGGATACTCCCCATTCGGAGATCCGCGCGCAATTTGCTGCCTTAGGCAAACAGCGTGTTCGCACGGTAGCAGGGGCTGGCAGTGCCGACATTGAGCACGAGCGTAAGCAGATTAAAGTCATTAATTTAATTAATGCTTACCGTTTTCGTGGTCATCAAAAAGCTAAGTTGGATCCGTTGGCCCTTATGGAACGGGCCCCGGTAGCCGATTTGGAATTACGCTTTCATGGTTTGACACCAGCTGATCTGGATGTGGTTTTTCACACCGGCGGTTTGTTTATTGGTAAAGAAGAAGCCAGTCTGCGGGAAATTATAGACGCCCTGGAATCTACTTATAGCGCCACTGTCGGTGCCGAAATCATGCACATCAGCAATCTGGCTGAAAAAGAGTGGTTGCAGCAGCGTTTAGAGAGTGTCCGCTCTAAGCCCGAATGGACTTCCGAGCAGAAGCTTCACTTGCTAGAGCGTTTAAGCGCAGCCGAAGGTTTAGAACGTCATCTTGATACTAAGTATCCGGGTACCAAGCGTTTCGGTCTGGAAGGGGGCGAGAGCCTTATTCCGATGCTGGACGTGATGATTCAGCGCTCCGGTAACTACGGCGCCAAAGAAATTGTTTTAGGTATGGCCCACCGTGGTCGCCTCAACACTTTAGTGAATATTTTTGGTAAGAATCCAAACGATCTGTTTGATGAGTTCGACGGTAAGCGACTGGTTGATACCTCGGGTGATGTTAAATACCACCAGGGTTTCTCATCTAACGTGATGACTTCTGGTGGCGAGCTCCATCTGGCGATGGCGTTTAATCCATCCCACCTTGAGATTGTTGCGCCTGTAGTTGAAGGTTCGGTGCGTGCGCGCCAAGACCGCCGTAATGATGCCGCGGGCAACTTAGTTGTGCCTATTAATATCCACGGCGATTCTGCATTTGCCGGTCAAGGTGTTGTTCTCGAAACTTTTCAAATGTCACAAACGCGCGCTTACCACACCGGTGGCACTCTGCATATTGTGATCAATAATCAGGTTGGCTTTACCACTAATAAGCGCGAAGACTCCCGTTCGACGGAGTACTGTACCGACGTCGCTAAGATGATTGATTGCCCAATTTTGCATGTTAATGGTGACGACCCAGAAGCTGTAGCTTTCGTTACTCAGTTGGCCGTAGATTATCGCTACGAGTTTAAGAAAGACGTGGTTATCGATTTGGTTTGTTATCGTCGTCGCGGTCACAATGAAACCGATGAGCCATCGTCAACGCAGCCGTTGATGTACAAGCAAATTCGCACCCAAAAAACCACTCGCACACTCTACGCCGAAGCATTAGCGGAGCAAGGTGTTATTGCTAAAGCTGAATCCGATGCTTTAACGAATGATTACCGCGCCCGCTTGGACGCTGGCGTCGATGTGGCTTCTTGTTTGGTGAGTGAACCAGATGAATCATTGTTTGTTGATTGGACGCCATATATTGGTCACGATTGGGATGATGCGGCTGATACAGGTTACGACTTACAGGAATTACAAAAAGTCGCTAATAAGATGTGCGAGATTCCTGACGGTATCGTACAGCAGCGTCAAGTTGCTAAGATCTATGTTGATCGCCTGAAAATGGCCGGCGGAGCTCTGCCTATAAACTGGGGTTTTGCAGAAACTTTAGCTTATGGCAGTTTGATTGAACAAGGTTATCCTATCCGTATGACGGGTCAGGATGTTGGGCGCGGTACCTTTTCCCATCGCCATGCGGTTATTCACAGTCAGAAAGATGGCGAGGATTACACTCCACTTCAGAATATGAAGAAGGATCAGCCTAGCTTTGAACTGTGGGATTCGTTTTTATCAGAAGAGGCCGTACTGGCATTTGAGTACGGCTACGCGACCTGCCAACCCGGTGGGCTAGTAATCTGGGAAGCTCAATTTGGTGATTTTGCCAACGGCGCTCAGGTTGTAATTGATCAGTTTATTACGAGTGGTGAGCATAAGTGGGGCCGCCTTTGCGGTTTGACCATGTTGTTGCCTCATGGCTATGAAGGTCAGGGACCGGAGCATTCTTCTGCTCGTCTTGAGCGTTTTTTACAGATGTGTGCAGAACATAATATACAGGTTTGTGTCCCCACCACGCCGGCGCAAGTTTTTCATATGCTGCGCCGTCAGGCTATTCGCCCGATGCGCCGTCCGCTTATTGTTATGAGCCCTAAGAGCTTGTTGCGTCACCCAATGGCGACATCAACACTCGAAGAGTTGGCTAACGGTGTGTTTCAGAATGTAATCGCAGATAAAATCGTAGAACCAAGCAAAGTAAAGCGTGTGGTTCTTTGCAGCGGTAAGGTCTATTATCACCTACTCGAAGAACGCACAAAGCGCGATCAAGAGGATGTCGCTCTCATCCGTCTGGAACAACTGTATCCATTTCCAGAAGACGAACTGAAGGCGGCACTGGCGCCTTACCAAAATCTTAAGGATATGGTTTGGTGTCAGGAAGAGCCAATGAATCAGGGCGCTTGGTATTCTAGCCAGCATCATATGCGTAATGTCGTTCACTCTCACGATGCCAATGTGCACTTGGGTTATGTTGGTCGTGACGCGTCTGCAGCACCGGCGGCAGGATATATGTCAGCACATTTAGAACAGCAACAAAAATTTGTAAATGAAGCTCTAACCCTGGATTAGGGCTGGGCTTTACCATCTTGATAAAGAATCAATAAGATTATAAGTAGCTCAAGTTCGACCTTGAGCCAAACTTGAGCGACAGCGAAGGAAGAGTAATGACTATCGAAATTAATGCGCCAACGTTTCCTGAATCCGTACAAGACGGTTCAATTGCCACTTGGCACAAACAGCCGGGTGAAGCCGTTTCTCGTGACGAATTGCTGGTTGATATCGAAACCGACAAAGTAGTTCTTGAAATCGTAGCACCGGCTGACGGTGCTCTAAGTGAAATCATTCAAGGCGAAGGCGAGACTATTCTCTCCAACCAGTTAATTGCAAAATTTGAAGCCGGTGCTGGCGCTGCGGCCGCACCTGCCGCGGCTGCTGATACACCTGTCGCGGTAGCTTCTGCCGACTCAGTGGCTAGTCCGTCAGCGCGCAAATTAGCCGCTGAAAAGGGTATTAACTTGAGCGCCGTTGCCGGTACTGGTAAAGGTGGTCTCATCACCAAAGAAGATGTAGACAAAGCCGGTTCCAGCCCAGCAGCTCCGGCTGCGGCTGCACCGTCCAGTTCAAAAGCAGCCGCTAAGCCAGTTGCTGTGCCTGCTGGTGAGCGCGTTGAGAAACGAGTGCCCATGACTCGTATGCGCAAACGTATTGCAGAGCGTTTGCTAGAAGCCAGTCAAACGACTGCCATGTTGACCACTTTTAACGAAGTGAACATGGCTCCAATTATGGAGCTGCGCGCTAAATACAAAGATAAATTCGAGAAGAGCCACAACGGTACTCGTCTTGGTTTCATGGGGTTTTTCGTCAAGGCTGCAGTTGAAGCACTTCGCCGCTTCCCTGGTGTGAACACTTCTATTGATGGCAACGACATCGTTTATCATGGATACCAAGATGTCGGTGTTGCTGTATCGACCCCAACCGGCTTGGTTGTGCCGGTGCTGCGCGATGCCGAGAATATGGGCTTAGCCGATGTTGAATCGACTATTCGTGACTTTGGTCTGCGTGCACGCGATGGTAAAATCACCATTGACGAGATGACCGGCGGCACTTTCACCATTACTAACGGTGGTGTATTTGGTTCTCTGCTTTCGACCCCTATTTTGAATCCACCACAGGCAGCAATCTTGGGTATGCACAAAATCCAAGAACGCCCAATGGCCGTGAACGGTCAAGTGGTTATTCAGCCGATTATGTACTTGGCTTTGTCTTACGATCATCGTCTGATCGACGGCAAAGAAGCGGTTCAATTTCTAGTCGCCATCAAGGACATGCTGGAAGATCCAGCTAGAATTCTGTTAGAGATTTAACAGCTGCTGAATAATTAAGCATTTTAAAATTCTATTCTAGATTGCAGCTAATGTTGGTTATTGGTTGCGATATAAGATACAAGTCCCATTAGGATTAAAGTGATGTCTAATAAGTACGATGTAATTGTAATCGGTTCCGGCCCTGCGGGTTATGTAGCGGCTATTCGCGCTGCGCAGCTAGGTCTTAAGACCGCCTGTGTTGAAAAGTGGAAAAATAAAGAAGGCAAAGGCGTTAACGGCGGTACTTGTCTTAATGTCGGCTGCATACCTTCAAAAGCACTGCTGGACAGTTCTTATAAGTATCACGAAGCTAAAGAAGCTCTCGATGTGCACGGTATTTCTACCGGTAACGTCGAGATCAATATACCTTCAATGCTCGCCCGTAAAGAGAGTATTGTTAAGCAGTTGACCGGTGGTATCGGCGGGCTGTTTATGGCCAATAAGGTGACTTCTTTGTTCGGTACTGGCAAATTGCTGGCCGGTCGCAAAGTGGAAGTGACTGACTTTGAAGGTAAAGTCGAAATTTACGAAGCCGATAATGTTATTCTGGCTCCTGGTTCTGTGCCGGTAAACATCCCCGTTGCCCCTATCGATAACGACGTTGTTGTCGATTCAACTGGTGCACTTGAATTCCAAGAGATTCCTAAGCGTTTGGGCGTCATTGGCGGTGGTGTCATTGGTTTAGAGCTCGGCTCTGTATGGAATCGCTTGGGTTCTGACGTTGTTGTACTTGAAGCGATGGATACTTTCTTGTCGGTGATGGATCAGCAGATCGCCAAAGAAACTAAGAAAATCATGACTAAGCAGGGCCTCGATATTCGCTTGTCTTGTCGTGTTGTTGGCTCTGAAGTTAAGGGCAAAGAAGTTGAAGTAAGCTTCACTGACAAAGACGGTGCAGAGCAAAAGCAGACGTTTGATAAATTGATTGTTTGTGTTGGTCGTCGTCCATTCACGACTAACCTGCTGGCTGAAGATTCAGGTGTTAACTTGGATGAACGCGGTTTCATTTATGTTAACGATTTGTGCTCCACCGACGCCCCAGGCGTCTGGGCGGTTGGCGACGTGGTTCGCGGCCCTATGTTGGCGCACAAAGGTTCTGAAGAGGGCGTTATGGTTGCTGAGCGTATCGCCGGCCAAAAGACTCTGATGAATTACGATATTGTTCCTAACGTTATTTACACTCACCCTGAAGTTGCATCTGTTGGACGTACCGAAGAACAGATTAAAGCCGATGGCGAGCCGTATAACATTGGTGTATTTCCATTCGTTGCTAGCGGTCGTGCACTGGCTGCCAACGATAAAGATGGCATGGTTAAAATGATTGCGCACGCCGAGACAGATCGCATTTTGGGATGCCACATTGTGGGCCCAAGTGCTGCAGACTTGGTTCAGCAGATTGCCATTGCTATGGAATTCGGCTCTACAGCCGAGGACATTGGTCTGATCGTATTTGGTCACCCAACATTGTCTGAAGCGGTCCACGAAGCCGCACTGGCTGTGCATGGTCATGCCATTCACATCCCCAACAAGAAAAAGCGTAAGTAATTAGGCTTTTCTACGTTAATCGCCCTGCAGTGTCTCACTGCGGGGCGATTGTTTAATATGACGAGCCATTTTCGGCTCTCTTCAGTAACTCGTGTCAAAGCTCTGTCAATCAGGCTGCAACACAAGCTAACGGATATAACATCATGAACTTGCATGAGTATCAGGGTAAACTACTGTTCGCCCAATACGGTCTGCCTGTCTCAAAGGGCATTGCCTGCGAAACACCTGCCGAATGCGTAACGGCTGCTGCCACCCTAGGCGGCGATGAGTTTGTTGTAAAAGCCCAGGTACACGCTGGCGGCCGCGGTAAAGCTGGCGGCGTAAAGCTGCTTAATACCAAAGCAGATATCGAAGCTTTCGCTAAAAAGTGGTTAGGTACTAACCTAGTGACTTATCAAACAGATGCCAAGGGTCAGCCCGTAACTCGCATTCTGGTTGAAAACTGCACCGATATTAAAGAAGAATTGTACCTAGGTGCAGTTCTGGATCGCACCACTCGTCGTATCGTTTTCATGGCCTCCACCGAAGGCGGTGTTGAGATTGAGACGGTTGCTAAAGAGACTCCAGAAAAGATTCTTAAAGCGATCATCGATCCTATGACTGGCGCGCAGCCATACCAAGCTCGTGATTTGGCCTTTAAGCTTGGCCTCGTAGGCAAGCAAATCCGTCAGTTCACTACGATCTTTCTCGGCTTGGCTAAGTTGTTTGCCGAAAAAGATCTGGCTTTGGTTGAGATTAACCCTCTGGTTATCACTCCTGCCGACGATCTGCATTGCTTGGACGCTAAAATTGTCCTCGATAGCAACGCGCTTTTCCGTCACCCAGATTTGCGTGAAATGCACGATCCATCTCAAGATGATGCTCGCGAAGCTCATGCCGCAAAGTGGGAACTTAACTACGTAGCGCTCGATGGCAACATCGGCTGCATGGTTAACGGCGCTGGCTTGGCCATGGGTACTATGGATATCGTGCAATTACACGGTGGCAAGCCTGCTAACTTCCTCGACGTAGGCGGCGGTGCAACCAAAGAGCGCGTTATCGAAGCGTTCAAAATCATTTTATCAGATGACAATGTTGATGCTGTACTGATCAATATTTTCGGCGGTATTGTTCGCTGTGATCTGATCGCTGAAGGTGTTATCGGCGCTGTTGAAGAAGTAGGTGTTAAGGTACCTGTAGTTGTTCGCCTTGAGGGTAACAACGCTGAGCTGGGTCAGAAAGTTCTGGCTGATAGCGGTCTTAACATTATCGCCGCGTCTAGCTTGACCGATGCTGCTGAGCAAGTTGTTAAAGCTGCGGAGACAAAGTAATGAGTATTTTGATCAATAAAGATACCAAAGTCATTTGTCAGGGTTTCACTGGCGCACAGGGTACTTTCCACTCTGAGCAAGCTATTGAATACGGCACAAAGATGGTTGGTGGTGTTACTCCGGGTAAAGGCGGTCAAACTCATTTAGGTTTGCCAGTATTTAACACTGTTGCTGAAGCTGTTGCGACTACTGAAGCTACTGCTTCTGTTATCTACGTACCGGCACCATTTTGTAAGGATTCTATCCTCGAAGCTGCAAATGGCGGCATCAAGCTGATCATCTGCATCACCGAAGGTATCCCTACAATGGATATGCTTGAGTGTAAAGTTAAGTGCGACGAGCTGGGTGTTCAGCTAATCGGCCCTAACTGCCCAGGTGTTATCACACCGGGTGAATGTAAAATCGGCATCATGCCGGGTCACATTCACTTGCCAGGTAAAGTCGGCATCGTTTCTCGTTCAGGTACCCTGACCTATGAAGCGGTTAAGCAGACTACAGACTTCGGTTTCGGCCAGTCTACCTGTGTTGGTATTGGTGGTGATCCAATTCCTGGTTCTAACTTCATCGATATTCTGGAAATGTTCCAGAACGATCCACAGACCGAAGCGATTGTAATGATCGGAGAGATCGGTGGTTCTGCAGAAGAAGAAGCGGCGGCTTTCATCAAAGCTAACGTGACCAAGCCTGTTGTATCATACATTGCCGGCGTTACTGCGCCTCCAGGTAAGCGTATGGGCCATGCCGGCGCGATTATCTCTGGCGGTCAAGGTACTGCTGAAGAGAAATTCATTGCTCTTGAAGACGCTGGTGTTAAAACTGTGCGTTCATTGGCTGGCATTGGTCAGGCACTGAAAGAAATTACTGGCTGGTAAGTTTTTGCTTGCAGTTTAGTTTTCTAAAAAAGGCTGCCTTCGGGTGGCCTTTTTTGTGCCTACTCAATAAGTAAACAGAGACAGTTATCTCTTATGGTCAAGGGGCAGCCGATGGGCTTTTGAATAATATCAGTGCGCCGCTGTTAAACACGCAGGCGTTATATTGTTCTCAATTTAGCGCTTGCATGGCTATAGACTCGTCATTTTTGAGTAGTTACTGGCTGACAATACCACCGAGTATTGATCTTAGTAATACCGCCACTTGCCCACCATTTCTAACAAAGATGGCATCAAAGGTAGGCACTCGTTGATGGCTAGGCTTTTTTTGCAGTAGAAATTTTTATAAGGGTCGTATTCTTAAGTTCTATAAAGACAAATACTCTATGCACAATGTCTTTATTTTTTCTTAATACTGCCAGTGCTTGAATTCCTCTTAACTGGCCCCATCTTTGTTTGCAGGGTTTAATACGTTTTTTCATTGCCCACTTCATATTCGGTTATTCAGGAAATCAGCATGACTTTAGAAGCACAAAAAGAGACTCGAGGCTTTCAGACGGAAGCAAAACAGCTGCTACATTTAATGATTCACTCACTCTACTCGAATAAAGAGATATTCATTCGAGAGCTGGTCTCTAATGCCTCTGATGCCGCTGATAAACTGCGTTTTGCTGCGCTATCTCAGTCTAATTTGTATGAAAGTGACCCAGAGCTAAAGATTCGCATTGATTTTGACGCTACGGCTAAGACTCTGACTATTGCTGATAACGGTATTGGTATGAACCGTGATGAAGCCGTAGAGCACTTAGGCACTATCGCTAAATCTGGAACTGCGCAGTTTTTGAAAGATATGAGCGGTGATGAACAGAAAGACTCACAGCTAATTGGTCAGTTTGGCGTGGGTTTCTATTCATCGTTTATTGTTGCCGATCATGTTGAGGTTTTTAGCCGTCGTGCCGGCGATAGTGCCTCAGAGGGTGTTCACTGGGAGTGCACCGGTGAAGCTGAATTTAGCGTTGAAAGCGTTGAGAAAGCGGATCGCGGTACTAAGATTGTCTTGCACCTTAAAGACGATGCCTTGGAGTATGCCGATGCCTTTCGCCTGCGTTCATTGATTAAGAAGTATTCTGATCATATTTCGTTGCCGGTAGAAATGCTTAAAGAAGCGGCACCTGCTGTGCCCGGCGCTGAAGGCGAGGAAGAGACAACAGCCGAAACTGCTGCACCAGAGTATGAAGCCGTTAATGCCGCCACAGCAATGTGGACTCGCCCACGTGCCGATGTAAGCGACGAAGAATACAAAGAATTTTATAAACATGTATCGCACGATTTTGCTGACCCGCTGAAGTGGAGCCACAACCGCGTTGAGGGTAAACTCGATTACACCAGCTTACTCTATTTGCCCGCCAAAGCGCCTTATGATATGTACAATCGTGAAGCCTCGCGTGGCTTGAAATTGTATGTGCAGCGCACCTTTATTATGGATGATGCTGAGCAGTTCTTACCGCTGTATCTGCGCTTTATTAAAGGTGTTGTCGATTCCAACGATTTGTCTTTGAATGTGTCACGTGAAATTTTACAAAAAGATCCAAATATTGACGCGATGCGCTCGGCGCTAACCAAGCGTGTTCTGGATATGCTGGGTAAACTGGCTAAAAATGCCGATGCATACGCGCCTTTCTGGAAAGAATTTGGTCAAGTGATAAAAGAGGGACCAGCAGAAGATTTTGGCAATAAAGAAAAAATTGCCAAGCTGCTGCGTTTTAGCACGACGTTTAATAATTCCGAAGTGCAGAGTGAGTCTTTGACTGGCTATGTCGAGCGAATGAAAGAGGGGCAGGATAAGATTTATTATGTCGCCGCTGAGAACTACAACACGGCTAAAAATAGCCCGCATCTTGAAGTATTCCGTAAGAAAGGCCTTGAAGTGCTGTTACTGACTGAGCGCGTTGATGAGTGGCTGATGGGGCATCTGCAGGACTTTGATGGTAAGCAATTGCAAGACGTGGGCAAGGGCGCACTCGATTTCGGTGAACTGGACAGCGATGAAGAAAAGAAAGAGCAAGAAACCGCTGCTAAGAGCAATGAAGATTTAGTGGCTCGCGTTAAAAAAGTCCTGGCTGACAAGGTTCAGGATGTGCGCGTCACCACACGCCTGACTGACTCTCCGGCTTGTGTTGTAGTAGGCGATGACGATATGGGTGCACAGATGCGCCGTATCCTCGAGCAAGCTGGTCAAGCTATGCCTGACAGCAAGCCGATTTTTGAACTCAATCCTGCCCACCCTCTAGTGGTTAAGTTGGATCAAGAGTCCGATGAAGATCGGTTTGGCGATTTAGCGGCAGTTTTATTGGATCAGGCTAATCTTGCGGAGGGCGGCCACTTGGAAGACCCTGCCGGCTATGTACAGCGTCTGAACAAGCTGTTGCTAGAACTTAGTCACTGAGTTTAATAACTCACAAAAAGGCGGCTGCAGTAATGCAGTCGCCTTTTTTATGGCCGTCTGGCTTATAATTCATTTACTCAAAATATATTAAGACTTATTAATGACTCAATCCTTAACTATTTCAGTACTTGGTGGCGGCAGTTTCGGCACGGCCATTGGTAATATTATCGCCAGTAATGGGCATAAAACTTACCTATGGATGCGTGACTCTGCACGTGCGGCGAGTTGTCAAAAGTCGCGCGAAAACACCGCGTACCTGCCGGGTTATAGATTAAGCGATAACCTCATTGTCACGGCTGATTTGGCCGAGGCAGTAGCCAATAGTGACGTCGTGTTTATTTCTGTACCCAGTTCATCGGTTCGCGATGTTGCTGCACAAATTGCGCCGTTATTACTTACAGATGCCATGGTCGTAACCACAACCAAGGGTATTGAACTGCATGACGATGGCTTTAATTTAATGAGCCAGGTACTTGAGCAGGTATTGCCTCGGCACCGTATTGCAGTGGTAAGCGGCCCCAACTTTGCCAAAGAAATTGTCCAGCAGATGCAGACTGGAACGGTGGTCGCTAGTGATCATGTCGAGGTGTGTACGCAGGTACAAGATATTCTGTGTTCTGATAGTTTTCGGGTTTATACCAATCGAGACAAATACGGTGTAGAGCTCGGTGGTGCACTGAAAAATATCTATGCGATTATCTCTGGTATGGCGGTGGCGGTAGGTGCGGGTCAAAATACTCAGGCCATGTTGTTAACACGCAGCTTGGCTGAAATGGGTCGTTTCGCACAAACCATGGGGGCAGACCCTATGACTTTCCTTGGCCTCGCCGGTGTCGGCGATTTAATTCTGACTTGTAGCTCTGATCTCAGTCGTAATTATCGGGTAGGTTTTGCTATCGGTCAGGGTAAAAGGCTCGAGGCTATTGTTGCTGAGCTGGGGCAGGTCGCCGAAGGGGTAAATACTGTTAAAGTGGTAAAGCACAAGGCTGATCAGCTCGGTATTTATATGCCTTTGCTGTCTGGTTTACATGCGATTTTGTTTGAAGATTGTGCCATCGCTGAGGTGGTTAAATCACTAATGCTTGGCGAGCAGGCTTCGGATATTGATTATTTAGACGGTCACTCTTAAATTCGGT
This sequence comes from uncultured Cellvibrionales bacterium, assembly GCA_913050115.1. Lineage (GTDB taxonomy): Bacteria > Pseudomonadota > Gammaproteobacteria > Pseudomonadales > Cellvibrionaceae > UBA1124. Next base: position 49,676 of record CAJWZU010000012.1, read on the forward strand.
ACTCTTAAATTTCATAAGTTAAGGATAATTCAATGAATAACGATGAATTGAAATCTAATTTGCTCTGCGCCTCTCACTGGATTCGTCTGGTTTTTATGGTGCTATTCATATTGGTTTTAGAAATAGCTATCCCTGTTATGTTATTAGTGGTGGTGGTGCAGTTTTTGTTTTCTTTAGTTACCGGCAACGACAATAGTAGTTTGCGCCAATTTGGCAGTAGTTTGTCTAAATTTATCTACCAAACATTACAGTTTTTAACCTACAACAGCGAAAGTAAGTCTTTCCCTTTTGCTGATTGGCCTGAAGCTGAGCCACAAACAGCGAAGGCCAAGCCAGTTGCTGCGTCTATTGTCCCGGCGGATACGCCTGAGACTGCAGCAGTTCAAACGTTTGAGACTGTAGAAGCCCAAGAGGCCGAAGACAGCATCAGGCAGGAAGATGCCTAATGTCTAAAGCCCTTTTGGTTTTGCGTCACGGCCAAGCTGAAAATTATGCCGACAGCGGTTTAGATTGTGATCGCTGCTTGACTGATTTTGGCCGCTTTCAAGTTGAAAGTGCAGTGGCTTATATGCAGGCCCAGGGTCAGCAGCCAGAGTTAATTTTAGTCAGCCCTTATTTACGCACACAGCAAACCGCAGCCTATGCACAAGCCGTTTTTCCTACAGCGGCTTGTGCTACTTGGGACGCTTTGACACCTGAATCGGACTTGATGTTATTAACTGAGAAGTTACAACTACTAACCCAAGAAAACGTTTTACTGGTCAGCCATCAGCCTTTAGTAGGCGCTCTTTTGAGTCATCTGTGTGGCCAGTCCTACGGTCGCTATCCTATGGATACCGCAAGTCTGGCCTGTTTGCAGTCCGACTTATGGGTGGCTGGTTTGGCAGAGCTTAACTGGCTGCGCCATGCCTAAGCGTTGCTAACTCTTCTGATTGCTGGTTTATCAATGCGGGCTTGTTATAATCAGTTCGAATATATTAGCTGTTTATCTTATGCCTGCTCCTCAATTTAAATTTCTCGCACGCTCTACCCCTCGCCGCTGCAGTGGTAGGCTCAACCCTATTCGACTTAATAGCCCTATTTTCTTAAGCGTGTTCTTTGTGCTGTGGGCTGCGGCGTTGTGGTTGATTCCTGATACCTTGTCGGTAATGGGTGATTACATCGCTTTTAGTTTGCTCGGTATTACCGGTGCCATATTTGCCAATGCCACCGGAGCGGGCGGCGGTGTAGTGTTTATCCCTATGTTTAATCAGTTGGGCTTTACTGAGGTGCAGGCCATTGCGACCAGTTTTGGTATTCAGTGCTTTGGTATGACTGCCGGTGCCTTTACTTGGATTCACCACTATCGGCACGATAAGATTGAGTTGCATTTGTGGCACTCTTTTGTGCCTATTATTGCTTTAACCGGTGCTTTTGCTGTATTGGGTGTTTGGCTAGTGTATGGCTTAAATTTACCCTCGCCGGCCTCTTTGCACGAAAGTTTTAGCATTTTCTCGATCGTCTTAGGCTTAGCAATTCTGGTGTCGGTGTTTTTCTTGAGACCGGGGCGAGAGCACTCGAACTTAGAGTGGTATGACTGCGCGGCACTGGGGCTTATTGGTATTTTCGGCGGGATCATTACCGCTTGGTTATCGGTCGGTGTTGGCGAGCTGCTCGCTATTTACTTAATATTGCGCCGCTTTGATGTGACCATGGCTGTTGCTTCGGCGGTTGTGGTGTCGGCGCTGGTCGTTTGGTCTGCAGCGCTAGAGCATTTTTGGTTGAATCCGAAGGCTTACTGGCAAGTGCTTCTGTTTGCTGGCCCCGGTGCAGTTATTGGTGGTATTTTTGCTAAAACTCTAGTGTCTTGGTTGTCGGCGCGAAAGTTAAAAATATTTTTTGCCACTTGGGTGCTGGTTGTGGGCGTGGTCACGTCGCCTCTGGCAAGCTTGGTTTAGCATGCTTAAACAGCGGCAATTTCATATCGATGGCTTTACTTTTGCCGCGCAAGAGTGGGGTCAATGCGGTGGCGTTCCGGTATTGGCGTTACATGGCTGGCTCGACAATAGCGCCAGTTTTAACGCTGTGGCGGCCAAGCTAAAGGGTGTGCATCTACTTGCACTTGACCTAGCAGGGCATGGCCAAAGTGATCATCGCGCCGGGTCTAGTCGCTACAATATTTGGCAAGATATACCCGATGTCTTCGCTATAGCGGATGCTATGGGATGGCAGCAGTTTGCCCTGCTTGGGCATTCGCGTGGCGCAATGATTAGCTTGTTGGCGGCGGGTACATTTCCCAAGCGCATCAGTCGGGTAGGGCTGGTTGAGGGGCTCTGGCCCGAGCCGGTGGATATTACTGATGCCCCAAGGCAGCTGGCTAAATCGATCCGCCAGTATCAAAGCAGAAAAAACTCAAAGTTATCTCACTACGCCAGTATTGATGCTGCCATAGCAGCTCGCCAGGGGGGGCGTTTCCCGCTTGGCTATGAAGCGGCTAAATCTATTGTTACGCGCGGTGTGCGCTTGGTTGCAGGGGGTTATATATGGAGTTCTGATCCCTGTCTGTTAATGGCCTCTTCATTCAAATTGAGTGCCGAGCATATGCAGGCTTTTGTCGCACGCATAGAGTCACCGATTAAATTAATCTTGGCGCAGCAAGGCATCAAGGGTATCTTGGATAAGTATGAGAGTCAGATAAACGATATTGTTAATCTCGATGTAGAAGTTTTTCCGGGTGGGCATCATCTGCATATGGAAGAACAGTCGTCACTGGTTTCGGCTGCATTGGAAGAATTTTTTTACGCTCAATAACATTAATGTGGGTACCGTGTTGGTGAAAACATATTTTACGTTTGTTTTAGGTTTTTTGATTTTTTGTGCTACTCATGTTTCGGCATCGGAGCTGCCCATATTTCCTGGCGCTAAGGTGTTGAGTCAATCTGAGTCCGACTCCAGTTACTATCGTTTGGCGCTGGGGCCACAAAAAAAGATCAGAAATGTGTGGCGAGCTGAAACATTGCAGGCGCACTTAGGCCAGCTACAGCGCTTGACACTGGAGATGCCGGCGGGCTTCGGCCTTGAGGATGGCTTTAGCTTTTATCAGCAGACGCTTGAATTGTCGTCGCTTGAGCTGCTTTATACGTGTGCTGGTCGCGGTTGTGGCAGCAGCAATAGTTGGGCTAATAATCACTTTTTAGTCAAGCAACTGTACGGCCTAGAACAAACCCAGCAGTACCGAGCGTATAAAGGTTTGGCGGGAGAGTTTTTAGTGTTATACGCCGTGCAGCGTGGCAATAAACGTAATTATTTTCAAATAGAGCGACTTCTACCGGAGGTAGAGGCCACTCTGGCTAGTGCCGGTTAATCGCGAATAAGCGATAGAAATTCACTGCGAGTGGCTGCGTGAGAGCGGAATGATCCCAGCATCGAAGATGTTTTCATGACTGAGTTTTGCTTTTCCACGCCGCGCATCATCATGCACATATGCTTGGCTTCAATAATGACACCCACACCTGCGGCGCCAGTGATTTCTTGAACAGCTTGGGCAACTTGCAAGGTGAGTTGTTCCTGAATTTGCAAGCGGCGGGCATACATGTCGACAATACGAGCTATTTTAGACAGCCCCAATACCTTACCGGTAGGAATATAAGCTACATGAGCCTTACCAATAAAGGGCAACATGTGGTGTTCACACATTGAATAGAGCTCAACGTCTTTAACGATGACCATTTCATCTGAATCAGATGGAAAAAGCGCGTTGTTAACGACTGTTTTAAGGTTTTGATGGTAGCCGCGAGTCAGGTACTGAAATGCTTTGGCCGCTCGTTCCGGCGTGTCCAGTAATCCAGGGCGGTTGAGGTCTTCGCCGGTGGCTTCGATGATTTTGGCAAACTGTTCTTTCATGACTGGCTTCCATATTGAAAAAGTCCCGCTTACGAGTAGCGGGGAGTGATACTTTACATTTTTTGTGACAATGGCGCTAGATTGTTCCATCGATCGATAAGACTGATTTACAATGGCGCTATTGTAAAAGACCAAACTTGGAGATCGCTGTGATCAATAGGCGAGAGGCTTTGACCTCTGAATTAATAACCTTGCGCGATTATATTCGCTGGGGCGCGAGTCGTTTTAATGCGGCCGAGCTGTTTTTTGGCCACGGTAATGACAATGCGTGGGATGAAGCCGTGCAGTTGGTCATGTATGTGGTGCATCTGCCGGTTAGCAGCGACCCTGATGTGCTCAATGCTCGCCTGTGCTTAGACGAACGCAAAGCGATATTGGCATTGTTCGAACAGCGTATTTTTGCTCGCATACCGGCGGGTCATCTTACCGGCGAATCCTATTTCGCTGGCCTGCCGTTTACCGTTAATAAGCATGTGCTAGTGCCGCGCTCGCCCATTGCCGAGTTAATTGAAAACGAATATAAGCCATGGCTGGCGCATGAACCGCAAATGATTCTTGACCTTTGCACCGGCAGTGGCTGTATCGGTGTCGCCACTGCGCTGGCCTTTCCTTACGCCTGTGTTGACCTTAGTGATATATCGACTGAAGCCATAGCGGTGGCTGAAAAAAATATAGCGCGTTATGAGTTGGGCGAACGCGTGCGTGCGGTAGAGTCGGATTTGTTTGCTGGGCTTAAGGGGCAGCGTTACGATTTAATCGTCAGTAATCCGCCCTATGTCGACGCTGAAGATCTCGCGACTATGCCACTAGAGTATCAAAATGAACCCGAGATTGCTCTCGGGTCAGGTTTTGACGGGCTCGATTTTACTCGTCGATTACTGTTAGGCGCTGAGCACTATCTGACCGATAACGGCGTGTTAATTGTTGAAGTCGGCAACAGCTGGGTGCATTTAGAGGAGGCATTTATGCAGGTTCCTTTCACCTGGTTGGAATTTGAACGGGGCGGGCACGGAGTGTTTATGCTCACCATAGATCAGCTTAAGCAGTACCGTGCTGAATTCACTCTGTGAATTGCGTATAATAAAACGCATTTACGATTGCAAAATAGATAGAGAATATTATGTCCGGCAACACATTTGGCAAGCTGTTTACTGTTACCACCTTTGGCGAGAGCCACGGCAAGGCTCTTGGCTGCATTATCGATGGCTGTCCGCCGGGCTTGGAAATCTGCGAAGAAGATATTCAGGTCGATCTTGATCGCCGCAAGCCCGGCACTTCGCGGTTTACCACCCAGCGCAAAGAAGCCGACCAGGTTGAGATTCTCTCTGGTGTGTTCGAAGGTAAAACCACCGGTACTCCCATTGGTTTAATTATTCACAATAACGATCAACGCTCAAAAGATTATTCTAATATTAAAGATCAGTACCGTCCGGCCCATGCCGATTACACCTATATGCAAAAATACGGTGTCCGCGATTACCGTGGTGGTGGTCGCTCTTCGGCCCGTGAAACAGCTATGCGCGTGGCCGCGGGTGCTATTGCGAAGAAGTTCCTCGAGCAGGGATTTGGCATAGTCGTACGCGGTTACTTGTCGCAACTCGGACCAATTAAAATTGAATCCGTTGACTGGAATGAGGTGGGCAATAATCCATTTTTCTGCCCTGACCTGAGTAAGGTCACAGAGATGGAAGATTACATGAAGGCGCTGAATAAAGAGGGCAACTCGGTCGGCGCTAAGATCACAGTCACCGCCAGCGGTATGATTCCTGGCTTAGGTGAGCCGGTTTTTGATCGCTTAGATGCCGATATTGCTCATGCTTTAATGAGTATTAATGCGGTCAAAGGTGTTGAAATAGGTGCGGGTTTTGATTCTGTGGCGCAAAAAGGCACAGAACACCGTGACGAAATTACCAATGAGGGCTTCTTGTCGAATCAGGCCGGTGGCATTCTGGGTGGTATCTCTACTGGCCAAGATATTGTTGCGCATATTGCCCTAAAACCAACGTCTAGCCTGCATTTGCCCGGCCGCAGTGTCGACCAGCACGGCAATGAAGTGGAGGTGATTACCAAAGGGCGCCACGACCCCTGTGTTGGTATTCGAGCAACACCTATCGCCGAAGCTATGTTGGCTATGGTCTTAATGGACCAACTGCTGCGTAACCGTGGTCAAAATGGCGGTGTTATTAATAAACCACCTGTTATTCCAGCGCAGGTATAAGGTCTACTCCCCATGAGTAACTCGGTAGTTGCTAAATCAGAGCTAGGGTTAGTTCCCTACTGGCGGCTGTCGGGCTTTTATTTTTTCTATTTTGCCTCGCTCGGCGCGCTGGTGCCTTTTTGGAGTCTGTATCTGCAGGCTGAAGGCTACGGTAGTCGCGAAATAGGCTGGTTGTCAGCCGTTATTTTAGCCACTCGTATAGCAGCCCCTAATTTGTGGGGTTGGTTGGGTGATTATAGTGGTCAGCGCCTGCGAATTATTCGCTGGGGGGCCGGTCTTGCGGCGATATTTTTTTCCGGTGTGTTATTCAGTGACTATGCCAAAGGCTGGCAGTTTGAGTGCCTGTTAATATCGGTGTTGCTGTACAGTTTTTTTTGGAATGCGATTCTCGCCCAGTTTGAAGTACTCACGCTGCACCATCTCGATGATAAGCCTCAACTATACGGCGCTGTTCGCTTGTGGGGTTCGGTGGGTTTTATTGTCGTTGTTGCGGCAATCGGTATTCTTTTTGATTTTGTTTCCGTTAGCTATCTGCCTTGGATACTGTTTTTTCTGTTGCTGTTAATGTGGCTCAACAGCTTGTTTTTAACTGAGGTTAAAAAAAGTTGTCGACTTAGTCATTGGCGCGGTTTTCTAGCAATAGCGACAAAAAAACCGGTACTGTATTTTTTAGCGTCGGCGTTTTTGTTGCAGCTAAGTTTTGGCCCTTACTACACGTTTTTTAGTGTTTTTCTCGAACGTTTAAATTATTCCAAGACCGCTATAGGCTTGCTGTGGTCGCTGGGTGTCGTAGCAGAAATTGCCATTTTTATGTGCATGTATAAATTATTGCCCGTGTTAGGCGTGCGGTTACTGCTGTTACTCAGTTGCGCCATGGCGAGTTTTCGCTGGCTGTTGTTGGCCTACTGCGCCGAATACAGCTGGGTATTGATTTTTAGTCAGTGCTTGCATGCTTTTTCGTTTGGTACCGCGCATGCAGCCTCGATTGAATTCATTCGGCGGTATTTCTCATCGCAACAGACTTCGATAGATCACCAAGGGCAAGGCCAGTCGCTTTACAGCTCTATTAGCTGGGGTTGTGGTGGTGCTTTGGGTGCGGTGTTGTCGGGGTATTTATGGTCAGCGGGCAATGAAGCCACTTTTGTCTACGCGGCCCTAGCATCAACCTTAGCGTTTGTTTTTGTCTGGCTGGGTGTTCACAAACAAGATGCACTGTTGTCTTAATTTGAGGTTGTGGAATCTACCGTGAAAGATCTGAATGTTGTTTTAGTGCAATTGCCGATTGAAACAGACTGTCTTAACAGTAACTTGTCGCTATTTTCCGATGTTATTGCCCAGCAGCCCGCTGGTATTGATTTGATCGTGCTGCCCGAAGTATTTAATGCCGGTTTTCTAGCCGAACGGCACGGGCGTCCTTATGCAGAAACTCCAATGGGTACTACCCACAGCTGGCTAGCCGAGCAGGCTAAAGTGTCGGGGGCGGTTATTACTGGCAGCTTAATTGTCGAGAGTGAGCCCGGTCGCTATGTAAATCGTCTGATATGGATGCGCCCCGATGGCAGTTTTGAAGCATACGATAAATGCCATTTGTTTCGTATGGGGGGCGAGCACCAGCGCTATAGGGCTGGCGATAAAAAAATTATTGTCGAACTTAATGGCTGG